>JAWAEB010000055.1:0-10401 GCA_038891515.1 Nitrososphaerota archaeon | reverse complement strand
TCCACCATCTCTCGAGACAGCCACAAATGGTGTGAAAAGCCCTTTGAACGGACCATCATCGAGTGAGTCATAGTATGCCACGTAGAGCGTCCCATCAGACGCGACAGCGATGTTGGAGCCCTGAACCAGCCTAGCATCCTCGTCACCTGCTAGGGCGCTGAAGATAGGGCTCACGGCTATCGGCCTCGACCATGTCCTGCCTCCGTCGCTGGAGCGGACAAGCTTAATGGAGACCTCGACCACCGGCTCCCCCACGAATGGGTAGAAGTCTAGGTATGGGTAGGTGAGCCTGAACTCGGTGTAGGTGATGTATATGTTGTCTCGCGAGCGATCCACCGGGTCTGGTCCGACAGCCATCCATGGCTTATCTATGAAGGTTATAGCCGCCCGGTCCTCTGAGGGTGTAACCCCGCCTGTTGCGGCTAGGTATGCCGTCCATGTGGCTCCACCATCAAGGGATACTGAGAGGGTTGCGCTACTTACATCTGCTGTGTATAACAGCCTCCCCACTCTCAGGGGCTTGGAACCTATCGAGAGGTATGAGTAGTACACCTTACCATCCCTGCCGAAGGTCACCACAGGGTCTGAGCAGAATGAGTCCCCGGGAAGTAGGCTCGGTGTATAGGGACCTCTCCACGTCTCGCCGCCGTCGAAGCTGACATAGTTGACAGCGCATGCAGTGTCATAATCATGTGATACGACAACCAAGTGGTCTGGGTTGAGAGGGTTGTAGGCTATGTGAGGCTCGTTCTGGTATGGTATGGAGCCGAGATCATATGTCACTATCACATTTCTGCTGAACTTAGCTGTGGGCGACCTGTAGGGAATGTTTACCAGTGGTCCAGAAGGTGTTGTGGATGAAGGTTGCTGCGCGGTCAGCTCCCTAGAACTCTCACCCCCAGTAAACTGGAACCTGCTTGCCACGCCCCCAGAAAGCCTGCCTTCAACCGCCTCAATAACCCGTAAACCCTGAGCCCTCAGCTCACCCTCTTCGCCGAATATCGTGGGCAGCATAAATAAGGCCGTGAATGCGAGGACCAGGACCTTGTATCCCACCAGCCTCACCAGTTGGTTCAGGTTATCAGTTGTTGATAAAGGTTAGCCGAATTCACCTCAGAGTTCCAATCCGAAGGTTTTGGCAAGCCTCTCAAACTTCTTAAACTCTTCGAGGAATTCCACACCCTTAGGAGTGGCTACGTAAAGTCCACCTGACCCTGTGAGCTCTAACAGTCCCTTTTCCGTGAGAACGCTGAGATACTTGCTCATCCTTTCATATGACAGGTTGGCGTCCAGCATGATCTTGGACGGTCTGCCGCCCCCGCCTGTCATTACCGACTCGATTATATCAGCCATTATTCTTGCCTTGGACCTATACTCTCTTCTCATTTAGACGCACCAGGAGAACAGCTAAGAGGAAGAGGGAGAGGGATACCAGCTGGGCGAAATGACCGGCTAGATAGAAGGTGAATGAGATGTTGGTGAGTGTGAAGAGTAGATGACTAGCTAGTAGGGATGTGAAGCCTAGGAATACTGTCCATGAAGAGGGCCTACGGCCTGAAGCCCAGTTAATCCCAGTCCGGTAAACGACGAAGGCGAGAAGTATAGCTGATGCAGTCTCAAAGGCAGGATTGTATATGGCTATGATCTGGGCCATATAAGACGCCTTCTCCCCAGTTCTTCCTAGGTATGATGCGTAGAGATGGACGAAGACGATGTACCCAGCGATCCTCAGAACCGAGTAAAGGGTCTCAGTGAGGAAGAGTTGGGAGAAAAACGCGCCACGGGGTAGCTGCCAGACTATGCTAATCAGCCCGGCCACAGAGATTGAGCGAAAGAGCATGGCAGCCGATATTAGGAGGAAACCTAGGCCTAGCTGGAGCAGCGTCTTGGAGCCCAGCCGCCTAGAGGCGCTGAGGGAGAGCACGGCAATCGTGAGACTGAAAGCGGCACTAACCACTTCAAAAAGGATGTCAAGTCTCAGCGCCAGTAGAAATCCTTGGTGGGGTGGCATCATACCACGCCAAAGCGATGCCATGCAAATACTTATATATGATACGGGCGGAGGTATCCAACAATGAGGATTCTGATACTCACCATACTCGCACTCACCCTACTAACCCCACCCATTATCCTCGGACAGAAGGTGGGAGAGCCGGGCACTAACTTCTCTACAGCTCTCCAGCTGACGCCCGGCGAATATGTTTTCAGGCTGGATACTGGAGACCTCCATTACTTTAGCGTTGACTTGGAAAGGGGTGAAACGCTTCTGGTGGTGCTGCGAATGCCATCCAACCAGGACTTCGACATATATCTCCTCAGCCCCTTGCGAGAAATCATCGACCAAGGGGTTAGGACCGCCGGCTTGACCGAGAGGATCGGATATCAAGCCGTGGAGGACGGCCCCCACTACTTGGTTGTGCTGGGATTTGGAGGTTCGTCAGGCACGTACACCCTCTCCATCTCCACAGCCCGGCCGCCCACCAAGACCGAGACGGTCACTGCCACATTCACAACGAAGCTCCTCGAAGTGGAGACTAGGCTGAGCGTGGTGACGCAGACGCTCACTATTGAGCGAGTGGTTACATCCACCGTTACGGTGGCGAGGGATGTGGAAAGGTTGCCATGGACGATGGTGGGACTGGCCCTACTGAGTCTCTCGATAGTTTACGCAGGACTCTCCTTGGGCGGCGCCTTAGGGAGTGTGGGAAGAGCTGCGAGGGGCGGCGGAGAGGCCTCTCAGCCCACGGCTGCGGAGAAGCCGATGGAGAGGGCTGAGGCATCCCCCCAAAAAGAGACACTTGGCGGGGAATCATCCGGTTAGAGGGGTAAGAGAGCGGTGAAGGAGCTGGCGAAGAAAATGCTGGCAGAAGTTCTCTACCTAGGTGAAATTCTTACACGCCAGAGCCCGGGGTCCTCCACCACAACGTAATCCAGTCCCAACCCCTCACAGACCAAAGGTATTGATGTCCGGGCTGTGGACTCGATGTCAGTGATTAGTTCAGCCACCTCGCCTGGTGATAGCCTCTCGGCCAGCTTCCTCGCCTCAATCATCGGATATGGACAGACCATTCCCCTAGTGTCAAGGGTTATGGTGGGCTTGGTTCCAAGAAGACTTTCAGAGCCTCTTCCCCTCTGAACAACTATTGACATCTCCCCCACCGACCTCTAGATGAAGGTGACTATGCCTCCGTTCTTAGCCGCGGGGAGTGCCTGCTTCAAGAATATGCCCAAGTCCTCTAGGCCCACGCCATCCTCAACCGATTGCTCTGTGACGCCCTCTCTGGTTAAGACATCCCTAGATACGGCACATGCAAAAACCCGTACTCCCATTGAGATGGCGTCCTTCAGAAGCTTCTCGAAGGGCGGATATCCCGGCAGTTGTATATTCTTAGCATGCCCTTTCCTCAGGATGTTTAGTGCTCTTTGTGTGCAGTAGATGTTTGCCTTGAGTCCAATGGATGCGACACCCAACGCCAGCTGGAAGGCTGGGTATACCCTTGCGGGCTCGTCGGAGACCAAAACCACGTGAACTTCCTGAGCTTGCTGAGCCATGGATTTGCATGGTTATAGTCCTATATATGCTTAAACTTAATGAAAAATAATAGCTAAATTATATATCAGACTAGGAACTCCTTAACAATCTCATCGATGAAGGCTATTGGCCTCCCAGAACTGTCTGCTATGGGCTGTAGTGCAGGTGGATTGTTGTAATAGCTTGGCATCCGTGCCGCAATACGTGCCTCATAGCTGGGTACGTGGGGGTTATGGTAGAACACACCCACAGGTATTCTGTCACCCCATTGGAAGGACTTGGCAATGGCCTGCAGCTTCTTCCTCTCAGCCTCCTCAGGGTCAGCGCTAGACACAATCGGGTCGTAACCCTCCTCCTCAAGCTTGTAAATGCGTGGCATGGGCTTACCATCCACGAGTCTGTCCTCACCTCCATACCACTCCTTCGTAGTGATGTCGTTGTATGTGGGACATGGCTGCAGAACATCTATGAAGGCCGAGCCCTCATGCTGTATGCCCTTCTTGATAAGCTCCTTGAGATGGCGTGTGTCATAAGAGTAGCCCCTCGCTATGAAGGTGTATCCAGCGGTGACCGCTATCGCGATTGGGTTGACGGCATCGTTGATGTTCGGCCGTGGTAGAGACTTTGTCTTGAGGTCCCGGGGTAGGGTTGGAGAGGCCTGACCCTTGGTGAGTCCGTATACCCCGTTGTCAAAGACTATGTATGTAAAGTCCACATTTCTCCTTCCAGAGTTGACGAAGTGACCCGCACCTATTCCTAAGCCATCACCGTCGCCCCCCACAGCTAGGACGGTGAGAGTCGGGTTGGCCAGCTTGGCTCCTATCGCAAAAGGTAGGGACCTCCCATGAAGGGTGTGTATACCGTACGTGTTGATGTAGTGGGGTGTCTTGCCTGAACAGCCAATCCCCGAGAAGACAACAGCTCTGCTTGGTTCTATCTGAAGCTCCGCTAGAGCCATCTGTATAGAGGATAATATTCCAAAGTCACCGCATCCAGGGCACCAGTCGTTGTGAACTGCTGTCCTGAACGAAACCATGGATAGCTTCGTAGTCATCCCGCTCACGCTCCAGCCCTAGTAACTATCCTAGGTGATCCCTTGAACACGGCCTCCTGCAAGGCATTCTTGACCTCCGAAGATGAGAATGGCCTGCCATTGTATTTGCATATCAGGTGGTCTATCATGTGACCGGTCCTAGCCCTTATCAGGGTCATAAGCTGTCCAGAGTAGTTCTGCTCCACGCATATTGTCTTCTTGTATGATGGTATTAGGCTCTGTATGAACCGGGTTGGGAATGGATGTAGCATCTTTATCTGGGCGAATGCGAAGTGTAGCCCCTCATTCTCCAGATAGGATATCGAATCCAGTATTGCTCCCTTGGGTGAGCCCCAGCTAATTATAAGGTTGGGTGCGTCAGGGTTTCCGTAGATGGATACCCGCTCACTCTCTGGAATCTCGGCATCAGCGGTCTCCAACTTACGCATCCGCTTCTCCATCATCCTGTCCCTTATGGTGGGGTCTTCTGAGATGTGGCCAAACTCGTCATGCTCATCACCGGTATTCCAGAATATGCCGTTGGGAGTGCCCAAGACTATTCTAGGTGATATGCCGTCCGGGGTGAAGGCGAACCTCTTATACTCACCCTTCGAAGCATCCCAGGAAGTGAACGTCTGTCCCCTATCTATCGAGAGTCTCAGGGCATCAAAGATCTCGGTGGTCATCGTGCTGTTGGCTAGGGCTTTATCAACTAGGTGCACCACGGGGAGCTGGTATTTTTCGGCGTAGTTAAAGGCTCTGATAGTGTCGTAGAATGCCTCTTCTATGTCTCCGGATGCTAGGACTATTCTGGGGAACTCTCCGTGACCTCCGAAGATTGAGAAGAGCAGTTCACCCTGTTCATGGCGTGTGGGCAGCCCAGTGCTCGGCCCGCCCCTCTGGTAGAGCGTTATCACTACAGGTATCTCATTCATGCCTGCGTATCCAATCCCCTCTATCATCAGGTCGAAGCCAGGACCAGAAGTGGCCGTTGACGCCCTCACACCGGCGAGGGCTGCTCCAGAAGCCATGTTGATGGCTGCTATTTCGTCCTCGCTCTGGACCACCACTATCGAGCCCCTACCATCCAACTCTATGTTCTCCCGTATGTGGGGATAATCTTCCAGATTGAGTTTGAAGGTGTCATGGTCCTCGAGGTAGACGCTCTCATCGCTCGCTGGTGTGATAGGATAATATGTTTGGAATCTACACCCCGCCACAATTTTGCCCAAGGCGATCGATGACGTTCCAGAGATGAGTAGTCTTGGCCGATGGTGTGGGCGATGGACAGGCCTGTACGGGAAGGTGTCGAGGAACTTATGGGATACATACTCAACAGCTGCGCGGGCCGCTTCTATGTTGGATTTGACAACCCTGGCCTTGGCCTTGAATATCTGGCCGATGGCCTGCTCGAGATGTTCTATGGGCAGTCCAAGTATTGCGAAGGAGGCCGCTACCGCCAACACGTTGGTCATCCTGGAGAGGAGACTCAACTGTTTCTCCCCTATGGTCTCGCCTATCTTCTTTAGAATATCCATGTATGGAATTGGATAGAGAGCTACACCCGAGCGCCTAGCAACCTCCAGAACATCACCAACAGTCTCTCCCAGCCCCTCCCTTGAAAGCTTGGAGAGAATACGCTCTAGGACAATCTTCTCAAGTGTGGGTATATTGGCTATCTTTTCTCCAACAGCCATAGCGTCGTAGACAATCCCTCCCCCCCTCACCACCTCCCATGCGTGGCGGACTGTGGTCTCGGAGTCAAAGGTGGCTAGCAGGTGAACCTCATCCATGTGGGAGTATACGGGGCTATCAGACATAACCACCGTGAAGTAGCTGTGTTCTCCCTTTATGTTGGAGTAGTATTCCCTTTTGCCGAATACATAGAGCCCTGTTGAGGCCGCAGCTCTGGCGAATATGTTGGCTGAGGAATCTACACCAGTGCCCTGCGCCCCACCAATCATCCAAGAGATTCTGCTGGAGGGCATCTTCTAACACATCTACGAGGGTAGTCTGCTTTGAGCCGTATTTAACTATACCCAACCATCACAGACAAAGAGTAGGACTACTCCACCTTAACTCTCTCGCCCCTGAGAGCTCTAGTCTCTTTCTTGGGCAGAACAACCTCAAGGACTCCGTTATTGTATGTGGCTTTGGCGCCTGTATCGCTCACGGCCGTGGGTAAGGATACCTCCTTGAAGTATTTTCTCGAAGGGGTGTCCACTTTAATTGTGAGCATCTTCTCCTCAACCCTCAAGTCTATATCCTCCTTGTTCACACCTGGCAACTCGGCTATCACCTTCACCTGCTTATCCTCTTCTATCACATCCACGAGGGGCTCCCTCTCCGGGCTGAACTCAATACCTCTGGGAAGGGCTCCTGGACGCACGTTCCCGAACTGCCTTATGATGGGTTTGCCGTCAGGTCCTATGGTGATAGAGTAGCCGTAGACGAATGGTCCATACTCTCTCCTGACCCCCCTGTCTGTCACAGTCTCCCTTACGAGGTCCTTGGGTAATTGTTCGGTCAGGCGGCGCATCTCCTCCTCAAACTCCCTCTCCATCTCCCGTGCGAACTCCTCGAACTCCTCAAATATGTCCCTAAAGAACGGCCATCTACGCCTCCTACCAAACCACATGTCTCGAGACAACTCCTGTTATAGAGAAGTGCCAAGGCCCTATTTATTCTTAATAAACAGGCCCCGGTAGAGCTATTCAATTAGAAGATGATTACACCGCTACTTATGATCCATCTTATGGCATCGGTCTTTCTCCTATTTTTCAAGTTGAGGGTTGAGAAGGGTCTACCAAAGCTGGGACAGGTGAGAAATTGTCAGACAACTCATAAGGTCTCTGTGATAATTCCTGCAAGAAATGAAGAGAGAGATATAGGGGAGTGTCTGGAGTCCTATCTCTCCCAAGGCGATGTGGTCTATGAGATAATAGTTGTGGACGATGGCTCCACCGACGGCACTGCGCTGGTGGCTAGTAGATATTCCTCAAAAGGCGTTAAGGTATTGAAGGCAAGTCCAACACCACGAGGATGGGTTGGGAAGACATGGGCTTGCCACATAGGGTATGAGGCCAGTTGTGGGGAGTGGCTCCTCTTCACAGACAGCGATGCTAGGGTTCAAAGAGACTTGGTTTCGAAGGTGTTGACACTGGCGAGCGAGGGGGAATTTGACATGGTCTCCCTCTACCCCTCCTTCGAGATGCAGACCCCCATCTTGAAGGCAGCGCTGCCCATACTCCTCATGGGATTGTATCTGATAGGTAGGCCGGACAAGGTTGTCGATGGAAAAGCATCTTTTGCCTTTGGCAGTTTTATACTTGTGAAACGGGATGCGTATGAAAGACTTGGTGGACACAAGAGGGTTAGGAGCTCGCTCTTGGAGGACAGGGCCATAGCTATAGTGGGAAGGCATGAGGGTTTGAGAATACTTTTGGCTGATGCGAGGGGTTACATGACGGCCGCCTGGAACAGGAGTCTCGAAACACTCTGGCATGGGATACTCAGACTCTTTACACCCATATTCCTAGGGCACAAGTTCAAACCTTTAGCCCTTACGGCGGCCTTAGCATTCATCTTCCTAGCACCCATCATAGGGTTCCTACTATCGATCCAAGGCCCATTATACGACTCATTTTTGTCGGGAATCTCATTGGCACTGATATCCACGGCGCTGGGTTTGGAGGCGTACAGGCATGGCGGCGGCCTACTCAGCTGCTTCCTATGGCCAGCTGGGGCGGTGATAGTGCTGGCCGGTCTAGTCAGCGCATTGTATAGATCTGCGAGGGACCCCGTGATTGTCTGGAGGCATCGGAGGTATAGGCTGGCTAGAGGTGAGCTGCACGAGCTGGCCGAGACTACTTCCTGAATACTAGTATGCTCTCCCTAGACATGCCAATCTTGATAACCCTTCTAGTTGTGGCCACTCGCTTGTTAACAGCTATAATCCGCTCCACTTTAAACCCCAGGTCTGACGCTATCTCGGATATGTGAATATCCACCTCCAGCACCCTGTCAGGAAAG
Source organism: Nitrososphaerota archaeon (assembly GCA_038891515.1). Lineage (GTDB taxonomy): Archaea > Thermoproteota > Nitrososphaeria_A > Caldarchaeales > Caldarchaeaceae > HRBIN01. The sequence goes on along the minus strand of JAWAEB010000055.1, from coordinate 1,804 downwards.
ACACCGCCACCAGCAACCATCACAGAGCTTCCACCTGGCTTTAGAACTCTGAAAATCTCGGCCAAGGCCGCTCTCATATCCCTGAAATAATATTGGGCGGCTGGTGGAAGGCCTCCGGAGATTTCCTCCATGGCGTCTGAGGGTCTCAGCCCAATGTATGACCTTATGGGATTGAACGCTAGATCCTTCATGAAAAGTTCGTACTCAGGTCTGTAGACGCTGGTGTATTCTATCTTGTTTAGGTATGGCGGCGAAGTAATGACGATGTCAAATGTCTCGGACTCTAAGAAGTTCATCCTCCTCGCGTCTCCCAATATGATTGTGGCGGTGGATGGGCTGAGGGGATGTCGCTCCACATCCCTTATCATGGTATTCACAACTCTTCTGAATGTCTTCTTCAGAGATGGCGGCCTCGGAAGGTCTCGCTTAATCTTTATCATGCCACCGTCACGGAATATATAAGATGTCTTTCCCGCAGCGTTCATAAGGGCTAGTGCGAAGAACTCCCGCACCCCCCTGTCTTCAATTTCCCATAGTTTCTCCCTGAAGAATACCAAGTCCTCAAGGACTGGCCGTGGGAAGAGCCTACGTATGAAGCCGCTCACATCAAGCTCCCTTCTCTCAAACTTCTGGCCTAGTATTTTGTCTCTGACAGCCCTCAGCTCCATACTTTCATAGTCGTTAGTCTTGACTCTTGATACCATGGCGAAGAGGGGTGATACCTCCACACCCACAGACTCCAGACCCAACTCCCTGCATGTGAGGCATGTGGTCCCCACGCCTAGGAATGGGTCTAAGACAACCGAGTCTGCAGAGTTGCCTGCTAACTTGAGGGCCAGCTCGACGAAATCCCGTGAAAACCCTTCCTTAAAGAAAAAACCACCTATGCCTGGGGAGACTTCTGTTTCCCCTGAATGTCACCATCCAACCGAGGTCATATCTCTCCTCAATCTCGGGTAACTTCACTCTACAGCCCTCTCACCCACTTTGATTTTGGCGGCCAACCCTATGAGGGCCCTGGAGAAGTGGGGTAGGTCCGCCGGATAACGCGATGTGACCAAGTTCCTATCCACTACTACTGGAGAGTCCTCGTAGATGCCGCCTGCATTTATCACGTCATCCCTTATGGCTGGGGAGCATGTAAGCCTAAAGCCCTTCAAGACATTGGCAGATATGAGGATCTGGGGGCCGTGGCAGATTGACGCCACTACTTTTCCTGCGTTAAAGAAATCCCTCACAAAAGAGACTATTGATGGGTTTCGTCTCAGCCTATCGGGAGCCCACCCACCGGGTATGACCAGCAAGTCAAAGTCCGATGCTCTGCACTCCTCCACAGCCAAGTCGGCGGTGACGGCAGTCCCATGCTTACCCCTATACTCGGACTTCACCGGTCCCACAACCTTCACATAAGCGCCCTCCTCCAGGAGTCTGAGCAGTGGATAGTGGAGCTCTAGATCCTCAAAGTCAGGCCCCACCAGGATGCATGCCCTCCTCCCAGTCAAGCTCATGCCATAATAACGGGCTGGGCGGCCGGATTTAAGCATCGACCCATACGTGTGAAGGTCTTACACGCTTAAATACTGTTGCGAGGTGATACTCATGAAAGAGGATGGTGCAGAAGCCCTCGCAGGAGCAGATCATAGAAGCCCTAAAGAACTGTTACGACCCAGAAATACCTGTCAACATAGTGGACCTTGGCCTAGTCTATGATGTTCAAGTGAGGGAAGACAACTCGGTCTACGTCAAGATGACTCTCACAGCACCTGGCTGTCCCGTGGGTGCCTTCGTAATGGAGCAGGTGAGG
>JAWAEB010000054.1:0-10608 GCA_038891515.1 Nitrososphaerota archaeon | reverse complement strand
AAGGTCCTCAGGATGAGGAGGAGAATAGAGGCGTTCGGCAGGAGAAACACGATAGAGTCATGGTTCAGCAAGCTCAAGAGGAGGATAAGACAGTTCAACGCATGCTTCCCAACATACAGGCCTAAGGTATCGGAGAAGTGGATAAGGTCATGAGTGGCCTTAAGTTGACAGTCCCCGGATTTCAGAGGGAAGGGATAATAGTAGCTAGTAGGCCGGCCCTCCGACATGGGATGCCGGAAACTCTCATGGTCATCTCAATAATTTTGGTTATGTCATTCCTATTAAGTTGGCTCTTCAGGTGGGCTGGGTTACCGCCTGTGGTTGCGCAGGTTATCGTTGGCATAGTCATCGGCACACAGCCTCTGAGAGAATTCTTGCTCGATCCAGCATCCTTTTCGGCTATCGACATCCTGGCAGTCCTTGGCATCATATTCCTGCTATACCTTGCCGGGTTGGAAATTGATCTGGAGAGGGTGAAGAGAGTAACTAGAGACTCAGCTCTAATTGCATGTGCGGCAACCGGTTTTCCCTTCGTCCTAGGTTTTGCCGTTCTCACCTTGATGGGATATGATTTGCTGGCAGCCACAATCTTTGGCGGAGCTTTGGGAGTAACAGCTGAGGCAACCATAGTCAAAGTGTTGATGGACATGGATGTCATAAACACCAAGCTGGCTGCTATATTCCTTGCGGCGGGGGTTATTGACGATATCCTTGAGATACTCCTCCTCACCACGATAATTGTGGTGCTTCAGGGACTCACGCTCGAGTTGACCAGGCTCCCTATGCAGCTAATGGTCTTTGCCATTATTTCGTTTTTTCTGTACGTGGGGGCAGCCAAGTTTTTGGAGCATTTTCAGAGAAGAGTTAGGGATTTGGAACTCTTTTCTTTCGGGATTCTCCTAGCCATCGGCATATCATCACTCTCTCAGTTCTTGGGATTCGGTCATCTATTCGGTGCCATTGTAGGAGGGTTTGTATTTCAAGCTATTTTGAGGGGTATTGGAGCGGTGAGAAGAGATGAGATGGCGAAAGACACCCGCCTGATCACATTGGCTTTTGTGGCCCCTTTCTTCTTCGTGAGCATTGGTCTAAGCTTTGATGTGGGTCTCTTTTTTGCTAACCCCAGCTTGATAATTATTGCGACAGTTCTGGCTGTGGTGGGATCCATTACTGGTTCTCTAATGGTCAAGCCCTTTTCAAGACTGAGACTCAAGGAGCTGTATTTAGTTGGGTTGGGAATGTCATCAAAGGGTTCAGCGGAGCTTGTGATTGCACTACTAGCCAAGAGATACGGCTTGATCTCATCGGATATATTCTCTGCTCTAGTTACCATGGCGATAATAACGACCTTGACAATTCCATTTGTATTGGAGAAGGAAATAAGGAGGAGCCCATCGATAATGGACTTAAGAGGGCGTGATTAGCTACCAGCTCTGATTATACTACCTTACGGTAACATGGTTCACACCAGTCGACATAGTTATCAACGATGTGTCAACAGCGGCTATGCTTATGAGGGGACGGCAAACTGGGCCTTGTGAATCAGGAAATTAAGATGCTGTCTATTGAAATATAGATTTAATCCGTACTTGCCCAGAAAAATTAGCATACAGTTTGGCAGGTACCAGAGGTGGGCGGTATCTGGGTAGCGCGCTTACCTAGACACTATTAATCACATTACTGTTTATTATGATGTCCGTCGAGGAAAGCCTTATGAGGCGTATCCCACTGCTTGCGTTTGGACTGTTGTCACTTCTTCTGGGATTCTATGGAGGACTGGTTAGGATGGGCGTGTTGGGATGGGCCCCAACACATATCATCATTTACCACGGCCCGCTGATGGTGGTTGGCTTCATGGCCACACTAATAGCTCTAGAGAGGTATGTGGCTTTGAAGAGCTGGTGGAGCATATCAGCCTATATGTTTCTCGGAGCTGGTGGGGTATTGCTGGCCATGGATCTAGTGGTCTTTGGCCAGCTCCTCTGGGTCTTGGGAGCAGTCTCATTCACAGCCTCACATGTCTGGCTGCTGGCCAAGTTCAGGCACCATCACCATATCATGATGGTTTCCGCATCACTATTACTTCTGCTGGGTAGTATCAAGCTCTATACGGGTTTTCCACTATATGAGGCGGCCGTCTCATGGACAGGCTTCCTAGTGCTCTTCATAATGGGTGAGAGGGTGGAGATGGCTAGGGTCGGCGGCTTCAGGTTTCCGGCATCAATGGGTATCATGGCCTCCACTCTTCTCTTCATAGCGTCCAACCTCTTAGGCTCAAGCTCCAACATGTTAATGGCTCTGGCCATGCTGGCCCTACTCATCTCTGTGGCCAATTATGACGTGGGACTCAGGTTTCTCACACGTGGATGGGGGTTCCAAAGGTTTCTCTCCACCGGTCTGGCAATGGCCTATGCATGGCTAGCGGTGGGTGGGCTTCTATGGTTTCTCACCGGATACAGCGACCCATCTCTGCACAGCATCTTCATAGGCTTCTCAGGCACAATGATCATGACACATGCTCCAGTGATAATACCTTCTATAATAAGGACTAGACACTTCTACAGCCAATCTCTCTACATACCACTCACACTTCTTCAGGTCTCCACAGCCTCACGGATAGCTGGAGGCCTCCTACCCAACAGCCAGCTGTGGACCATGTCCGGAGTGTTGACAGCCATCTCAATAGCCGCCTACATGGCCGTCATGCTCTACAGCCTCGGTGTGAAGACTAGACGGTGAGTGAGGGAACCACTTCTGAGATGAAGGCCCTCATATCATCAACGTATCTCTCGGCAGGCTTGTCTCCGAAATAACAAACAAAGTAGCCCACACCGGCGCCTATATACTGGCTAATCAACTCCACCACCTCAACATGTTTCCCTGAAATCATCTGACGTACCTCGCCCACAGGTGAGCGGGTTATCTTCGGCGTCCTACCGTTAAGATCCACGGTAAATCTTCCGGAGACTGTGAAGTCCTTGGCCGATTGATGGCTGGACAGCCTCTGCACCACATCTGCCACTGGCAATCCGGTGAAATGCCAGCCATGTCCATACTTGAGAGCCCTACGGTATGCTCTGACCGAGTTGCCTCCAATCCATATGGGCGGCCCGTCTCTCTGGGCTGGAGCTGGCTCCGCTATTCCATCTACTACCCTGTAGTACCGGCCCTCAAACGAGAAACGGCCGCCCTGCCACATCAGCTTAACCAGTTGGAGGGCTTCATCAAATCTCCTACCCCTATCGCTGAAGCCGGCGCCCAAGTTCTCAAACTCCTCACGGGCCCAGCCAGCCCCAAACCCCGCGATAACCCTGCCACGGCTTAGGCTGTCGATTGAGGCGAGAGTCTTGGCCGTTATGAGGGGGTTCCTCATGGGAAGTATGAGAACCGAGGAGCCTATCATGATTCTCTTGGTTAGGGGAGCAACATAAGCCATCGTAGTAAGGAGCTCGTATATCCGGCCATAGGGATATCCATGCTTGCTAGGTAGGGCCACATGGTCTGTGGCCCAGATGGAGTGGTAGCCCAACTCCTCTGCCTTCACGGCGACCAGCCTTATCGCCTCCGGGGTAGAGTTATTGCCAAAGTTGGGGAGACAGACACCGAATCTGACAGCCATGCTCGGATTTTACGTCTAGCGCCAATTTTAATGGATGCTGGGAATAGCATTTTCTAACAGTTTCAACGTATTCCAGGGCCAAAATATGTTGGAAAGGGGTTTAGATTCTTTTCCTAGCGTATTACCAAGACATTTACTTGGTAATATTTATATACTTCTATGTTTGAGCCTAACATGACAAACAGATGTTTAGGTTGAAGAGAAAGACATCAGCCGTGTCCCCCGTGATAGCCACTGTAATAATCGTGGCGATAGCCATAACCGTCGCTGTCGGCGTGGGCTTCTGGGTGATGGGGATAACCAGCTCCTTCACACGGTTCGAAAAACTGGAGATAAGCAGTGCCTACGTAGACTCAAGCTGTCAGGATGCTACACCTATAACAGTCGGAGTTCTTGGTACCCCCCTCCGCATACTGGCTGGAGGTGAGGCCAACCTCGCAGTATCGCTGGGGAACAACTACAATGCCTGCCTCCGTGTAAGGAACACTGGCACGACAGACCTCTCGATAGACAGCGTCTTCCTCAACGGCCGGCCGACAGACTTGGAGAACGTTATACCTGGTATGACTGTTGAGATAAACCTGCACACCGCCAGCGGCAAAGACTATCCCAAGACGGTTGTTATACCGTAGGGGGCGAGCCGTCTTGAACCTCCCCCCTTTCTTTATGGATAAAAGATGGAGAAAGGGTCTGAGTAAGATAGTCACCACTGTTATTCTGACTTCTCTGGTTGTTACCATAGGGTTTGTTGTGATGGGGGTGGCCGCTGGGTGGAACCTCACCACTGCTGAGAGCTATAGGAAGTCTGTGGAGGCCGCCATAAATAGGCAGAAGAGCGTGATCTTCATAGAGCACATACAGGTTATCGGCGGTACGGGAAAGATCTTCATAAGCAACCCTGGCACAGTACCGCTCAGGATCTATGATCTTGCATACCGTATAGGCTCTACATCAAGCAGCTTAAACAGTCCCGGAAGAATGTATGGCCAGTACCTGATAAGGCTGGATGACGGTAGCACGCTTTTGGAGCCGGGGGAGCTATCCACTGTAACCTTTGACATCACAGGCTCAGGTAACATAATAATCAGGGTGTACGCAGTTGCGGCGGCCATCTACGACCCGCTGGACTATGGGAAGAACCAAGAGAATGGGGTGTATGACGAATATGGGATTCAACTCCCGCAGCAGTAGGAGCGGGCTATCCAATATAGTGGCTCTCGTCTTCGGTGTGGCCATCGTATTTGTATCCATAATGCCGCTGAACATATACATGCAAAACCTCAAATCCGCATATGACTCGGCTGTCGAACAGAGGCTTATCTACGACAGCCTGCGTCTCAAGGAGAACCTCGACACCATAGCCTACCCAGAGGTCACCAACAACAACCTCCTAGTCTTGAACATCACCAACGTCTCAGAGGTCCCGGTACTCCTAAAACGGGTTTTCATATCATACAACAGCTCAACAGGCCCGAACCTTCAGGTCATAGGAGTTGATGTCATGCTGATGCAGGGTGATAAAATCAGGCTTGAGACGGGATTCCAGATATCTGAGGAGGCTCTTTATTATGTCAAGGTTTCAACTGCTAGGGGGAATATATTCAATGCGGTTCCCTACCCCATAGCCATAGGCCTTGAAGATGGGCAGTCAGTCTTTACATATCCATACGCCCTAACCGTCACAATCAAGAACATGAGGCCGGGGAAGGAGTATACCTTCAGACTTGAGGGAAACGTTCCATACGCACCCTACTCCCTTACATGGAAGGCTACGGGCAGCAACAAAGACCAGACACTCGCCTTCGGAGTCAATCCAGGTCAGTACCTACTTACACTCATAGGTGACCCGCGTTCACCACCGTGCACAATCAGCATAGCAGTCCCCGACATCCTCACCGTAATCTTCGACCTAGACCTAGACATATGGATCTCATGCCAGTACAGCGGATACATGGAACTGGAGATCGAGAGCCCTGATGATGTATCAAAAGGCGAGACAGCCCAAGTGACGGTGAGGGTCACCAACTTCATGGGTGGAGATGTCTCGGGAGCAGTACTGCAGGCCTCCCTTGTGGAGGGGCAAGGGTGGAATATACAGGGTAGTAGCTCGAAGAACCTTCCACCGATGGAGGATGGTGAGACAGAAACATGGGTCTTCAGACTAAAAGCACCCAACACCACTGGCTCCACGGCGACGGTTAGGGTTGACCTTCTGATTAACGGTGTGGTGATAGCCTCTAGCACCATGCAGTTGGTGGCCACAGACTCGAGCTAGGGCGGTGATTTGTGATGGTGAGGCAGCAAGAGGTGAAACTCGGTGTTGAGGTACGGAAGCCGACCACTAGGTCCAAGGTAGTGGAGACGTACTGGATTGAGGAGCCGTATGTGAAGATAGTCATCGCTGAAGAGCCTGACGGACAGCTTCTGTACTATGTGGATGAGGTTGAGCTTGAGAAGCATGAGGTGGGGCGCTACAATAAGGTGATAGAGTTTCTTGAGAGGGAGCTTAACCCAAGGAAGATAAGCACTAGACAGGATGTGAAGGAGGCTATAGAGGAGGCTATTTCAAGCGTCATGAAGAGATACGGCTCAAAGCTCCATCTGAACGACGTAACTAGGGAGAAGATGAGCTACTTCCTGAGGAGGAATCTTCTGGGCTTTGGACCTATAGATCCAATAGTGAGGGATCCACACATAGAAGACCTCTCATGCAACGGTGTGGGCATACCCCTCTATGTTTGGCATCGGGAGTATGATAGTATCCCAGTCAACATACGCTTCCTAGATAAAGAGGCTCTCGACTCGGTGATTATCAACCTCAGCCACAAGGCTGAGAAGCACATAAGCAGCGCATACCCGATAGTAGATGGTATGCTCTATGGAAGAGATAGGATAGCAGCCACATTCAGGGAGGAGGTTACTCCCAAGGGCTCCACATTCACCATTAGGAAATTCCGGGCAGAACCATATTCCATAGTGGACCTGATTAGGTCCGGCGCCCTCAACGCGGAAACCGCAGCATATTTCTGGGCCATGCTGGAGAATAGGATGAGCTTAACCGTCATCGGTGGGACCGCGGCCGGTAAGACCACACTTCTTAACGCCCTAGCATGTCTAATCCAGCCTGGTTTAAAGGTTGTGACAGTTGAGGAGACGCCTGAGCTGAACCTTCCCCATGAAAACTGGGTTCAACTTGTGAGTCGGAGCGGATATGGCATGGGCTCCTCACGTGTTGGTGAAATAGGGCTCTTCGATCTTGTGAAGGTCTCTCTCCGCTACAGACCGGACTATCTAGTGGTGGGTGAGATAAGAGGTGAGGAGGCGTATGTACTCTTCCAAGCGCTGGCAACAGGGCATGGTGGTATGAGCACCCTCCATGCCGAGAATGTTGATTATGCGATAAAACGGCTTACCAGCAAACCCATGGATATAGCGCCTGCATACCTCCCCCTCATGAACATAGTCTGTCTGGTCCAGAGGGTCTACCTCCCCCTCAAGACGAGGTTTGAGAGACGTCTCAGAATGGCTTGGGAGATAGCTTCAGCAGATGACATCGTTCCGATAGTTATGTGGGACCCGGCCAGCGATACACATAGGGTGGAGCTGGATAGGAGTCATCTCCTACATGAACTGTCGGTGAAGCTAGGTCTGAACAGGAGTTACCTCATAAATGATGTCTATGAGAAGGCGAAGCTGCTGACTGAGTGGGACAATAGAAACATAAGATCTGTGCCTGAGGTCGCTCAGGAGGTCAGGGCCTACTACATAAGGAGAAGGGGTAGGACGGCAGCCGAAGCTATTGTAACTCCGGTGGTGGAGATTGAGCGGGAAGATGAGCAGGTTCAGCCAAGTGAAGAGCAGCCCATATCGAAAGGCGGGTTTTGGCGTTGACATTATCTGAGAGATATTTCGCAGCCAGCTACAACAGCTTCGGCGGGCTTGGGTCGGCTCTTCTAAGACTCTTCAGGGGGCTACCCATGGATTTGAGTAGGGCCGGAATGCACATCCATCCCGAGGCATACCTCTCAGGCGTCCTCATGGGTATCTTTACCACCCTTGTAGCCTCCATAGCCTCCACTGTCCTCCTACTCCCATTCTTCGGCCTCATCTCATTCACCGCCCTAGCTGCGCCGGCAATTATTTTCTTAATTCTTTTAGGTTATCCACGCATGAAGGCTTCCTCAATAACCAGCGGCTTGGAGGCTGAGGTGCCTTATGCAGCTGCGTATATCAGCGTAATGGCTGCAGGTGGGATATCGCCCTATAAGAGCATTCAGCGACTAAAGAATGCTGAGGAGCTATTGGCCAACCTAGCCACAGAGGCTAAACGTGTGGATATAGAGGTGCGGGCATTCGGCATAGACCCTGTGGCTGCCATCGAGAACTCAGCTAAGAGGGTCCCATCAAAGGAGTATGCAGACCTTCTACTCGGATATGCGTCCACCCTACGTGTGGGCGGTGATGTTGTCCACTACCTCCATAGGAGGGTTGAGATGATTTTCAGAGAGAGGCTTTCGAAGATAAAGCTGGTGGGTGAGAGGATTGCGATGCTCATGGAGGCATACATAGCGTTCAGCAGTATCACCGCACTAACATTCTACGTTATCTTCATAATTGCACGGGCGTTTCCCAACCTTGAAGGTGGGTTCGCCACACCTGCAACGTTCGTTCTTTTTGTATGGGTGTTGATGCCTATGGTGGCTGTGTTCTTTGTCTACCTAGTGGATGTTATGCAGCCTAAATATCCCAGAACCTACTGGCCACCCAACAAGGTGATGAAATACTCCATAATACTGGCCGCCATCCTATACCCCATCCTACTGCTGCCGAAATACCTTGACATACCATTCCTCAATACCATCCCATTACACGGCTTGCTGGATAGGATTAGGATAATTCTGGGACTACAGCCGGGGTACAGTCTGAGTGTGAGCCTCAGCGTCTTAACCCTTGTGGTTCTAGCACCTACGGCCTTTAGTGAGATAAGGTACGGCTCCTTATCCGAGCGGATGGTGAGAGGGATGACATCCTTCCTACGTGACTTGGTTGAGATCAGGAAGACGGGGCTCAGCCCAGAGAGGTGCATCATAAACCTCACGCATAGGAGCTACGGTGTCTTCAACAGGATTCTAACGGCTGTGGCCGTGAAGCTGATGCTGGGAATACCCTACAGAGAGATCTACTTGGGCTTGAGGAGGAGGGTGTCAGGCTGGATAACCAATGTCAACCTCTTTCTACTCGTGGATGTTATAGATGTGGGCGGCGGCACGCCCGAGACTCTGGAGGCTCTCGCACGATTTAGTGAGGAGACACAGCTGATTGAGAGGGAGAGGGTTAGCATGATGCGGCCCCTCATACTACTACCATACATCAGTAGCCTGGTCATACTAGGTACAGCTCTAGTCATGATATACTTCGTCAGAGCCCTCATGCTGCAGTCTGGGAGATACTTCGCATATAATGAGTTCATCGACCTCTTCGTCCCGCCTATAGTATTCATGAATATATTTTCGGGGCTTGTAGCTGGTAAGGTCTCGTCAGAGAGGGTCTCAGGCGGGTTCAAGCACGCCTTCATACTAACCGGTGTGACACTCCTAGCCTTCGTCCTTTCCACATACTTGGAGCCCTGGCTTACACCGTCTCCAATGTCCTAGGCGGCCGGATTGTGGAACACTTATATCATGTTAAACTGTTTAACAGGTTGGATTGGGATTGCAGGACGGAGTATCCACGGTAAGCCGTGAAGCCCTTCTTTCAGTCATCGGGCGTAGACTCGGCGTGGTAAAGCCTACCCCAGACAGCTCCAAAGCCCTGGGATACACCTACAAGCCGGCGGAGGAGCTGATGGGGGTTGAGACTGAGAAGCTGCAAGCCATGCTGGATGAGGCGGCCAGTAAGGGTTATCTGGAGAAGAGCCCGGCTTTCAAGATTAGCATATGTCCGTCATGTGGCTCTGGGATGCTCTCATTAGTGGAGAGATGCCCGTCATGTAACATGTTGGGTGTGGCCCTGAGAGACGAGTCCGGTAGATGCATATCCTGCAACAAGCCCATCGAAGCTGCGGAGACACTTGTAAGCTGCAGAAGCTGCGGAGAACTCAGTCAGCCAGGCCAGGTGGGTTTGAGGCAGACATACACCTACTCTCTTAAAGAGGATGTGAAAGAGCTGGCTAGGGGGGTTGAGGTTTGGGTGGAGATACTCGAGAGTCTGAGGGAGATCTCTCAAAAGCTAGACATAATCCAGGGGCTCCTAATGGGTAAGCATGAGACGGCTAGGGGTGTTCCGCAGGCACCACGGGCTGAGCTTAATGAGAGACTTCTCAAGACCTATGAAGCCGTCCTAAGGAGGTGGAGCACCACGAGTGATGAGGTAGCTTCTGAGACAGGCCGGTCGAGGGCCCTCGAGAGCATGTACCTGAACCAGCTTGTAGCTCTGGGACTAGTCCAGAGAGAGAGGATAGGTAAGAAAGTCTTCTTCACACCCTCGGGGGGGCTGGGAGTTTTGACTTCACAGCTACGGCCGGTGATGGAAGAGCTGGTGAGGAGAGGCTGGGCTGTTGAGGCTCCCGCAGTCATCTCTGGAAAGTCCGGCGCGAGTCACACATTTACGCTGGCTGTAATGAGTGGGGAGGGTGTACCCAAGCTTGTTGCTACAATCATATTAAGTAACAGGCCTGCTGAGGATGGGCAAGTCATATCATTCTTGGCAAAGGCGATGGACGTAGATGCCGAGGCCATGCTTTTTGCTGCCATGCCCTCGGTGGGTGAGAGTGCCAAGAAGCTGGCCAACCTATATGGAATCCGTGTCCTAGATATTCCATCCCATGAGGCGATCACACAGCTGGTGAGCGAGTCAATCCTAGCAGTCCTACATTAGGCAACGCCTAACACTAAAGATCTCACCACGTTCCTCCAGTTTCCCCAGCAGCTCCCTAACGCTGGAAATAGCCATGGCGGGTAGGTGAGGGGCGTTGATAAATCCCTTCAGCC
>JAWAEB010000053.1:0-11020 GCA_038891515.1 Nitrososphaerota archaeon | reverse complement strand
TCCAGACTATACATCTTGGCGCCCATATCGCAGGAGATGATTCTAAACTATCTCTCGCATAATGTGTTAGGCCTTCCAAAATCTTACTAAAGTCCGCAGACCGGAAATTTGAGCGGGTAGTTATGTAGGTTTTCAGCCCTATCTGTTCTAACCAAGACAGCTGCGCCCAGCTGTAACCCAGCCCTGAGATCTGGCGTAACTGGCTGAGGCTGTATCACCATCACCATATTCTCCTTGAACGTGAACGGTTCCTTGGGATGAACACTACTGTTGCTCCCCAGCTCCGGGTTCTTGGCGCCCTCACCGTGGAGTAGGCTGTCATAGACGCTGAAGCCGTTCTCCTCAATGACTGAGGCGGCCTTCAATATATCCTCTGTAGTGGCGCCATCCCTCAACGCCCTAGAGACACATTCAAAGCATTCAAGCGCCGTCTCATATAGACGTCTGTAGAGGGGTGTCGGCTGCCTGCCGACTGCGAAAGGACGGTGAATCTGTGCATTATATCCGTAGTAGCCTACAGTTATCTCTGTTATCACGACATGCCCAATGCCCACAGCCCTTGATGTGGGAAACTGCCATGGAACATATACCGTGGGGTCATCCATGCTGGTGGTGGATATGAATGCAATCCATAGTTGGCCACCCCTGTGTAGGAATGCGTCATAGACTATGGCTGTCAGGTCATGCTCAGTCATACCCGGCCTTATCTTCTTCTCCAATGCCTCTACTGTCAAATCAGTCAGATATGCACTTTTCCTAAACCATTCAATCTCCTCCTCACTTCTAACCCACCTTATCATGTCGTAGTCCGCTGATACATCTATAAATCTGGCAGCTGGGAGCTTCTCTCTAATCCCTGTGAAGTGGTTATAGGGTATTGAGGATAGGCCGGCCACACCTATGATGCTTCTATCCAGCCTCTTCCTGACGAGGTTATCTACCACACACTTTACTGGGTTGTTGAAATGCCACTGAACATCACCTACCACGGCCATCTCCTTGGTGCATGGTATATGGTTGTAGAAGTGGAGTATCAGGGTTGGCTCTCCTTCCAGGGGGAATATCAGGTAGGTGGGCATCCAGCTAATGTAATTGCTGAGATAATTCACGCTACCTATCCCAGCGGAAGAACTGTATATGAGTAGGGCATCAACACTCTTCTCCCTCATCATACGTCTAACCAGACTATACCGTCTCTCAAACTCCTCATGGGAAAACCTTGGGAAAAGCCCTGCCATATTCGGACTTGTGGAAGCCTGTTTATATCCTCTGTGCTGTATATTTCTGGTATTGTCAACTTAAGCTTTTTGGAAAGGCCTATGGCCTGAGATGTAGCTCTCCCATTCATGCACGTCTTCGATTATATCGTTGATTGTATGTCTAGGCTCTTCAGGTTCCATAACTATATAAAGACAGTCAAGAGTATTGAGGAGATAGCCACAGCCATAGCCCTCACACACAACACACTACTCAAAACCAAGACAGAAGCAGGTGTAATACCTAGTTGACAGTACCATATTTCTGAGGCTGAAAAGATTTAAGTGGGATGTGGGGGGTTAACAGCTATGGTGGAGAAGACTGTAGAGAAGTCTGGGGAGATTCACAGATATGAATTATTCATAAACGGAGAGTGGACCGAGCCAAGCTCCGGTAAGTATTTCAAGGTCATATACCCGTTCAACCAGAGGGTTGTTGCTGAAGCGGCTGAAGCCGCTCCAGACGACGTGGAGAGGGCGATCAGAGCTGCGAGGGAAGCGTTCGATGATGGGCCTTGGCGTAGGATGCCGGCATCTGAGAGGTCTAGACTTCTCTGGAGGTTGGCAGACCTCATCGAATCTGAGGCTGAGAGGCTGGCACGTTTAGAGACACTATGCAACGGCAAGCTATACAGGGAGATGCTGGGGCAGTTGAAAGTCATCCCCCACTATTTCAGATACTTCGCAGGATGGGCTGACAAGATACTGGGTGATGCAAAATACCTGCCCGACAAACCCAACGTGCTCAACTATACAATGCGTGAGCCATATGGTGTGGTCTCTATAATAGTACCTTGGAACTCGCCCATACTTCTTACTACCTTCTCTCTGGCACCCGCCCTAGCATGTGGGAACACGGTCATAGTGAAACCGTCCAAAAACGCGCCGCTGGGGGTGCTTGCCCTTGGTGAGCTGTTCCAGCGGGCCGGTTTTCCGCCTGGTGTTTTCAACATTGTAACCGGTCCAGGTTCCGTTGGGGAGATGCTGGCAGGCCACCACTCTGTGGATAAGGTGTGCTTCACAGGTGGAACAGATACTGGCATACATGTGGCTAGGATAACCTCCAGTAACCTAACCAGATACATCTTGGAGCTGGGTGGGAAGTCGCCTCAGATAGTTTTTGAGGACTGTGATGTTGATACTGCGGTGAGTGGTGTGGTGTCGGGAATAGTTGCTGCCACGGGACAGACATGTGTAGCTGGTTCTAGACTACTTGTCCAGAAGGGATTGTATGAGGAGTTTCTGGAGAGGCTGAGGGAGGTGTTCGAGAGGGTAAGGCTAGGAGATCCCATGGATCCGCAGACCCAGATGGGGCCTGCTGCTACACGGGATCAGCTTGAAAAAATACTGTATTACATCGAGTCAGCCAAGAAGGAGGGGGCTAGACTGGTCTATGGTGGCGAGAGGCCGGGTGATCCAACACTTGCGGGTGGGTTCTTCATACTTCCCACGATCTTCGCCGACGTGACGCTTAGCATGACTATTTGGCGTGAGGAGATATTTGGCCCGGTTCTGGCTGCCACAAGCTTTGAGACTGAGGAGGAAGCTGTTAAGCTGGCTAACTCGGTTGATTATGGACTTGCTGCTGGGATATGGACCAGGGATATCTACAAGGCGCACCGTGTGGCGAGAAATGTTCAGGCTGGGACGGTTTGGATTAACATGTATAGAAGCCTCTCATACGCATCTCCATTCGGCGGCTTCAAGAAGAGCGGGGTTGGTAGGGAGCTGAGCATCGAGGCCATACGAGAGTTTACACAAGTAAAGAGCGTGTGGGTTGAGCTGTCGGGTCAGAGGCGCGACCCCTTCATACTGGGTTGAAGACTTTTAAAGTCCTAGTGGCAGCTTGCCCGCATGACCGGGATATACAAGCTGATTCTCCCCCGCATCGACGTGGCTATGGAGTCTGGAAGGATTAGTGAGTGGCTGAAGAAGGAGGGTGACAAGGTGTCCAAAGATGATCTGGTGGCCATAGTTGAGACTGAGAAGGCGGCTATTGAGATCAGGTCTGAGGTTGATGGTGTGATAGTTAAGATACTCCATGGTGTGGGTGAGGAAGTTGGGGTAGGTGAGCCAATAGCTGAGATAAGAGTAGACTAGCGAAATACTTATACGCCAAATAGCTGCTGCAAACATATGTCCCGCGACTTCAGCTATGGTGTTGGGTTGCAGACATACACCGGCGGCCTGTGGGACGGTGGCCAGCCCACATTGGAGGAGCTCGCCAGCTATGTGAAGCGGGCTGAGGAGCTGGGCTACAGTACAATATGGCATACTGATAGGCTGCTACCGACAGTTCCACCAGGATACAGCACAGCATGGTATGAGCCCCTAATCACCCTATCCGTTATCATCCCATATATCAAGAAGGCTGGAATAGGTACCTCGGCGCTGGTGCTTCCCATGAGAAATCCAGTACGGCTGGCTAAGCAGCTGGCCACGATGGATGTTCTGTCAGCTGGTAGGCTACGGGTTGGGGTGGCCATGGGATGGTCGCAGCAGGAATACGCCGCCACAGCCACGGATTTCAAGCGCAGGTCCTCGATTTACACCGAATATGCTAAGGTCCTCAGCATGTTACTTACAGGTGAGAAGGTTAGCTTCCAAGGCAAGTATCTCAGCTTCTCGGATGTTGAGATAAGACCACGCCCACTCCAGAGACCGAGACCGCCGATTTACATGGGTGGTGGCGGGCCGTGGGTTGGCGTGGACGATGCCGCACGTGGAAGGCTTGAGCTGAGGGTTTTCAGCCGAATAGCTGATTATGCTGATGGATGGATTGCCGGGGCCCGCATAGATCCCGACACCGCCCAGAAATACATGCAACTATTGAGAAGACTTCTTTCTGAGAGGGGGAGAGACCCTGAGAAGTTCACAATACTTAATCAGAACTTCGTATACGTCTATGGAGTAAGCGGCTCCCCTGAAGAGTTGAAGGCCAAAATCAACAAGATCGTACCCACCCCATTCGATGCAGTCTCTAAGGTATGGATTATTGGTGAAAAAGCGGATGTGGCGGCTAGGATAGATGGGATGGTTAGGGCTGGTGTCCAGCATTTCATAGTGTGGCCTGTTGGAAACCATATACCCACTATAGAGTTCCTAGCTGACGAAGTATTCCCCAAATATGTGAAGTGAGCTTTCTTGGTCAGAATTGTGAAAATTGCTGGTGTCAGGAAGGGAATAGCTGACAGGCTGGCCTACAGCCTACGTACATCCATACCAGTCACCTTAATGACTACCTTCCAAGCGGACAACATAATGAGCGCATACCACAGCATGAAGACCGCCTCTGGCCAGGGGGCTCCAAGCATAACGTCAATAATGGTCCAGATATGCGCCCAAACCCTCAGACGGCACGACTACTTCAACGCCGTGATAGAGGGGGACGAGGTGAGGATAATGGATGAAGTCAACATAGCGGTAGCGGTTGACACTCCCCGAGGGCTCTTTGCGCCGGTTATACGTAACGCCGATAAGCTGAAGCTTGGGGAGATTGAAGCCATGTTGAGAAGTCTAAGTGAGAGGGCTGTCTCAGGCAGTATAACATACGGAGACCTGACGGGACATACATTCACCATCTCAAACCTTGGCCATGAAGGAGTGATATACTTCACGCCTGTGATAAACCCGCCAGCCATAAGCATACTCGGGGTTGGAGCGATGCAAAAGAGCGGTCAGGGTATGGTGGGTCATCTTAGCCTCGTCTTCGACCATAGGGCTGTTGACGGCGCCCCAGCCGCCAGCTTCCTAGCAGATGTAAGAAAAGCCGCCGAATCCTTCACTTCACCAGCCGAGTAGCTGCCTCCACAATCTTGTCAGCAGTGACCATATACTTCTTTTCAAGTTCAGATGACTGGGGGGCTGGCATGGGTGGAGAGTTCAGCCTGATGATGGGCGCCTCCAAGTAATCAAGTGCATATTCACATACGTGGCTGGCCACCTCAGCCGATATACCGCCTGTCTTCACACTATCCTCTGCAACTATTAGCCTGTTGGTCTTCCTCACCGATTCTAAGATTGTCTGATAATCCATCGGCACTATGGTCCTCAAGTCTATGACCTCGGCTTTGACCCCGTTCCCAGCCAGCTGTTCAACCGCTGCCATAGCCTCGGAAACAACCCGGGAAACAGCTACGATGGTCAGGTCGTCGCCAGACCTCTTCACATCAGCCCTGCCTATGGGTGTCAGATACTCTTCCTCAGGCACAGGACCCTTATACCCATAGTATGTTCGGTTCACATATAGGGCTCCAGACTCTACGAATAGGACTGGGTCATCATCCCTTATCGAAGATTTTATCAGCCCCTTGGCATCCTTGGGAGTGGCGGGTGCCACAATCTTGAGGCCAGGAGCTTGCATGAAAGAGGCTGCTAGGAACTGGGTGTGTTGGCTACCGTACGCTCGGCCGAGGCTGTACTGTGTCCTAACAACCAGGGGAAGCTTAACCTGACCTGCGCTCATGAAACGCATCTTAGAAGCATGTGTAACCAGCTGGTCGAAGGCGATACCTGCAAAGTCGAAGAACATCAGTTCCGCCACAGGTCGCAACCCGTTAAGGGCAGCTCCTATCGCAGCACCTACTATGGCTATCTCCGAGATAGGTGTGTCCAAGACCCTCTTGGGGCCAAACTCCTTGAGAAGGTCTTTGGTCACCTTGTAGACGCCGCCCGAGGCGGCCACCTCCTCGCCGAAGACTATCACCCTTTCATCCCGACGCATCTCTTCACGAAGCCCCTCATTCAGGGCCTCGACATATGTAAGCTCCCTCACAGCCAACCCCTTACTCACCTACACAGGGGTAGAGTAAACCAGTGAAGGGAGCTTCTCATATTCGTATACTGACGAGTTGAGAACCTCATCCACTATAACATCTAGCTGACGGGCGACATCAGCATCAATCGTCTTCTTCTCCTCGTCTTGGAGTAAACCAGCTGATTTCATCTTTTCAACCAACATGTTTATTGGGTCTCTTCGCAGCCATTCCTCAATCTCTTCCCTAGGCCTATATCCTGTCCCTAGATCATAGGCCCCGTGTCCCTTGAATCGGTATGTCCTACATTCGATGAAAGCTGGGCCGCCGCCGGACCTTATCTTATCCAAGGCTTTGAGGGTTGTTTCATAGACTTCTATGACATCATTCCCAAGTGCGGTGTAGGCTGGCATACCGTAGCAGGCAGCCCTCGCCATTATGCTTTCACCTGCAAAGACGGATTTGAGTGGCGTGGTCATGGCATAGAGGTTATTCTCACATACAAAGAGAACTGGGAGCTTCCAAGCAGCCGCTAGGTTAAGCGCCTCATGGAACGCTCCTGTATTGACTGCACCATCTCCGAAGAAGGCGACAGCCACATTCTTACTCTCCCTATATTTGAACGCCAATCCCACACCCACAGCGATAGGTATGCCGCTGCCCACTATAGCTGTCGCAAGTGGGATACCAAGCTCTGCAGAGATCGGGGCATGCATGGAGCCTCCCAAGCCCTTACACGTACCCACCGCCTTACCCAAGATCTCCCCCAACACGGCTTTCATCGGCAACCCACGGGCTATTCCATGTCCATGGCCTCTATAAGTTGAGATAATCACATCATCCTTCTCAAGAGCCTCAATAACACCAACTGCTACACCCTCCTGCCCAATGTATAGGTGTGTTGGTCCCAGAATACGCCCCTCACGGTATAGCTTCTCCACACGCTCCTCGAACATCCTAATCTCGATCATCTTCCGTAACATGCCTAGGAGCTTGTCACGGGAGATGAGAAGTTGTTGACGAGAACTCATTTGCGGTTGGCTGTTCCGCTGAGACATATTTAAAAATTGCGGACCCTGCCCAAGAATGATCGCTAACCACCATGTTCCGTTATATGCCTGAATTCTAGGGCGTCTTTCCAGCTAACAGGTTCATGCCCACCAACCATGCATGCCTTCTCAAAATAGTCTGCTAAGGCATCCCTAAATTTATCGTGGACGCAGTTCGCTATTATCACCCTAGCTCTCTCACGGGGCGACAAACCTCTAAGATCAGCCCACCCATTCTCGGTTACAAGAAAATCCACATCATGTTCGGGGATGTCCACATGTGAACAGATAGGAACTATCCTGGAGAACTTCCCCTCCGATGCAGTAGATGGAAGAGCCAACACCGTCAAGAAGGCGTTTCTGGTGAAGTCCCCCGAGCCTCCCACACCATTATAGATGTCACCTCCAATATGTGTGATGTTCGTGTTTCCGTAGATGTCCACTTCTATAGCCTGCTGGATGGAGATGAGGTTCATACGTGATATGATCTCAGCACGGTTAGTTATCTCGTATGGTCTGAGAACTAAGCTATCCTTTAGGCTGGCCAACTCGTCATAGACCTTTTCCAGTATCTTCTCCTGCCCTCTAAGTGTGTAGATGCAGGATGTGGATACCGCATCTACTTGACCACCGATGCTGTGAACCCAGTCAACGGTTATGGCCTCGGACCACACCCTGGTACCTCCCAAGTCGAGCTTATGCAATAGGGCGCTGGCCAGAGGGCCTGCTCCAGGTTGGAGGGTATGGGAAGACCTTAGCTGCTGCCCACCAACAATCTCGCCAAGTATTTCCGTTACATGGCCCGCGATGGAGAACTCAACAGACCCCACTCCACCATAGGCCCCAGCACCACTCTCAGGCTTGTCCGTCACTATAATAGCCGCTATCTTTTTCCAAGGACATCTCACCACAGGTTCTCCCACCCTATCCAAGACGTTCTTTATCGGCACAGGCTCGTCATTCCTGGGAAGATACACATCATGCAGTCCATACATCATCGGCTTGGAAAGATTCACCTCAACCACAACCTTCTCCGCAGCCTCAACCATGGCGGGCACCGCATCAATGGATAAGGAGGGGACGACGCCATTCTGGGCCACCCCAGTCGATTCTATAAAGAGCGTGTCAATCTTTCTAGCCTGCGGTATCCCTCCACACCTTATCAGCCTGCTATACTCCGAGAGCCAGTAATCGGCAACACATAAGGCCCCGCTGTTGGCCATATCGCGGGATGTCTTTCCAGAGGCTACTGGATAGCGGCGGCCCACTTGGATGGATGAGAGCCCCTCCTCAAATAAAGAGGTTGTCGTCCCACCAGTAAGCAATGTGAGACGGTAATCTCCATTACCGTGTGAGATAGCTGCTGGGACCTCCTTGGCTAGAGCTGTCCCAGCCATGCCGCCGAATGCAACTACACCGGACTTTGGAATATGCTTCAGCACATCCTCCGGCTCCACCACCAAGTGCTCCAGAGAAGGTGGGATGCGCAGATCATCCATCAGGACTTGATTCCAGCCAGACTTATTTGAGTGTTACCGATATTTGTTCAGTCATATCTTGGGGCTATCTCGTTGGCAACATACTCCAATACATCCAAATCCCTCGTGAGAGGTATGAGGTTAAAGTGGGTTAGACCCGCTGAAATCTGTTCATCTATGCGCTTAGCCAGTTCCACTTTATCACATATGAAATACTGTTTCCTAGCCTCCTCAAGCGGCATAGCCAAAACCTGTGACACATCTTCTGCAGCTCTGTTCTCACGACCGTCGAGTAGGTAGACATATTTGTGGGACATCATGGGAAAGTTGCTAACATCCTTCTTAAGAGACTTGAGATGTTTGCGAAGTATCTCTACGCTCTTCCTGATAAATTCCACCGGTACGTAGGTCGCTGCATACCAGCCATCACCGAGTTCGGCAGCCCTTCTCAACAGCCTCTCAAATCGGCTTGGGTCGTTTAACGACCTGCCGCCAGCTCCAATTATTATTGGTGGGTGGGGTTTCTGTATTGGCTTCGGCTCCAGATGCATGTCCTTGAACCTCCAGAACCTGCCCTCCCAGCTGGCTGACTCCTCAGTCCAGAGCAGCTTCATTATTTTTATGGCCTCCTCGAATCTCCCACCCCTCTCCCTCATACTAACTCCCACAAGCTCATATTCCTTATCAAGCCAGCCAATTGCTACACCTAAGATGAATCGGCCGTTGGAGAGGATATCTAGGGTTGCCACCTCTTTGGCCAAGACTCCGGGGTTTCTCAGGGGGAGTATTACTATGGCTGTACCTATCTTCACTTTCTTGACAGCCGAGGCTACGGCGGCGATAGTAACGAGAGGCTCGTACCAGCTTGTCGAGAGAAGTGGTGGGGCTGTTACAAAATGTTCTGCATGCCAGATGGATGTGTATCCCAGCCTCTCAACCTCTCGACAGTAAGAGGCCAGCTCCTCACCCGACATGTATCCTCCCTTCCAAGTTCCGCCACAGTAGTCGGGCAAAACAACTCCGAAAGTTGCTCTATTCCTCACGAGCGGGTTGGCCGCCGGTTATTATTTAACTACTACTTTTAACCGCCTCCCCTGACTGTACGCCGACCCGGCACTCTGACACTCTCCAGCATCCGGTCTAGTAGCAAGCCATGCCACCACCCTGCATGGAGCAGCCTCACAGCCCACAATGGGTATCGGGAAGGCGGTAATCCACACCCTCCTCACCCCGTCCAGCGGTGTTAGATTCAAGTTCTCCAGGATCAATATATCATTAGATAGCAGTATCTTGTGGATTGGATAGTCAAATCCATCCTTCCTCATGTGATACGGTATTTCTGGTGTTAGGGTGTCAACACCTATCATACTCACCTTAGCATCACACAGCCACCACGCCACTTCCTCGGATATGAAGGGATGTAGATTGTATTCGGGCTGCCTGAAGAAGCCACCCCATCCAGTATTAAAGAATACCATAGAGTTTTCCCCGACAAGCTCTTCATATCCGCTGACATCACGGAGGGTGATGGGCTGGTTGCAGTTCTTCCTTACCTTGATTATGACACATTCTCCCGCAAACCTAGAGAGATCATACTCCTCTATCGTCTTCCCCCTCTCGAAAAACTGTCTAGGCGTATCTACATGTGTTCCTATGTGGGAGGGCATGTAGATATTTGTAATGTTGACGGAGTCAACCATCACGTTGCAGGCTGTCCTTATCTGGGGCGGGGTCAGTATCTTGGGAATATGGGGCATTCCATTGAATATTGGTTGGGATAGATCTACGATCAGGGGCCTGTTAAGCTTATTCCCCTTGGCTCTCGTGAGGGCGTCCACTCTTCTCCTCAACTCACGTACTGTGAGTGTCTCCTCAACCACCTGACGGAATAACCTATCCTGCAGCGCCCTATCACGCACCTTTAGTAATACCCTAGCATGTAGAAGCCCGAATCTATTGGTATCGATACTACCGCTCCGGACCGCTCTTATGATATTGGGGCTTAGCGACAGCAGCTGCACCCGGTTATAGACGTATTCTTTACGGACACCGACCAACCGCGCAATATCCTCATATGTTCTGCCAAACCTAGCTTTCCATGTCTCGAAAAGGTCTGCCTCCTCTAGAGGGTTCTTGTCCTTCCTAAACAGGTTTTCCACCGCATTCTGTATGAGAACATGCTCATCATCGAGCTCTTCCACAATCGTACTGATCTTGTTCAGCCCTGCAAGCATGGCTGCCTCGAGACGCCGCCTACCCCAGACTAGCTCGTAAAACCCGTCTGCCGTGGGTCTGACCTTTATAGGTACATCCACATCACCCCTCGCCTTAAGGGATTTTGCAAGCTCCACCACATCGCCCAAGTCCTTCCTCTCGGGCAGCCAGCTGATGAGACGTATCTTCTCGACCGGGATCTTCTTGATTTTAGAGGAGCTATTCATCACTTTTTGACGACCTAGGTATATATATAAGCAGTTGGTTTC
>JAWAEB010000052.1:0-11386 GCA_038891515.1 Nitrososphaerota archaeon | reverse complement strand
CGACCCCAATTCTATTCACCCACAACTAATGGGAAGGCCCAGGCCATAGACCTTAAGTTGACAGTCCCCGACCACACTCTGAAAATTATTTAGCGGACCATGTTTTATAAAAAGTCATGCAGCATCAAGCAATTTATTATAACTATCTCGCCGGTGAGTGGACTCCTGCGGGAGGCGGAAAGACCTTTCCACCCCTCAAGCTGGCCCACAGGAGGCAGGTGATTGGCTACTCTCAGTCCAGCATGGATGGTGGCTTGAGGGATGCTGAGGGCTGCTGCATATGGGTCGGATTTGGGACAAAGGGTAAGAGGCGCACCACCGTCAACAGGGTAATAATACACAATGAGATATATGATAGATTTATCAACATTTCAACAAAGCGTGTCAAATGTATGAGGAATGGCTACGGCCTAGATCCCATGCAGGATATGGGTCCACTGGTTAATGAGCGGCAGCTTCACAAGATACATGAGTATGTAGGGATAGGCAGGTCGGAAGGAGCCCAGCCCTCTCTGGCAGTATCAGGTCTCACTATGCCCACTATGAGGATGGCTTCTCCCCTACTCCCATTTTTGAGGATGTGAGTTCAAGGATGGAGATAGCTCAGGAGAGGATATTCAGCCCAGTAGTATCGGTCGTAAAGATGGGCGAGTTGGAGATGGCTTTAGAAGTAACCAGCAAAACCGAGTACGGCCTCTCGTTCTCAGTAGACGCCAAAGAATTCAGAGCAGCCCTCAAAGCTATTGAGAAACTGGTGGCCAGCATCACATACGTCAATGCGTCCACGATAGGTGCTGAGTCCAACCTAACCTTCAGCGGCGTCAAGCATATGGGCAATGGTGTGGGAGGAGGTATACATGGGATTAGGGAATTTAATGAGCCCGTTTATATTGATCATTCGGAACGCCGGCAACGGCCCCAGATAGACACTTACAGAGGTCAAGATGGTGTCGGATCTTGGAAAACCCAGCTATAAAAGATTCTGAGTTGGAACACTTCGTTGCCAAGTCTTTTGAAGCGATGGATAGGGTTAGACATGAGGAAGCCGCCAAGAGGTGCGGTGTGGTTTTCCTGAGGAGTTCGGACAGACCAGAAGGTAGATACATAGTCAACGTGCTGAACAAGACTTACACTGTAGAGCTTGGGGAGAGGATGATAGTGGACCTCATGACCGGAAAGCCTTCAGGTGGAAAGCTCTCATACGTAATCCTCACCTACCTCATGGCTGAGGGGGGCCGAGTAACCTCCGAGTCGTGGCATCCCATACATAACCTTCTAAAGTCACAGACTCTGTTTTCATATTTCCAGAAAGCCGTCACCAGACCCTTCACCAGAATTTTCGGTTACGACAAGCAGCTCTTTGAGAGATGCGCAACTGCCCTCGGTGGTATGAGAGAGAAGATGGGTGGCAGTAGCTTCTCATTCAGTTTCCTCCCCAAGGTTAGGCTTGTTTTCCAGCTTTGGGTAGGAAGTCATGAGGACATGATACAGCCCGAGGCGAGCATCTCATGCAACACGCTGGCACTCAAGTACCTGCCCATGGTTCCGCTGATCTATTCCTGCGAAATAATTGTAGATTTTCTTGAGAGGGAGAGTAGGACTAGGCAGGGAAGAAGGAGGACTTGAGACTCATCCTTAGGAACTGTAGGGCCTACACCTCATTCAGCCCGCCCCGAGTATGTAGCACGGTAGAGATTGAGGATGGAGTAATCACTTCGGTGGGCGTGGAAGCCTATGACCATGGCGGTTATCATGTCCTCGACTTGGGAGGTAAGACGGTGTTGCCGGCGTTCACCGACTGCCACATCCACCTGACCGAGCTGGCTCTCCAAAGTGACATACTCAACCTTAGGGGAATTGGATCCAAGCATATGATTCTTGACGCTGTCTCGGCGGCTAGAGACAGGCAGTTTATCTACGGGGTTGGGTGGGAGCAGGACAAGCTGGACAGCATACCAATAGCCGAAGAGCTGGAGAAAGCCTCTGGAGGCAAGCCAGTCCTCCTTGAGAGAATATGTGGCCACGTGGGACTGGCCAGTATGAGTGCCCTGCGCCTCCTTGGCCCTAACTTGAATGACTCCCGGCTCGTTGACCGTGACGCGCACGGTAGACCCATTGGTCTCGTAAGGGAGGAGGCGCTGGAAAGTCTAAGGCGACTAGTGCCAAGCCCCCCACCAGACCACATTACTAGGAGGCTGATAGAGACCCAGAAGCTTTTGCTATCATATGGTCTAACTAGACTGCATGTCATTGTGATGAACAGGATACATTTAGAGGCCCTTGAGGCCATGGCGGCATCGGGTGCATTCGAGATGGATATCCTCTGTTACGTTACACCCGATATGCTGGATATTGTGGGCAAGCTTCATCCAAGTATCAGGATTGCTGGCGTGAAGGTTTTTGTGGACGGTTCGTTGGGAGCCCGTACTGCAGCCCTCAGGGCTCAATATCACGATGGCTCTGGACAGGGAATACTACGTCATGGCAGGGACTATATCACCGAGATACTTAGCATCTGTCATGAGAGAGGTGTGCAGGCGGCTTTCCACGCCATAGGGGATGAGGCTATATTCACAGTGCTTGACGCAGTCGAGAGTTACGGAGGCTTCGGCGGTGTTAGGATCGAGCATGCCTCCGTAATGGATGATGAGATGATTGGGAGAGCTGCTAGGCTTGGGGTCGTTCTATCGGTTCAGCCCATGTTCGCAGTATCAGATACGTGGCTGGCGGACAGGCTCGGTGATAGGGTGTGGATGTGCTATAGGTGGAAGAGCATGCTCTCCGCTGGATGCTTGGTTTGTGGGGGCTCCGATGCACCTGTTGAGGACCCCAACCCACTTTTGGGCGTATGGTCAGCTGTTGCTGGACACAGGAATGTGTCCGAGAGGCTGGACAGGGGACAGGCGCTGCAACTCTACACTTCATCAGCGGCTAGAGCCACCCAAGATGAAAACAGGAGGGGGTCCATAGGGGTCGGCCAAACCGCTGACTTGGTAGTATTGGATAGAGACCCTTTCTTGACCGAGGCTGACTCTCTTAAGAACATTAGAGTAGTTATGACTATCAGACGTGGTCAGGTTGTCTATGGGGGGTAACCCACTCCCTATCCTGTAAGCCAGCTCTCTTGTTGGCTATACGTGACAACGTAAAGAGGAGAGTGGAGAGCCTATTCAGGTAGGCAGGTACCGCTGGGTCCACAGTCTGTGACTCGATAAGCTTTGTGACAACCCTCTCAGCCCTCCTAGACACGGAGCGGCATACGTGGAGTATGGCTGCAGCTGGACTACCGCTCGGGTAGATAAACCGCCTAAGCTCGGGGAGCTCCGCTTCGTATTTGGTGATGAGGTTATCCAATTCTTTCAAATGGTTGGAGAGTGGAAACCTATTAGCATCTCCAAGAGCTAAGTTGGAGTTGAGCGTGAAGAGATGCTCCTGAATCCTGTGCAAAAGCTCCTTGAATTCAAAATATTCCACAACTGCCTCAGCATATCCGAGGATTGACATCAGCTCATCAACGGTGCCATATGCCTCTAGTAATGGATGGCTCTTCCTCACCCTGCCCAGCTTGGGAACATCCGTGAAGCCATTGTCACCTCGTCCCAGGACCGACACCCTAAACTCTAGACGTTCAACTCCCTAATATTCTCGTAGATCAGGCTTATGGCATGTCTTGTCTCACCGCCGTAGAATTGCTGGAGTTGAATCATGCAGATCGTGCTGTCACTGACTATGGTTCCATTTCCAGACTTCTCCACAGCCTCAAGAAGCTCACCAGCCACCAGTTCACTTAGGTGGAAGTTCACTACACCCCACACTCCAGCCATGCCGCAGCAACCAGCCTCTATCTGGGACACTTCATACCCAAGCCTCTTAAGGATTGTGATGGTGGGTGCCTCGTTGTAGAGGGGCCTGCTATGGCATGGCATGTGGTATAGGATCCTTCCTTTCTGGCCATGTGTGTCTAGTTTTTCCACCGGTCCCGTCAGATACTCGTAAAAGCTCCTAGTCTTAGATTTCACTAGATAAGCCTCCTGCGAATTCAGCAGCTTGGGATACACCTCCTTGAGACAGTACTCAGATGTGGGTTCAAGACATATGATTTCAAGTCCAGAATTTACATACCTAGCTAGAGATTTGACATTCTTCTCGGCCACCTTCCTCGCATCTGAGAGGTATCCATTCTGGATTAGGGGCATGCCGCTCCCCCACTGCTCTGGTAGAAGGGATTCAATATCCAGATTTTTCAGGGTACGAGCTGCTTCAATACCCAGCTCAGGAAAGACATACATAATGAGAGAGTCGGTGAACAATGCAACCCTAGCCACCGGGTTGCCTGGCCTGTCTAGGGTGGCGAAGAGCCTGGGCAGGCTCTTAGAGGGAAACTTGGGCAGGCTCCTTCGCCTGTTTAAACCGAAGAACCTCTCTAGGAGCAACCTCGAGGGTCCGTCTTGAAGAATGCTGTTGGCGACACGGGGCATTCTCGCACCAATCCGAATTAGCCTCTCATAGTGTCTAGCAAGCGGCGATGGCTTTCGGTGGCCGGACATGACCTCCCTCTCCTTGACAAAGGATATGAGATGCGGGATGTCTATTTTGACGGGGCACTCTATCTGGCATAACCCACAGCTTATACACATGCCTGAGAAGGATGCTGACGCCGCCGAGCCGGCAGTTATGTAGGTCCACGGGATTCCAATCGGCCCCGTGTATCTGTGTCCGAAGACATGTCCACCAACAACCCTGTATGTCGGACATACGTTGAAGCAAGCGGCGCATCTTATGCACTTGAGGGTTTCAGCCAGTTCAGGTTCCTTGGCTGCCACGAGTCTCCCGTTATCCACGAGTACTAGGTGAAACTGCCTGCCCCTTCCAAAATCTTCGGATTTCGGCGATATTATGGTGAGATAGCTTGTTAGCCTCTGGCCTGTTGCGCTTGCCACCTGTACCTCAACCATCCGCAAGGCCTCCTCCAGATTAGACACCACCTTCTCCACACCAGCTACACAGACGTAGGTTCTTGGGATAGTGGTCACGAATCTATCATTCCCCTCATTGGTGACTATCAGTATTGAGCCGTCCTCGGCTGAGATGGAGTTGGCGCCCGTGATGCCCACATCAGCCGTGAAGAAGTATCTCTTCATCTCTCTCCTCATATAATCTACTATATCTGATGGAGTGTGGCCCGTCTCTCCTGTGAGGATGCGGGATACCTCGGCAGAGGTTAAATGTAGTGCTGGTGCCAATATGTGGGTGGGCCTCTCACCAGCGGTCTGGACGATTCTCTCTCCTAGGTCGGTCTCCACCACATGAAAACCCGCTCGCTCCAAGATGTGGTTAAGGTCTATCTCCTCGCTGGTCATGGACTTGGACTTCACTACTAGTCGCCCACCGCTACGCCTGACAATATCTAGTACGTATTCAGTTGCTTGGGCAGCATTCTCAGCTAGGATGAAGTGGCCGCCAGCACTCTCCACAGCATTTCTCAACGTCTCCTTGTTCGTTTCGATTTCTCTGATGCTCCTCTCTCTAATGGTGTTCAGCTCCTCCAAAGTTCTATGGGGAAGCCGGGACATCATCATAGCCCTAGCTCTTCTAACCCTGTCCAGCGACATCCTGAGAAAAGCTATCCGGCTAGAAGATGTCTCCACCTCACCCATCTCCGCCGCCTTCCACGATCACCACGTACACGTCTCGCGGGCCGTGGACACCCTTCACGAAGGTTTGTTCTATATCTGCTGTCCTGCTCGGTCCCGAGATCACTGAGACTGCGTTGCCATTCGCCAAAGCATCTCTCAGCAAGTCGGCTATGCTTGTGAGTGTGGGGTACACTGTTTCGGACCATACAACAGCTACGAGAACCTCTGGGAGGGATGTGAGAAGCCTCTCCACCGGCCACCGGGTCAACAGCACTAGAGAACCTGTCTCGGCTACCGCGCAGTCAGCCGATGTGATGCATAGCCTTAACATCCCTACCATATCCAAGGATGCCTTTTCGTCCAATATTTCAAGCCTCCGGGATATACTACCAGACAGGCTTGCAAGTTGTTTTCTAGGATGGAAGGCTGCAGGCTCCAACTTCACCGTGTCTAGTATGTGCTCTAGTTTTTCAAATAGCTCATCCACGTACTTGCATAGTATGGGCTGGGAGCCGTTCTCCATCAACCTCTCTTTGAAGGTCTCAAGATTTTTCATGTTGCTCAAGTCTTCGGCTACCGCCCGACTGGATTATGTTGAGCAGTCTTCCATGCCTAATTGTGAGTGTGGGTTTCTCGGGGATGATTCCCTGTGGCCTATACAGCAGAATCACGATGAGGACTGCTCCCAGGATTAGCGTGTCCAACCACACTACGTTGAAGGGAACGAAGGATGCCAACCTATCCTTATAGAAAATGATGAGTTGGCGGAAGATCACGAAGGCTGATGTCCCAGCCAAGGTGCCCACGTTGTTGGCAGTTCCTCCCAAAATGACCATGACCCATGGCCAGAAGGTCCAGCTAACCCTACTATAGGTTGTGGCTATCACGCCCCCTGCGTAGAGAGCGTAGAGTGTACCGGCTAGGGATGAAATAGCCGAGCCGACCACGAGGGTTCTCATCCTGAGCCCAGCCACATCCTTGCCAAGGGCTTCCGCAGTTATCTCATTGTCCCTCATAGCTCGCAGAAGCCTTCCCAGTGGAGACCTCGCCAGCAGCTCCGCGTAGAGGTAGACCCCAGCGGCCACGAGTACGATAAATACTGTAGCGGCCACAAATCTCATCTCTCCACCCGCCCATGCGTAGAGGTTGGGGACCGAGACACCCAGAGTCCCGCCCACCAAGGGCTCGTAGTTGTAGCCCACTATCCTCAGCAACTCACCCATCGCCAGCAGAACCATGGCTAGGTAATCACCCCTCAGCCTGATACCGGGATATGACGAGATAAAACCTAGGAACGCCCCCGCGAGACCTGATACGACCAGAGTGATGAATGTCAGGGTTAGGGCGAAGCCAATATTAGCAGCCAAAACCCCGCTGAGCCAGTCAACAACCCCTGCGTTGCAGGATATGTAAAGCTCAAGGGCCTGGTCAAGACTCGTTATAAAGCGCCCCGCAGCTACTCCACAGTCTATGCGCACCTCACCAGCTATGGGGAGAATCTTTAGCAGAAGCAGTCCCAAGCGGCCGGGTAGGAAGCCGGCCAGAAAAGCGCCGCCCGCTACGGCGAGGACCTTTCCGAAGTGCGGTATCCCAGCATATCCATATTCCGTGTTAAGGCTTATTGTTATTATCAGATACACGGCCAACAGCGCCGTCACATCAAAGATGAACAATACCTCAATCGGCAGAGCCAGAGACCTTCACCTTTGACAGGCTCGGCCAGTTGAGGCCAGTTAACCCTTGCGGTGCGAATAGAAGGGCCACGGACATTGCTATTAGGGGAATGACGGGCCTGTATGGGATTATCCAAGAACCCAGTAGTGTGGCGAGCTCGGCGGTCCCCAGTATTTCGCCTAGGCCTATGACAAGACCGCCCAGCAGGGCGCCATATAGGTTCTGGAACCCACCCACTATGCTTGCGGCGAATATGCTCACTAGAAGGACCGACCCCGTCTCGGTACCTGTGAGAAACCAGAGGGGCATATAGCTCCCTGCTAGGCCGGCGAGACCACCCGAGATGAACCAGGAGACAGCATAAGCAAGCCTGACATTTATCCCCACCACCTCAGCCAGTGGAGGATTCTCGATTGCCGCCCTCATCCCAGTTCCGAACTTGGTCCTTGTCAAGAGTGTATGTAGCAGGATGACTGAGAGTATGGTTGTGGTGGGAGCTATGAAGAACATAGCGGGTTCATTCAAATCTCTTGAGGCGTCGAAGCCGAGGATGGCGGCTAGTGGGCCTAGATCTATTCTGAAGTCAATCTTCCGCAGAAATATTGTCCTAGCCTGCTCCACCAATCTACCATAATTCTCCGTGAGATAGTCTGCGTATATATTAGTTATGCTGAATATGAGGAACTCGAATGCTATGGTGGCTATCATGAGCTGGAGATAGCTGGCACCTCTTTTTGAGAGTGGATGGAGTATCGCCATATACATGGCTAAAGCGACCAATCCGGAAACTAGGAATGCTATGGGTCCTGAGAGGTATGGGTTGAGCCTGAAGAGCATACCTACAGTGAGTGTGATGTATACTCCTATTGTAGCGAAGCCGCCGTGTGAGAAGTTGGGGACTCTGGTGGTCATATAGGTGAGGGTAAGGCCTGTGGAGAGCATGACAAGAAGGCTGGAGTAGACCACTGCATCACGGACCAGCGGCTCCACCAAGCCCATACCAATCGGAAAGTCCACTGCCCTTTAAATAAATTACCAATTGATCAAGGTTGCATAAGGTTTGAAGGGTTTGGGAAACGCTTATAACCATCCATTGTCCCATCTCTCCAAGGTGATATGAAGAATTGAGCAAAAGGGGCGTATCATCAACGCTGGTGGCCGTAGCAGCTGTCGTAGCGCTCCTTATTGGTATCGGAGCTGGAATAGCCATCGGACCCGCAGTGTTCCCGGCCAAGGCTCAGACGGTCACCCAGACCCTAACTCAGACCCTCACTCAGACGGTTACAGCGGGCTTCACGGGAAAGATTACAATAGGAGCGCTCCTGCCGCTTTCGGGCGATCTGGCATCCTACGGTGAAAACAGTAAGGTCACTGTAGAGATAGCTGTAAGGGATGTGAACCAGTATCTCCAGAGGGCTGGAGTACCCGTCTCCGTAGAGGTTGTTATAGAGGATACTCAGACAAAGCCTGATGTGGCCCTAACCAAGCTGCAGAGCTTGGCGGCTCGTGGTATCAAGATATTCATAGGCCCGCAGACAAGCGCAGAGGTGCGGCAGATAAAGTCTTATGCAGATTCCAATAAGCTCCTCCTCGTCAGCCAGTCCTCCACCGCACCCGCCCTAGCCATACCTGACGACTATGTCTACCGGTTCTGTCCAGACGATACAATCCAAGGACCGGCTATATCAGCAGTCGCCAAGGCACTTGGAGTGAAGGCTGTCGTGCAGGTCTGGAGAGGTGATGCCTGGGGTGATGGGCTTCAGGAGTCTACTAGAAAGTCCGGTGAGGCACTCGGTCTGATCTACGCCGAGGGCATCAGGTACGCACCCGAGGCGAAGGAGTTCAGCGCCGAGACAAGGTTGCTCAACGACAGGGTCAGCCAGCTGCTACAGACCTATAAGCCCGAGGAAATCGGCGTCGAACTGATAGCCTTTAACGAAGCAGTGACATTTATCGTTCAGGCCTCGGAGTATCCCAACCTTGGCAGAGTTAGGTGGCTGGGGAGCGATGGGACTGCCCAGCTGGATGAGCTGATAAAAGAGCCTACTGCCGCCAAGTTTTCGGTCTCCGTCAACTGGATTAACCCCATCTTCGCACCGACCGAGTCTGAGAAGTATGCCAAGCTCTTGGAGGAGTCTAAAGCTAGGCTGGGTAGGGTTCCTGACAGCTATGCCATCGCTGCTTACGATGAGGTCTGGGTTCTAACCCTTGCGGTTCTTCAGGTGGGCAAGTATGACGGTGAAGCGGTCAAGAATGTCATAGCACAGGTAGCCAACAATTTCTTCGGAGCCAGCGGATGGATAACCCTAAACGCGGCAGGCGACAGAGCCACAGCTGACTATTCCCTTTGGGCTGTGAGACAGACGGACAAAGGCTATGAATGGGTGAAGGTAGGGGTCTACAACGCAGCATCCGGCACTGTCACCCTCTCGGGTTAAGCCTTTAATCTCCCAAAATCCTTTTTTCTAACGATGGGAAGAATACTGGAGGTTATTAATGTTACAAAGAAGTTTGGAGGATTGGAGGCCCTCAATTCCATAAGCCTATCAGTTCCCTACGGCTTGATAGTCCTCCTCATCGGGCCAAACGGGAGCGGTAAGACGACCTTAATAAATGTGGTCTCAGGCCTTTACAGGCCGGATTCAGGTGAAGTCAGGTTTGAAGGGGCTGACATTACTGGGCTCCCAGCCCATGATATTTATAGGCGTGGTCTCGTGCGGACCTTCCAAATACCTCAGCCTTTCATCAGGCTGACGGTCTTCGAGAACCTCCTCACAGCCCACAGAGATAACAGAGGTGAAAGCTTCGCTTTTGCACCTTTTAGACGGGCGTGGCTGGATGATGAGGAGCAGGCTTCGGCCAAAGCAGCCCAGGTTCTCAGACTGATTAGGCTGGAACATATGTGGGATCAGCCTGCATACAAGTTGAGCGGTGGTCAGATGAAGCTACTGGAGGTGGGTAGGGCCCTGATGAGTGGGGCTAGGATGTTGCTGATGGATGAGCCTGCTGCAGGGATAAACCCTGCTCTGGCCCATGAGCTTTTCACACATCTCAGAGAGCTGAACAAGAGAACAGGAGTAACCTTCCTACTCGTCGAGCACAGACTTGACATAGCCATCCCATACGTGGACAGGGTTTACGCCATGCATATGGGTAGACTGATAGCTGAAGGCGCTCCTGAAGAGGTGCTCAGCAACTCCCTAGTGGTTGAGAGCTATCTGGGAGGGTGAGCGAACGTGATTGAGATCTCCCGGCTTAACGCAGGCTATGGCAGGCTCCAGGTACTGTTCGACGTAACCATGTCCACCGCACCGAAGGCCATAAACGTGGTAGTGGGCCCCAACGGAAGTGGGAAGAGCACACTCCTCAAGTCTATATTTGGGCTCACCAATATCTACTCTGGCAGTATAAAGTTTGACGGACTTGAGCTCTCCCGCCTCTCGCCACATGTGATAGCTAGGCATGGTATAGCCTACCTACCACAGGTTGATAACGTCTTTACCAATCTCACGGTCTCTGAGAA
Organism: Nitrososphaerota archaeon; assembly: GCA_038891515.1. Taxonomy (GTDB): domain Archaea; phylum Thermoproteota; class Nitrososphaeria_A; order Caldarchaeales; family Caldarchaeaceae; genus HRBIN01. Next base: position 553 of record JAWAEB010000052.1, on the reverse strand, counting down.
CCTCAGAATGGCCGCCTACATGCTAGACAAAAACACGGCTAGCGCCAACATTGAAGAGATGATGGAGATCTTCCCAGTACTCAAGAGGTTCAGGAACAGGCGTAGTGGTAATATGAGTGGGGGGGAGAGGCAGATGTTGGCAATGGCCATGGCCCTGATGAGGAAGCCTAGAGTCATGCTCTTTGACGAGCCTACTGGGAACCTATCACCCAAGATGGCTTTACAGACGTTGGAGATGATACGGCGGCTCAGGGATGAATTCTCAATAACCGTGATAATGGCGGAGCAGAACGCCAAGAGAGCTCTCGAACTTGGGGATACCGCCTTTCTCCTCGTAAGTGGTAGGCCGATATTCATTGGCTCTGCCGGGGAGCTTCTCAACCACGCTGAGCTGGGCAGGCTCTATCTCGGCATCACTGAAGCAGGGCGTATAGGTCAAAAATAGAGTCAAGAACGTAGTCGGACTGCACCGGGCTCCCGGCCTTCCCTATGAGCGCCGTCCTCATCCCAAGCCTCCTAGCCGGCAGCAGCTCCACCTCATATCTGTCCCCCA
>JAWAEB010000051.1:8485-11397 GCA_038891515.1 Nitrososphaerota archaeon | reverse complement strand
GCAGGAGGAACACGATAGAGTCATGGTTCAGCAAGCTCAAGAGGAGGATAAGACAGTTCAACACATCCTTCCCAACACACAGGCCTAAGGTATCGGAGAAGTGGATAAGGTCATGGATGGCCTTAAGTTAACAGTCCCCGCGGTCCAAATAGCCATATTTAAGTCTAGCCACCACCAACTCCCAAGCCATGAAGAAGCTCAATGCGGAGGTACTAAATGTGGGAAACGAGCTGTTGGACGGCAGGACACTTAACACAAACCTACACTGGCTATGTGGAAGGCTGAGCGAGATTGGATACGTGGTGGAGAGGGCGACAATTGTAAGGGACGACGTATCAGACATAGCCTCCTCCGTAAAAGAGGCTCTAAGGCGCAGGCCTAAATGGCTTCTAATAAGCGGTGGTCTAGGTCCCACACATGACGACAAGACCCTGCAAGGCGTTGCCAAGGCTCTGGGGCGCGTGCTGAGGCTTGACAGGGTTGCGTTAGAGATGCTCAAGACGAGGTATGAAGAGCTGTGGAAAAAGGGCCTGATGCCTTCTGTGGAGCTGACAGAGGAAAGGTTGAAGATGGCGAGGCTTCCAGTAGGGTCAAAACCACTCGTCAATAGGGTGGGCTCGGCTCCAGGGGTTCTCATAGAGCTGAAGTCCACCAAGCTGGTCTGTCTTCCAGGCGTGCCGGCTGAGATGAAGGATATATTCATGAATGAGGTGAAGCCTCTGATGGTAATGGAGTCTGGAGGCCAGTCATATGTTATGGAGTCTGTCACCATCAAGGGTGTCTTTGAATCCACTCTGGCTCCTCTACTGGTTGAGACTATGAGGAGGTTTCCCCAAATTTATCTGAAGAGCAACCCGAAGGGGTTTGAGGAGGGTATCTCAGCGGTCACGGTTGACCTGATAGCTTTGGGGAAAGATGTTGAGAAGGTTGGTGAGGCGAAGGCTTATCTGGAGAGGAGGGTGGCGGAGATAGTTAAAGGGAGCGGCTCAAATCCTACTACGCCATGAACGGTGAGGTGGAGAGGGCTTGGAAGCTCGTCCTCAGCTCCCCCCAGTTCTACATGAAGGGTTTCGAATCTGGTTTGAAGCTGGGTGAGGAGCTGGACATCAGACCTGAGAGCATAATATTCATAGGCATGGGAGGGTCCGGAATTGTAGGCGACATAGTCTCTGACATGATGGCACCGGTTAGCCGTTACCCGCTCCATGTATGTAAGGATTATACATGTCGGATAATAGCCAACTCGAACACCTTAGTAGTAGCGCTCAGCTACTCGGGCAACACAACTGAGACCCTAACATCCGCAGCTGAGGCCTATACAGCAGGTGCCAAGCTCATAGCCATAACATCGGGCGGGTTCTTAGACGAGTTAGCCAAGAAACATGGGATACCGGAGGTTATGGTGTCCAGCGGTATGGAGGCTAGGTTTGCCATGACGGAGATGGTAGGCGTTGTAATTGGGGTATTCTCTGGTCTTGGGCTAGCCGGTCAGCTAACTAGCCTTTTCCTAGACTCGGTCAATGGGTTGAAGGATTCCCTCAATGAATATGATAGGTTTGGTATGGGAGAACCCTTTGAGATTTCCAGAAATTTACTGGGCCGGGTTGCAGTCTCTGTAGGCCATACCCATCTCCGGTCTGTTGCCTACAGGTTGAAAGCTCAGCTAAACGAAAACGCCAAGCACCCATCCTACGCGGCGCAGCTGCCCGAAGCCTTCCATAACGAGGTGGAGGGGTGGCTCTCACACCTTCCCCTCGCCTACATAATATTCAGAAGCACATACGAGCCGCAAGCGATATCCGCTGCACTCGACTATGCGGTCGAGAAGCTAGTGTCATGTGGACGGGTACACAGTGTCATAAGGGCCAGCTCAAAGACATACGTGGATGAGATGCTTAAGCTGGTGGCACTATCAGACCTCATCAGCATATCCTTGGCAGGTCTCAAGGGTGTGGATCCATTCAGACTCAACCTAATACCCGGCTTCAGGAAGCTTCTCAGCTTGGAAGGTCGGCTCCAGGAATATGCCCTCCGTAGATTTGGTGGCTGACACTTATTAGGGAACCACAGTCATAAACAATGGGTGAAGATGTTTACGTTGGTAGAGGTGAGGAGGAGGGTCTACTACTCCCTCGCAGCGACGGCCTGCATGATTGCGGTATTGTCGGCAGGTGCTTTGACTCCCCTAGACCCTAACACTTCCGAGATGCTTCTGTCACAAGCTGAGCAACTCATATCTAGGGCGGGAGCATCGCCCTTGGGAATCCTAGCCAACAATCTCCTTGCATCCCTCATCATGATGATACCCGCCATCGGTATACCTCTCTCAATCTTCATAGTCTACAACACAGGACTCATATTCTCGGCACTATCGGTCAGCTATGGGGTACCATCATATCTCCTGCTGACTATACCCTTCATCACCCTGTACGGACTACTTGAGATGCTGGCATACGGGGTGGCTGTGTCTGAGAGCGCAGTAATGGTCTCAGCAGTTTTCAGGAGAAGGATTGGGAGGGAGCTCAAGCTTCTCCCCATAGTAGTGGCGGTAACGGCCGCTTTACTAGCCGTGGCTGCATTGCTAGAGTTTCTCCTGATAGGGATCCTAGCCGGCCCTCCAGCTTAAAATATTATAAAGCATACCCATCAAGTCGCCGACCGATAGTGAGAGGAAATATCCTAAAGTGAAGAATACGAGGAGGGGTATCCCAGGCGTTATCCACATATCATCTGCGATAGCTTCACTCATTTCATCAACCGAGACGTTGAAGACGAATTTACGTACGCCTCCTTCCCGCCTCTCTACAGGGCTCCAGAACCTCCTCCCCGAAGACTTGACAACTCTTGTCCCTATGAAACAGGCCAGCAACTTCCTGTGGGTTGGCTCAGACTCAAAGCCTGCAAATATGTTC
>JAWAEB010000051.1:0-8475 GCA_038891515.1 Nitrososphaerota archaeon | reverse complement strand
TTACTATCCTATAGATGTTATAAAATCCTAGTGTCAGTGGGAGCGAGGACGACAGAAACATTCCATTGGTGAAGGTTGTGAGGCCTGTTATGCGGTGAAGCTGTATACCATATTCTACGGTGGGATGGATAATGGCTAGGCATGTGAGTGCCTTAGCGTCAGCACCTCCATACAGTCCTAGCCAGTACAGAGCGAAAGCAACACCAGCTGTTGAGCCCACAGCCAATCCATAAATGTAGAGAGTGGAGGGGGTTAACGTCAAGAAGGCATAGAGATTCGCCACAGCACCAATGACCGACGCTATCACCCATATATGGTCGTCCACCTCCCGCGTCTTCAAATCAAGGTATGAGGTGTAGAGCAGTGTTACCGAAGCCAAAGCTATCCTGAGATACTCGATCATCTCCTCCTACGGCCAAATGCCTAGAAGCCTTATCGCCTCTGCCACCCTACCAACAGCCAGCAGCATTGCGCCTTCCCGAAGGCTGACCTCATGCCTCCGGGCTGTCTCCACCACCGACGCGTAGGCAGAAACGATCTTACTCTCGAGTTTGCTGTTAACCTCGTCGAGACTCCACGTCTCCCTCTTGAGGTTCTGCACCCACTCCAGGTAGCTCACTATGACGCCTCCAGCGTTGGCAAGTATGTCGGGGACAACTATTATCCCCCTCTCCCCTAGAATCCTATCGGCCTCCGGTGTTGTCGGTCCGTTGGCCCCCTCGACGATGGCTCTGGCGTTGATTCTGTCAGCGTTGGAGGCTGTTATCTGGTCCTCCAACGCCGCTGGTATAAGAAAATCACATTTTAGGGCGAGTAGCTCCTCGTTTGAGATGTTCCTGGTGCCGTCAAAGCCTATCACAGAGCCTGTCTTCTCCTTATGGGACATTACACGGGCGGTGTTGAGCCCGTCAGGTGAGTATATCCCGCCTTTGGAGTCGCTAACAGCTATGATCTTGGCGCCCATCTGTTCAAGTATCTTAGCAGCAAATCCACCTACGTTCCCAAACCCCTGAATAGCCACTGTGGCCCCCTTCAATGGCATGCCAAGGTATTTCGCAGTCTCTCGAACGGAGATAGCTACTCCACGGGAGGTGGCCTCATTTCTACCTAGGCTCCCTAGAAGCGAGACGGGTTTTCCCGTCACAACCTCAGGCACCTGATAGCCCTTAATCTGGCTGTAGGTATCCATTATCCAAGCCATTGTCTGGGAATCGGTGTAGACGTCTGGAGCCGGGATATCAACTAGGGGACCGATGAGCTCGTATATCATGGAAGTATACCTTCTGGTCAGTCTCTCCAGCTCTGTCCTAGTCATCTCTTTCGGGCTACAGACCACGCCGCCCTTAGCACCGCCGTAGGGCAGGTCGACGACGGCGCACTTCCAGGTCATGAGCATGGCCAGTGCTGTGACTTCTTCCACGGTCACATTGGGATGGTATCTTATCCCGCCCTTGTATGGACCTCTAGCGTTGTTGTGCTGTACTCGGACACCCCTGAATACCTTCACCGAGCCGTTATCCATCCGTATCGGTATTGAGACGATTAGTGTGCGTTTGGGATTCTCCATGTATAGGCGAATCCCAGGGTCTATGTTCAGGATTTCCGCAGCATGTCTCAGCTGTTGAAGGGCTGAGTTAAGAAAAGCCTCCCCTGAGGATACCACACTCATAGCCTAATAGGAATCATCTCAGAATAAAAAGGCTCCCCAGCCGCTGAGAAAAGATTTTATCGTGAGCCGAGGAATGACCTATATGGGACTAATAACTGTAGACGGAGAGAAGTATCTCCCCTTGGAATGGTCTGACATAGAAAGGCTTGTGGATGGGCTGGTGGGTAGACTCTCCGGCGAATACAATCCAGATACTATAGTGGGTGTTATGAGGGGCGGCGCGGTAGTTGCCAACCTAATATCAGACCTCCTAGGTTTGAGGGAAGTATATCTGGTTGGCTGCAGATCGTATGAAGGTCTTGAAAGTGGCGTCGTGAGGATCTACCACGACCTATACCTGAAGGACCTAGCCGGCAGGCGAGTAGTATTGGTTGATGATGTTTCGGACACCGGCAACACACTCTCCACCGCCGTAGCCCAGATAATAAGGCCGAGAAATCCACTTGAGCTGAGGACCGCCACCCTCCTCATGAAACCATGGACGTCTTTTAGGCCGGACTACTACGCTGATACCACAGACGCATGGGTTATCTTCCCTTGGGAGAGGATGGAGACGGTGAGGCTACTGGGAGGGAGATTCAACAGGCGGCTTGGACGTGCTAAGGCTGTCGAGACTCTCTCCAAGCTCTCAAGGCTAAGCGAGGATAAAGTACTGAAGGCTCTTGTAGAGGTGGGTGTCTGATTTATAAAGACCTATACCCTCCACCCCCTCGATGGCAGGTCGTGTCTACGCAGAAGTTTATGGATGCCCAGCCAATGCGGCTGACGGTGAAATAGCCCTAGGCCTATTAAGGGATAGGGGATACCGCCCCTCAAACTCTCCAGCCGATGCAGATATACTCTTGCTGGTCACATGTGCTGTTAAGAAGCCTACCGCAGACAGGATGATTTCGAGGATTAAGAAGCTCTCAGCCCTAGGTGGTAGGCTGGTTGTGACCGGCTGTATGGTGACTGGTGAGGCTAGTAGGCTTAGGGAGGTGGCGCCAACAGCCCAGCTTATAGAGCCCCGACAAATAGCTAGGATCGCCGACGCAATTGAAGGTAGCGGTGGGCAGGGCGGTCTTGTCAAACTTGGCCTTCCGAGGGTGAGGAGGAATCCTGTTGTATCAATAGTCCCGGTTTCCGAGGGGTGCCGGTGGAGCAGGTGCAGCTTCTGCATTGTGCCCAGAAGCAGGCCAGGCTATGTGAGCTATCCCGTGAAGCTTGTGGTTGATGAGGTGAGGCGCGGCCTAACTGAGGGATGTAAGGAGTTCTGGCTCACCAGCCAAGACATGGGGAGCTATGGACTAGAATCTGGCAGAAACATGCTTCCAGAGCTATTGCAGGCTGTTGATGAAATTGACGGCATGTTCTTCGTTAGAGTGGGTATGATGAACCCCATCTACCTCAGACCAATTCTGGAACGGCTGGTTAAATCATACCTGGGAAAACACATCTTCAGGTTTCTCCACCTACCAGTCCAGTCAGGCTCCAACCATGTGTTGAGGGAAATGCAGAGAGGCCATACAGTCGATCTTTTCCTAGAGATCGTGAGTATGTTCAGGCAGAGTATACCAATGCTCACGCTGTCCACAGATATCATTGTAGGTTACCCCGCCGAGGATGAGGATGACTTCGAGGAGACCCTAAGACTTGTCGAAATGGTGAAGCCAGATGTAATCAACATATCAAGGTTTTTCCCCAGACCTGGAACACCCGCGGAGCGGCTGAAACCCCTGCCTCCCAACATATTGTCAAGGAGGGTTAAACTGCTCAGGGAGGTTGCAATGGCCACTCAGCTGGAGCTGAACTGTAGCTGGGTTGGCTGGGAGGGGCTTGCCCTAGTGGATGAGGTGGGGCGGAGGGGTACTTTAATAGCGAGGAACCAATCCTACAAACCCATCGTCTTTCAGGACGTAAAGGTCCCCCTCGGCTCATTTGTGAAATTGAGGGTTGTGGATTCTAGGCAAAATTGTCTCATGGGAGTTGTCTCTGGTGGATAACCAAGTCCTACTAGTTCATCACGGCGAAATCGTGCTAAAGGGTAGGAAGAGGGGATACTTTGAAAGACTTCTGATAGGTAATTTGGAGTATGTACTGGGATCTGGGTTCAAGATTACGCGTGATGAGAACAGGCTAGTCATCACGTCCGTGGCCAGTGGATTGGAGCCAGCCCTCCGGGAGATAGGGTATGTGGCTGGTGTGAGCTCATACTCTATGGCCCTCAGGTGTAGCCCAACAATCGAGATGATAATGGACACTTCAGTGAAGCTTCTCAGTGGCGTCTCATTCTCTACTTTTGCGGTAGAAGCCAAACGGTCCTTCAAAGGTCATCCCTTCAACTCCATGGATGTTAAGATGGCGGTGGCGGAGTCTTTGGCTATGGAATATGGGGCTAGGGTAGATTATGCCAGCCCGGATGTGAGGGTTTATGTTGAGGTGACTAAGAAGAATGCCTACCTGTATAGGGAGAAGGTGAGTGGGCTTGGAGGTTTGCCCGTGGGCTCCTCCGGACGTGTGCTCATGCTTCTCTCGGGGGGGGTTGACTCCGCCCTAGGCTCGTTAATGCTCATCAGACGTGGCTGTAGACTGGACTACATACACTTCCACCCACATAGAAGCGGCGAGGAGGCGCTACAGCTTAAGATTGGCGAGTTGACTAAATATCTAACTAGGTATGGACTAGAAAGCACACTCTACATGTCAGACTTTACACCCTTCTACAAGAGAGTTTTCCATAGAACCACTAGGCTCGAGATACCGCTCTTTAGACGTTACATGTTTGTGGTGGCTGACAGGATAGCTGGGTCATATGGGTGTAAGGCGCTGGCCACGGGTGACAGCCTCTCCCAAGTGGCGTCGCAGACACTGGCCAACATCGCAGCCGCCGAACAAAGTGTCACAAGACCGGTGTTAAGACCTCTGGTGGCTCTTGACAAAGCTGAAATATTGGAGCAGGCGAAAAGTTGGGGTATACTGGAGCTGGCTCAGAGGGATTATAAGGACTGTTGCTCAATTATCAGCAGACATCCGACGACTAGGGCTACAGCCCAGCAAGTTAACGAAATGTGGGAGAAGCTTGGGCTCGACGGGGCGGTGGAGGAGGCTATCAGGAGTGTCATGGTTTACAGAGTCACCCTTAAATCTGGACTTAAGCGGATAGCGGCTCAGCCCATGACTACTGCCCGTAATATGGAATAAATCTTATTTACTGCTTGGCTGCACGGTATCCATGGATTCAAAGCGTGTCACACTTCTGGCTATTCTAGGGATCTCCGCCGTACTCCGTGGGTTGATACTTACGTTCGACGGGCTTCTCTGGTATGATAACCCCATCAACGGACATGCTTATGCCCTGGTACTCTTTGCACTGGTGGATATTGCGTTAATAGGAATTATAGCCTCCGGTAGAGGTGGCAGGACTGTGCTGGTGTGGGCGATACTACAGACCCTAGCCCTTGCCCTCAACCCACTCACGGCATTCACCCTCAACATATCGCCCAGTGAATTCGCAGCATACCTCTTCGGACTAGAACCAATCGGGTCCGCGAGCAGCTTTTCATGCCCGTTTTTGTGCCCGCCCTTCCGATACTCCTACACAGCCCTCCTCATAGTCCAGCTGGCCATGGCTGCCGCTGCTCTACGGCTCACAAGAGCTATGAGGGCCTAGCTTGCTCCGCCGAATCCAACAGTATCTACGCTCCGTCGGCCCTAGGAACTTCGGATTAGCCCTCACCCTACAGCTGGGACTAGCCACTTTCTTAGCGCATGGATACGACTTCAGGGTCAGCTATGTAGCTGGGAGGAATGTGGCCAGTGGGACATCTCCGTATGTGGGAGGCGTCTTGGAGGGCTCTCTGTCCCTGGGATATGGGCCAACTGTCCAAGGAATGGGTGAGACTCCTTTCTGGGCGATTTATACAGGCTTTGCCTATTTTCTGTCTGGCGGTGAGGTATTCCTCTTCAACCTTGTGAGCAAGACTCCAGTAGTGCTGGCCAACATACTGCTCAGCTACATGGCCTATCTACGTGGATGTGATGGTAGATTCTTTCTCCTAAACCCCTACGTCCTGCTCGTCACGGCGTCGTGGGGGAAGCCCGATAACATAGCCACCCTGCTGGCCATTCTACCCCTACTGTATATGCCAAGCTGGCCGACGGCATCGATGGCAGCCTCAGCCTCTCTCATGGTCAAACCCATAGGAATACCCCTGCTACCCAGCTACGTGGGATACCACAGACATCATCAGGTCACCGCATTCTTAGCTGGGTTGGCGCTGCTCAGCTCGCTTTTCTTTTTCACACCCTTCATCGTGCTGGGATGGCCGTTGGCGACAGTTGTTGAAGGACTGCCCAACTGGTTTAAGCCCGCCGGCGGGCTTTCACCATTCAACATTGTTGAGATACTGACAGGCTCCCTCTCTATGCCGGATCCTTATACTTTACTAGGTCTTCTAGCCCCTACATCGACTCTTGTGCTGACAGTGATTGGATATCTCTTTCCACCAAACCATGGTGGTCAAGCACTTCGTCTAGCGCTGTTAAGTAGCCTCACATTTTTCAGCCTACGTCCGTGGATCTCTGAGCAGAATCTATACCTAATCATGACCCTAATCATCCTCCTCAACCGTAGGATGTCCTCGAGACTCTTGTGGGTAATACCTATCCTCTTCTCAGCCGCCAACCTATCACTCCCTCAGCAGATCTACCTCCTCAGACCAACGGTTATCGATGAGCTGCATGCCATAGATCACGTGGTACGCCTGTGGGTTAGGTTCGGACTCTCGGTGGCATGGCTTGCTTTGGTGTGGAAGACCGCTATGGTTAGGGGGTTACTGGGATGGAGAAACTGAGATGGATGATGTGGGGTGGGCTATCAACTACCCATCTAATATGGGCTGTGGCCCTCTTCGCCGAGCCTTTTAGGCTGGGTCAAAGGATGGGGTCACCGCTCCCTTTCGGGATAATTCATCTAGCTACTTCGGTCCTAATCTTGTCCAATTCAAGGGTGGCAGGTCTCACTCTCTCAACAGCCATACTGTCGTACTACTGGGCCTTTGTAAAGCCTCTCGAGCCTGTGGCCGAGCCCCAGAGTGTTGGCATATTATTCATATCGGCATCAGAGCTGGTGAGGAACCTCTCCACCGATAACCTTATCACACATCTCCTCTTAAGGGGTGGACTAGCCTATCCTCTCCTAGAGTGGGGGCTTGATGCTTTGAGGAACCCATTCCACTTCGCAGAATATATGGCTTCGAACCCGGTCACCAGCCAAGCCCTACCCTATATCCCTCTCTACCCCTCAATCACTGCTCTCGGCATCTACGAAATCATGTTGGGTATCTGGATGGTCTCGGGCATGAGGTGTAGGCCAGCTTCTATCGTCCTAGTCTCAACGCTCATCCTCTTCTCGGGTGTGGCGGGATACCCGCTGGCACTTCCTCAAAACATAGCATTAATCACGGCAGCCCTGTACCATGGGTTTGGACCTAGTCCATCTTCTTAAACCTGTAGTCCGTATACCATTCCCACGGCTTAGCCATAAAATAGAGCGGACCAAGTTTCTTTCTTACCTTAGCCTGCAGGACAGTCTTTCGCATTCCATACTTTAGCTTTTCTATCGTGAAGTCATGCCTGAATAGTAGTTTGTGGTCATACCCGCTGGCAGGCTTCTCCCACTCCTCCGACACCATCCTGTCCCTCACTTGCTCGTAGAGCGGTGTCCCTGGTAGAGGATAGGGAACGGTCATGGAGAAATAGTCCAAGGGAAGTCTGGAGGCGAACTTTATAGTGTTGAGCATCGTCTCGTTGGTCTCACCTGGATAACCCAGTATGAAAAATCCCCCAGCCTTTATTCCATGCTTGACGATTGTTCTCACAGCCCTCTCCGACTGTTCAACCGTAAGCCGCTTATTCATGAGTCTAAGGGTTCTGTCGTCACCGGCCTCAAGCCCAAAAATTATCTTGTGACAACCAGCCCGTTTCATATAGTTTGCTATGTCAGCATCCATGAGGTCGGCCCGTGCCAGACACTCCCACATCACATCCAGCCTCCTTGAGATAATCTCCTCACAGATCTTTATGACATGTTTCTTATTAGCTATGAAGAGTTCATCAGCGAACCATATCCTTTCATATCCAAACCGGTATCTAATCTCCTCCATCTCATCCACTATACTTTCAGGACTCCGGGTCCTGTAGACCCTTCCGTACTCTGGGCGATAGCAGAAGGAGCAGCTGAAGGGGCATCCCCTAGAGGCTATCATCGAAGTCATGGTATAGCCAAAGTTTTTCCTGTAATAGAGCATGTAGAGCTTATTATCATAGAGCTCACGGTCAGGGGTACCGAGGCTATCGAGATTCTTAACTAGGGTCCTCGAGCCGGTGTAGTATAGACTACCTCCGTTGGCGGCTTTAGCCATGGGAGCCTGCTTCACAGCACCCCTGCCCAGATACAGGCCCTTGACACCATCTAGACCGCCTCCACGGTCCAGGGTCTCCATAAGCTCCAGCATAGTCGCCTCTCCCTCTCCCTGCACTACGATGTCAAAGTCGTCTAGGAACTTGGCTGGGTACGCTGATGGCATAGGTCCACCAGCCACCAAAAGCTCACATCTTCCCCTCAGATTCCTAGCTATCTGGAGCGCTTTTTCCACCATCGAGAGCATGCTATATATTCCCACAACTCTAGCCCCAGCCGCTTCTTGGATAGCCTCATCCATCTTCCTGAAGGTGCAATCAACTATCTTTACGCTGTAACCTCGTTTCCTCAGGTATGAGGAGATGTAGCCTATCCCAAGGGGTGGAAACTTAAAGGATTTTGAGCG
>JAWAEB010000050.1:0-11467 GCA_038891515.1 Nitrososphaerota archaeon | reverse complement strand
AACTTGGTGGGCACGTTCCTCTCAATAGCCACGATGGCGGCCGGCCCCCTCGGCGGAATAATAGTGACTTTTCTGGAGTCCTTCGTATCACCTGTCGGCTTCTATGGTTGGCCACTCTACTGGCCCCACATATTCCTACTCGCACTACTCTACAGGAGGCTCTACAACATCTCCAACAAGGGTGTGAGGATAGCTGCATACTGGGCCGTCACTGCCGTCGCCCTATTCTTCCAGTACTGGGCTTGGTTCTTCCTCTATGTCTACGTATTTAGATTCTTCCCCAACATATGGGTGCTGGCTGCCTTCAACTTCCTCGGCGGAGCCTACTGGGTCTTCCTCCTCATCTATGCCCTCATCCCCTCGATAGTTCTAGCTACTTTCCCCGACTTTGTCAAGCCGGAGTGGAGGTTCCCATACCTACCCCAGATAACAATAGCCGCTGCCGTAATCATTGTGATAGCCATCATCCTCTTCCCAGGAGCACCAGCGTAGGTGATGCAGATGGGTCTACTAGTCTCCGGAATTCTCGCCCTAGCGCAGGCAGGCCCCTCGACCGCCCAGCAGATAGGCGCCATCATCCTCATAATACTGACATTCGTGATAGCCTACGTCTTCACTAGGAGAAGGAAGACACAGCAGGGGTCATAAACCTCCCCATTTTTTATATTATCGCACTAAACAGCTATTATCAGGTGTGCATAGTTCCTGGGCCAGAGCATGACGATAGAGCAAGAGCATACTAGACAGGAGCAGTATGACATAGTGCTGGATAATGTCACTTGGACCTATAGCGGCTCATCAGAGCCAGCCATAAGAAACATCAGCTTACATGTTAGGAAGGGTGAGATACTGGTTGTCACAGGACCTAGCGGTGCAGGTAAAACCACGCTCTCCCGTGTCCTCAACGGGCTCATACCACATTTCTATAGGGGCGAGATGGGGGGTGAGGTATACGTTAAGGGCCTACGCGTTAGGGATTATGATGTGTCAGTCTTAGCCGCCAAGGTGGGCTTGGTTTTCGACAACCCAGCCAACCAACTCTTCACATCAACTGTTCTTGAGGAGCTGGCCTTCGGGCCTGAAAACTACTGCCTGCCTAGGGAAGAGATAAGGCGTAGAGTGGACTACGCCCTACAGTTCAGCAGGCTTAACGGACTAGAGAGTAAGAGCCCATACCTCCTTTCAGGAGGTCAGCAGCAGGCATGCGCCATAGCCGCCATCGTAGCCATGATGCCTGAAGTCCTAGTGCTGGATGAGCCCACATCCAACTTGGACCCGGAGGGTACGGAGCTGGTTTTCAATAGGATTAGGGAGATAGCTGAGACACAGCATAAGACGATGGTGATAATCGAGCATAAGCTGGATTATGCGCTACCTCTCGCAGATCATCTAGCAGTTATGAATAATGGTGAGATAGTCGCTTATGGCAAGCCCTTGGATGTCCTTGACAAGGTTGAGCTGATGGAGGAGCTGGACCTCCAGATACCCCATGCGACCGAGATAGCCTACTGGTTTAGGAACAAAGGCTATAGAATAAGGGATATACCAATAACAGTCAATGAGGGTGTGAGATTTCTGAGGAATACCCTCAAACCGAGAGGGGTACAGCATATCTCACCAATCTTAAGGGATAACCGCATGGGGCCTAACCCCTCGGAGGTGGCGGTCAAGTGCGAGGATGTATGGTATCAGTATAAGGATGGCAGCATGGCTTTGAAGGGTATCAACATAGATGCCATATATCATGGAGAGTTTGTAGGCTTTATTGGAAAGAATGGGTCAGGCAAGACCACAACCGCAAAACTGCTCAACGGGCTCTACAAGCCCTCTAGGGGCCGTGTGCTTGTCTTCGGCCGCGATACTAGAGGCTTAAGCGTGAGAGAGCTGGCATCAGACGTGGCATATGTAGCCCAGATGCCAGATGACCAGCTCTTCGCCAAGACGGTGAGGGAGGAGCTGGCCTTCGGGCCGAGGAACCTAGGTGTGCCTGAGGATGAGGTGAATAGACGTGTTGAGACGGTAGCTGCGGAGCTGGAGCTGAAGCCCTACCTTGATGTCTCGCCCTTCAAGCTGAGTCAAGGTCTTAAGCAGAGGGTTGTGGTGGCGTCGGCTGTTACGATGAATCCCAAGGTTCTTGTTGTGGATGAGCCTACTACTGGTCAGGACTTCGCGAGAGCTGCCGCTATGATGGATCTGGCTAAAAAGCTCAATGAGAAGGGGACTACAATAATAGTTATAAGCCATAACATGGACCTTATAGCGGCCTACTGCCATAGGGTATTCGTCTTCTACGACGGGCAGGTGATAGACAGTGGGTCGCCACGTGAGGTTTTCCAGAAGGAGGAGGTTCTGGCCAGAACATCCCTTAAGCCTCCGCAAGTCACCTCTATATGTCGTCAGCTCATGGACATCGGCTTTCCGGGAAACATCATCACAGTATCGGAGATGTTGGATTATATGAGCGAGCTGGTGGGCTAGACTTGGCCTATGACATAATAGGATACCGGCCTCTCAACACCATCATGCATAGACGTGATCCCAGAGTTAAGATACTCTGGTTCCTAGCCCTCTCACTCCCAGCGGTTGCGTGGAATGATCCGCTCTGGCTTTTGGGCGTGCTGGCTGTCGTCCTAGTATTCAACGGCGTGGCTAGAATGCCATTCAGGGGCGCCCTCAAGATACTGATGCTCCTCACACCAGCCATGCTCGTAATACTGGTATTCAACATATTCTTCTTCGAGCAGACAGTCACGGCAAGCCGCCCACCATGGCCACTCTTTTATCTAGGCTACGTGATCCCCAAAATGGGAAACTTCGGCCCATACGGCTACGTGAGCCTAGAGTCACTAATCTTCGCATCAGGGGCTATGATGAGGTTCTTCATAATCACGCTTGCTGGCAGGGTTCTGCTCAGCACCACCTCACCCTCGGAGATTCCAGCAACACTCACGAAGCTGAGGGCTCCCGTTGAGATGGCGGTAGCGGTGAGTGTAGCCTTCGGAATGGTTCCAGCCATGATTCAGCAGGTCACCTCCATCTTCGAGGCCCAACGTTCTAGGGGGTGGAGCGTCAGCAGCAGAAACCCATTAACAGCCCTGAGGAGATTCGTCCCAACCGTCCTGCCAATCATAACCCGCTCCATCAGCAGGTCCGAGTTTATCGCAGCGGCCATGGCCTCGAGGGGGTATGGCTACAACCCATCCAAGAGAACGTCGCTCAGGGAGTTGAGGCTCACAAGGGTGGACTGGATATTCATAGCAGTCCTCATCACCTTCCTCGTACTCAACCAGCTATCAGCCTTCGTATTCAAGATGGGCGACTACAGGGCCACAGTGGCGATGATAAGGATAGCCCTAGGAATACCCACCTAGCCACACTCGGATATATATTCCAACAAGCCGCACAGCAGCCGATGTCTCTTGGGAGGATGGCCAGAGGTAGGCTGGAGAGAGCTGTCACACCCTTCGTGGATGCATTGGCCCGGGTGGGGTTTACACCAAACCGGCTCACCCTCGCTGGACTGGCAGCCACTGGACTGGCCACACTATCCTACTACTGGGGCGGGTTTGAGAGGGTTGGTCTGCTGCTGGCAGGTCTCCTCCTGGCTGTGGGCAGCTTCTTAGACGCTTTGGATGGTGTTATGGCGAGAAGACAAGGATCCGCCACACCCGCCGGAGCGTTCATAGACTCGTTTGTGGACAGGGTCTCAGACACACTGATATCCCTAGGATACCTGATGTCGGGACTAGTCCACCCCCTGCCTGTGCTCCTCATGCTCGCCACATCAATGCTTGTGAGCTATTCTAGGGCCCGGGGTGAGGCTCTGCAAGTCAGGGTCGGTGATGTGGGTGTTGGTGAAAGGGGTGTGCGGCTCCTCATAGCTATAGCTGCCACGCTAGCCTCATACTTCCACACCTACATCCTCACCCTATCCGCAGTCTTGATCACCATAGTATCGGCGGTGACAGTTGTGGAAAGGGTTCTACATGTTCTGAGGAGTCTAGGCTCACCCAAGTCCTTGGGGCCTTGAGAAGACTATCTGGCCATCCCTGAAGGTGACCTCATAGACTTCGTTCACCTCAAGCCTCACGTTCAACAAGTCATACTCCTCCTCCGTCAGATAGAGGACTATCTTGGGAAACATCATCTCCCTAGAGATGGGCATGAGACCCATGGACTGGAGCTGCATGACAGCCGACTGGAGAAGCCTCTGAACCATAACCGACTCGTCTGTGAGGCCGGTGCCCTTAACAGCGACGCCGCTCCTCCTTATCTCCACCAGCTCCACAATCTTGCCCGGCCTAGCTGTCTCGGGGTCTGTGTAGCTTGTAACCCTCTGAACCTTCACCAATACCATCCGACTGTTACTCACCCTCCTCCATCTTCTCCTCCTCCAGCCCCTCAATATATCTTGAATACTCGTCCGCATCCATGAGCTTGTCCAGCTCCGACGGGTCCGCTATCTCTATACGGGCGATCCACGCGTCCCTGTAGGGTGACTCGTTGAGTAGCTCGGGGTTATCGAGGAGCTTGGAGTTCACCTCGACTATCCTGCCTGAGATGGGTGAGTAGATGTCTGAGGTGGCTTTGACAGATTCGACTGTTCCAAGAACCTCCCTCTGCCGCACCCTAGTGTTGACATTGGGCATCTCAACATAGATTATCTCCCTAAGCTTCTTCTGGGCATAGTCGGTTATCCCCACCACAGCATGCTTCTTCTCCACCCTAACCCACTCATGGTCCCGAGTGTATAGAAGATCTTCGGGTATCTCATAACTCTCAGACATGATGTATCGGTAGGACGGATAAAAGCTAGATATAAAGACTTCTCGCCCAATAGGCGAGGTCCCATATCTCAACACTACACCACAGACCAGTAAGGGGACCTGAGGGTAGAACACCTTGCGGACCATCCCCCGGCAGGAGAAACCCGCTCTAAAGGCTTGAAACGACCTGAGGGACACGCTGGAGAGATATGGTTATGGCCGGTGGGCGGACGGGATCTCGCCAACCCCATCTAGCCGTATATCTCGAGGTTTGGATTCTCCACGGAGGTTATGCACCATTATGAGTAGGTAGACTAGGCTGGCTACTATTGGAATTCCTGAGAAACCCGCCAAGTTTGGGTGGGTCAACATGGCCACCACTCGCCAATGTAACCCAATGTAACCCGATGTTCAGCTAGAGAATGGGCGCCTTGGTGAGGCGCTTGTATGGGGCATGCTTGTTTATGAGGGCTGGCAGGAGGATTGGTGCGTAGGTCATTATCATGTTGCCTATGAAGCCCAGTGTGATGGAGTGGTTGAAGGTGTCTCGCAGTCCCTGAATCGCCATAGGTGTTAGGAGAAGTGCTGTAAGACCTGCCAGCAATCATGCAAACGCTGAAGAAAGTCCAAACGAGAAATAAGTATACTTCACCCTATCCCTCTCACTCATCTTCTCGAAGAGTGGGCCTGATCTGACATGCTCGAACCCGTCTACACCTGCGACCACTAGGACAGCGGAAAACAGCAGTAGGAGGGCAGAGCCTGTCTCCACTTTCTCTAGGTATGCCGCGATAGCGGTAACGTCGAGCCCCATTAGATAGGTGGTGAAAGCTGCTTTTAGTAGATTCTTGCGTTGGGTCACGCCAATTCTGAAGTGTATGGTCCTGATTGTCACTCCGAATATCATGGATGCTGGGAAGCCGTGTATAGCCAGCCTCAGATAGTGTGTGCTCCACCATGGCGTACCTATCCCAGCTATGTCGTGGTATAGCTTTACCGCCGATACTGCGGTCAGCAACAGCGGAGACAGTAGGATGAAGGCTTCAGAGGTGGGGAGCTTTCCGGAGGGCTTTCCCACGAGTCTGACGACCGTTAATGTGAATATGAGGGTGGCCACCACATACGTTATAGAAGCCAGCGCCCTCATTGGTATAGGGGCCAGCAGTGAAGGCGATGATAGTCGCCAATGATATGGAGAGTATACCTAGGATACGTGAGGGCTCACTTGAAGAGTTCACTCAAATCCTTCACCTCGCCTCTCTTCACATATTTTATCGTAGTATCGACCCTAACCCTCAGGCCAAGCCTCCTGAACAATGTGTAGAGCGTACCGCCGTCAATCATGCCCTCAACCCGTCCTGATTTGATAAGTTCAGCTAGCTGCTCCACAATCTTCATAGTCTCCTCTGGAAACTGCTCCATGGCGGCCTGCAGGACATAATCACCCCTCTCACCCAGCCTAGACCTGACAATTTCTAGGGGTGTAGGCTCCTTCTTCTCCGGCTGCTCAACCTTCTCTGCCGGGGCGGCCACTTTAGACGCTAGCCTCATCAGCCTCTTCAGCTGTAGTCTCTTATACTCTAGGTCATCGTCCGACATGGCAGTCACTATTGGTGTCTCCTAACACCCACTCTAACATTTTTCAGGAGTATGGAGGGGCCTCCGAACCAGACGGGTATGCCCTGCATGGGGTCTCCCTTCCCACAGTATCCAGCTGAGAAGGAGAGGTCCCTGCCTACTGCGGCCACGGATGAAAAGAGACCCTTAGTAGTGAGGTCCACCACCGGGTCCCTCACCATCTCCGCCAGCTCACCACCCCTAATCCTATAAGCTACCACCCCCACATACCTCTGGTTCCATCGCTTATCATCAATATTCCACTCCTGATATGAGCGAATGTAAAGTCCGTCACCTGCACTCTCCAGAAGCTCCTCCAGTCCATAGTCACCTGGCCTCATATACGTGTTGGCCATCCTCACGATGGGCTCCCTATCATAGTAGCTGGCCCTAGACGCTCCGTTGCTGTGTTCGCCGAATAGCGGGGCTGTCTCCCTGTTATGAAGTAGCTCCCTGAGAACCCCCCGATCTATGAGTATGCGTTCACGGGCCGCTACACATTCCTCATCGTATAGGTAGTGGCCGAATGAGCTCGGTAGCCTAGGGTCGTCCACAACCGTTACATTTTCGGAGCCTATCGTGGTTCCCAGCAACTCCCTTTTAATGTATGTCTCGCCAGCCTGGGCCGCCTCCCTACCCAGCATCCTATCCGCCTCACCCGGGTGGCCGCATGACTCATGGCATACCAGCCCGACTATCTCAGGGCCGAGCACCACGTTCACATTCTCCTTGGGGGGCTCCACACCGGTCAGGAGAGCACGACCTGTCTCCTCCACCTCACCGGCTATCTTATCAGGTAGGTTCCATCTCTCCACAGCCTCCCAGCCCCTAGCCTCCCCGAGGTTCTCGAAGCGCTGTATAGAGTCATGCTGCTGGCTGAAGATTGTGATAGTATAGTCAAAGGTGGCTCTAACTGTCTTGCTGCGCACATCCCCGCCGTCGCTGTTAACCACATGCTTCACTGTCTCCCACCTACCCACCTCCAACATCCTAGTGGCCAGCTTTACACCCAGCCTAGCCCCCGCCTCCAAAGCCCTTTCATCAGCTTCCCTCAACAGCTCAATTCTAGACTCTATATCCACATCCTCGAACCTCACCCGTGGCCTAACCTCGTAACTGGCACGGCCCATATTCTCCTCGGACATCTCCAGCTTTGTCCGGACATGCTTGGAGACAGCTTTCGCCATATCAACAGCTTCCCTCACAGCCCTATCCACAGAACTCCTCATCAGCCTGTTGGTACTGGCGAATCCCAGCCCGCCATCATAGATAACCCTCACGGAGATTCCCGAGCTTGCACTCTCCGCTGTAACCTCTGGGACGCCGTTCTTGAGTAGGGTCTGAGAACCCACATCTCTCTGATACCTAGCCTCAGCATACTTGGCGCCCAACCTCCTTCCCAGGTCCACCGCCAGCTCCAGAAGGTCCTCCACCATGGGAGCATCCTCACCTAAAGCCGCCGTTCTGGAGGCTCTTCGTCTCCTCACTCATGTTCTGTAGGGTCTTTGCCCTGTGATAGAGTATATTGGCCCTGTCCTCCAAGTTCTTCCGTCTCTCAGCGACACCAGCCACCCCCTGAATGGACATCAGCCTCTCACGGATGTCCTCAAGGATGTGTATCACAAGGTCCAGCCTGGACTCGGCTGCCAACATCCTTTCACAGTAGCCGATCCCATCCTCTACCTCGGAGAGTAGCTCATTGACTTCTCGAGACTCATCGGCCATGGCCGAGACTAATCACTGCTGTTCAGATAATAAGTTTTCCTCGTAACAATAATATTCCTATATACTGACCGACGATTGGGGCGCTGTCAACAAAGGTATTACGTCTCCTTCTCATGTCTTAAGAGTTATTCCTCCCGTTATCTCCTCTATTTTCATGGCTGCATAAGACGGAGGATACCTGAAAAGACAGTAAAAGCATCCACCAGACGATCGAATAGATACATCCCCGATTGAAGATATCTAGACCATAGGCCTATCGAGAAAAGCTTAAGTTGACAGTACCTAGGGAAGAAAGCTACCAACTCGATATCTACTAATCCAGAGAGAAACAACCTTGAATCCTCTTCTGGAAACACCTTTAGGAGATGAGTTCAATAGAAAAAGAGGGGAGGTTGGCTGGCGGCTACCAACCTGACGACAATTGAGAGAACCATATGAAGCCGTAGGCAGTATAACCCAAGGCGCCTCGAGCTGACAGCTCACAGCGGTATATATTTGGGTACCCGGCCTTCATACGGGTTCTTTTCCCCGCCGTCAGGCCGGGCAACTGGTTGACACACCGCCCTTCCAGAAAGACGAGACTTCGGGAGATATTCAGCTTGTATAACTGAATATATGTCAAAATCCAGCAGCCTAATACAACGTTACAACAGGAAAATAAGGTTCAGAACACCATCCATACATAAAACCTGTTTGAACAGGATCTACATAACGGTAGAAAAGCAAGGATAAAGCTGTGGGTTGAGGGTGGTATTCCCCACCTTGAATACAACAGCCATATAAAACCACCATATCCACCATGCTACCATTCACCAAGACAATATGAAATTAGGAGATATTCAGAGATACAAATATCAACAAATGCCCCTATTGCGGGACAACATTAGGAAGAAAACCAAGAAGAAAGAACAGAAACACAACATAATTATAACCCTACATGTAGTGTGTAATCATGGCACGTAAGGGGAGAAATGTGGACTGGGAGATACTTGTGGAAACCGTTCATGCGCTTCCCCTATATCAGGCCCACAAGGCCTATGTGCGGGACCGGCTCCTATCTCTGAACCCGGCTATCACCGCTGAGGAGCTCAGTGCCAGGCTGGATATCCCCATGGGCGAGGCGATGGTAATCCTAAGGGAGGTCCGTATGACCGGTGAAGAGGTCCTCGAGGAACTCACACACGAAGCTAACACGCCCAAGAGATATCTCGTCGCATCGCTGGGCGGTACTTTCGAAGTCCTCCACGTAGGGCATATGCTGCTCTTCTTGACTGCGTTCAGGAACGCTGAAAGCGTTATCTGCGGGCTGACGAGTGATGAGTTTGCCGCAACCCTGGGGAAGAGCCATAGGGTTAGGCCGTATACGGAGAGGATGGAGTCTCTTAAGAGTTTTCTCAGCGAGAGGGGTTGGCTTGGCCGCTGTAAGATCGTTAGGCTTGAAGACCCTTACGGCCCTACTGTTGAAGACCCCTCTATAGACCTTCTCGTGGTAAGCCCATCCACCTTAGCACGGGCACACGTTATAAACGTCAAGAGAACTGAGAGGATGCTCAAACCACTCCAAGTGATAGTTACTCCCCTAGTCGTGGCCGAGGATGGGCAGCCAGTCTCAACTTCACGTATACTGGGTGGGGAGGTGACGGCAGAGGGAAGGCTGGTGAGAGCTAGGCCTTAGAACGGTGTTGGGACGATGTTGGCTAGGATGAGGTATGTGACCACTAGGACGGCTGCGGCTGTCTTTCTCGATACTTGGTGGAGGGCCCTCAGTGATAGGGCTAGAAAGAGGGCTAAGAGAGCCCGCCATATTATGTTCCTCACCGTGTTGATGCCTGATATGGAGGCGATATAGGGGCCGTCTCCACCGCTTACAACCAACACCTCACCCAATGCAGTACGACGCACCACATAGTCTCCGAACTCTAGGCGGAGGATCTCCATCTTATCCACAATGAGCCCCTGCGCTGTGACATCCGAGAACCTTATGACGGACCTCGTGGAGTCTATCAGCTCCTCCAGCTCCCTCTCCGTGACATAGGCAGATGTGATTCGGGAGCCGTCCGCCCTCACCCTCTCCACATCCACATGCGAGACCGACATAACCTCCTCTCTCACCTCTATCACATCACCCGAGGTGGCTGCCACGCCAGTAGCTGTCACGTTGAAGAAGACGACGTTCTCCATTTCGGCTCCCACAACATAGACCACCTCGTTGGGTGCTTGGAGTATGAACGGTGCAGAGGCCGTGTTTACTATCGTCAGGAGTAGGAAGCAGTGGAATACTGCGCTTATGAAGTTTTTCAATCCCACTTGGCGGGACCTGGTTATCCTCGCAGCCAGTCTTCCAACACCTATGAGGATGACGGCTGTGATGAATATGGAGGTGAGGTTTGACATGATGAGATAATCTGTGGAGAACGCTGGAAGGTTTAGAACTATGGGGTTGGGTAGGAAGATCTCATACATTACCTTCCAGCGATAGTAGAGTAGCGACAGACCGATGGAGGAGACTGTGGCGATGGATAGGATGGCCACCCCCCTCCGAAGACTATCCACATTCTCCAAGGACTTGTAGAAGGCTATGGGACTCGTGAGCATGGTGTGGATGCCGGTCATCGCCACATAGGTGGATGACCATCTAAAAAATGCAGGATACCAGACCTCCTGTTGTTGTGGTTGTTTTAGGTGGATATTGCTTAAATACCGGGCAAAGGCTGCGGTTTAAATAGATGACGCAGGTTGTACTCACATTCGACCCCTCCCTGGGGCATCTCTTCCATAACTTCCCACTGCTCAGCTTCCTACCCTGTGCCCCAGTCAGGTATGTGCCAGGCCCGGTATACCGTTATCTATCCCTGCCTGACACGCCCCACGACCAGTTCGGAAGGGCTGTCCTAGCGCCATACGCCATCAGAAAGATAGAGGCATGCCTTGTGAAGAAGTCGAAGCTGAAGGTGGTTGTGGCTCACCCAAGGTTTGTCCATAACTTCATCAAGGCAGATACAAAGGTAATCGGTGTAAATACGATGGATCCTCTGGGCTTGGGACCCCTAACGCTCATGTTCAATAACGCTGGTAGGGAGAAGTCATGGGTAACGCAGGAGTTCGAGGATCTTATGAGAAGGATAGCGGTGGCTAGGAAGAATGCCGGCTCCACTGCTAAGGTGATTGTGGGAGGTCCAGGTGAGTGGGAGTTTGAGCACCGTCCCGA
Source organism: Nitrososphaerota archaeon (assembly GCA_038891515.1). Lineage (GTDB taxonomy): Archaea > Thermoproteota > Nitrososphaeria_A > Caldarchaeales > Caldarchaeaceae > HRBIN01. The sequence continues at coordinate 151 of JAWAEB010000050.1, read as the reverse complement.
GGCTATCGAGTTCCTAGGTATAGACCATGTAGTGCAGGGTGAAATGGATGACATCATCCACATACTCTTCGAGAACCTCATAGAAGGTTGGATAGACAACAGTGTTTTCACCCATGGTTTCAAGACTACGCAGTTCGACTCCCATGGAAGG
>JAWAEB010000049.1:0-11601 GCA_038891515.1 Nitrososphaerota archaeon | reverse complement strand
TCTTCAGCTAGATCCCTGATGATGCTCCCATAAAGGTCTGCTGTATTACATCCTATGTCATATATGACGCCATCTGCGGGCAAGTCCTCCACCGATATCTCCTCCCTCTCACCACTGGGTGCCTCGTAGGCGAAGTCAATGGGCGTCTTCAGTGCCTCACCTAGCTGACTCTGTAAGGAATGCACATTCTCCAGAAGCACCAGATGCTTTCTCCTAGCCAAGTATTCCTCACTAGGCCCACCTAGGGACCTTCCACCCGCAATGACGAAGAGCTGGGCGAGTATGCCGCCGGAGAGCAGAATCTCCACCCGCCCGTCACCGGCTTGGACGAACCGGCTGAGCACCTTAACACACTCGCGGGGCTTGTTGCCGCCCATCACAAAGACAAGCCTCCTCCCCAGGGGTAGCAGACTCTCGAGAGACCTTAGCTCTCTCTCCAGCACCCTCCCGGCGCAGGTGGGCAATATCCACGCAAGGCCGACCACAGTGGAGTGGGCTCGATGAGCCACGGAGAATGCGTCGAGGATGAAGAGGTCGAGTAGGGGAGCCAAACGCCTTGGAATAATGCTCCCGGCGTGGGCTTCACCGCTCTTTTCAAGGACCTCCTCATCTATCATCCTCACGTTATCTAGGAGTAGGGCTTCGCCTTCTGCTAGGGACTTGATGTTGTGGATGGCATTATCACCCACTATGTCTGGGATGAAGCGGATTTCACGTCCTACGCATGCCTCTAGGATTTGGGCATGTTGGCTGAGGTCTGTGAAGTCAGGCTCCCCCGGCCTACCCTGATGCGCTAGTATGACAACCCTAGCCCCCTTATCCATAAGCTCACGAATGGTTTGGGCATGAGCCCGAAACCTTTCATTGATCTGTATTCTTCCAGTGATAGGGTCCAGTGACGAGTTGACATCTATCCTAGCCGCCACCCTCTTCCCCTTCACATCGAAGTCGTCAAGTGTGAGGAAGCGTCTCCCACCTACGCCTCCCAACCCCCTTCACCAACCTCACCAGATCCACAAGCCTGTTGCAGTAGCCCCATTCATTATCATACCAGCCGAAAACCTTCACCAAGTCGCTCTTTTCATTGAGTACTAGGGTTTGGGTTGCGTCGAATATGCATGAGTGGGGGTTGCCTATAACATCTACTGAGACTATGGGATCTTCGTTATACTCGATGATGCCCTTCATACGGCCCATAGACTCCTCCTGAAAGACCTCATTCACCTCACGGACGGTTACAGGTTTGGGGAGGAGGGCTGTCAGGTCTGTGAGGGAGCCGTCCATAACAGGCACCCTCATGGCGACGCCGTGGAGCTTACCCTTAGCCTCGGGAATAACAAGATGCAGTGCTGCGGCAGCCCCTGTAGAGGTTGGGATTATTGACTGGGTTGCTGCCCGCGCCCTCCTAAAATCTTTATGGTAGAGGTCGAGGAGCCTCTGGTCGTTGGTGAGGGCATGTATCGTGGTCATGTATCCCTTCACTATTCCGAAGCTGTCCATCAGAACCTTCACCATGGGCGCTAGGCAGTTGGTGGTGCATGAGGCGCCTGATATCACGGCATGTCTCGATGGGTCGAGTGCCCCGTCATTCACCCCAGGTACTATGGTTATGTCGGCGTCGGGGGAGGGGGCTGAGACGATCACATGCCTCACACCATGGTTCAAGTGGGCTGCGGCATCCCTCCTCTTGGTAAAGTAGCCAGTCGCCTCTATCACCAAATCCACACCCACCTCATCCCAAGGTATCTCAACAGGGTTCGGCACCGAATAACACCGGATATTATATGTGTCAATCTTGATGGTGTTTTCCCCGACCTCCAGACTCATCCCAAGTCTGCCGTGAACAGAGTCATACTTGAGTAAGTGTGCCACATGCTTGGCGCCGGCTATGTCGTTGACGGCCACCACCTTGAAGAGGATGTCATAGCCAGGGTCCTGTAGGGCTGCCCTTAGAAATAGCCGGCCAATCCTGCCCATCCCATTTATTCCAACTCTAATGGCCGCCACATATGGAGGTATGTATAGGGGTCTAAAGAAGTTATGCACCGTCTGTCGGAATACCTATATATCTGCTAGAACCGCCTAAACCTCAGCTGGAGTTCCCCCTCTGCCAACACCACTTCATATGATGTCATACTCCCCAGTTTCTCCCTTATCTCCGGCGGTATGTAGACCCTACCGTACTTGTCCGGCTCAAAAACATACTTCATATCCTCCAGCATCAGAGACACCTCACGGCGCTTGGCCTGCTTCAGCAGCTTGTTGGGTATGGTAATTCGGCCGTAGCTCTTGAGGGTTCGGCTTAGACGCCTCTGCATCATCTTTGTGTGTGAGACGCTGGTCATATGCTACCCACCCGCGATTGAGGGTATTATGTATATGGTGTCGCCGTTCTTAAGCTTGGTCTCCTGCCCCTGGAGATGTCTGATGTCATCCTCGTTGACGAAGATGTTGACGAAGCTTCTGACGGCGCCGGACTCGGTGAATATCTGTTTCCTTAGGGATGAGAACATATCTGTAAGGCTTTTGAGAGCCTCGCCTACAGTGTCTGCGTTAACCTGCACCATGTCCTTGCCGTTAGCGTATTGTCTAAGGGGGGTTGGCAAGTATATCTTTACCTGCATCTGGCTGTCCATAAAAAATGATAAACAGCATTATTTAAATTGGACTCCATAGCGGGTCTCAGGAAATCTCCAGCGAATCTTCCACCGGCCGACTACTGCCGCCCTCCTCCAACCTCCACACCCTATACTCCACGACCCCCGCATCGGACACAGAAACTATCAGATATGTGTACCAGGGGAAGAACTGCTCAATGTCATAGGCAGAGGGCCTAGCGGGCACGTTGGGGTGTGAGTGGTAGACGCCCAAAACCCTCAGGCCCCTGCCTTCGGCATCCCTCTCAACTCTGTAATATTCCATAGGGTCTATCAAGTATCTAACCCTCCTGTCCCCCGCATACACATTGGACGCCTTCACCGCATCTAGGACCGTCCTACCGTTCTCCTCAATGCCTATCATCAGCCCACAGCATTCATATGGATATCCTTCGAGACAGTGCTGGAATATCTTTCCCAGTGCCTCTCTTAGTATCTTCACCTGCGTCTCAGCTTCACCTCCCGCTCTCCTAATGGCAGCCCGTCAGGCAGTATTATCACCACAACCCCCTCATCCAGTTCGAGAGAGAGCCTCATAGCCGCCGCCAGCGCTGCGCCCGATGATGTGCCAGCAATTATCCCCTCGTATCTGGCCAGCTTCCATGCAGCTATTTCAGCTTCTTCGGTGGGTATCTTGTAAAGAATATCCCTAACGTCATCGTCGTAGATCTCGGGTCTTTGGCTACCATCCATATGCTTAAGCCCCTCTATGCCGTGAAAATCCCCTTCGGGCTGCACCTCCACAATCTTAATGTCTTGTACATGTTCCCTCAAATAGGCCGCAGTCCCCAGCAGCGTTCCCGATGTTCCCACACCTGCCACGAGATGTGTAATCCTTCCACCGGTCTGCTCAAGTATCTCCGGACCTGTTGTCTCATAGTGGGCCCTCGGATTCATGGGGTTGCTGTACTGGTCTGGATAGAAATAGAGGTCGGGCTGGGACCGGTATATCTCTCTAGCTTTTTTTATGGCACCATCCATCCCCTCCAGCGGGTCAGTGAAGATGATTTCAGCTCCATAAGCCCGCATCTTCTCCACCTTAAGCTTGGAGGCGTTGGCGGGGACCACCATCTGCACCCTATATCCGAGGGATGCTCCAATCATCGAGTAAGCCACCCCCGTGTTGCCTGATGTGGCGTCAAGTATTATCTTACTTGGGGTTAGAAGGCCTTTCCTCTCACCGTCTAGTATCATGTAGAGGGCTGGCCTATCCTTCACAGAGCCGCCGGGGTTCATCATCTCCAGCTTGGCCAGAAGCTTTAGTCCGTTTCGCTTCTCCAGCCTCCGCAGCCTCACCATCGGCGTCCTACCCACCAGTGAGGGCAACCCCCTACCTAATGCCGACTGGATTAGAGAGCCACCCAGAGTCAAGGTCTAGTCAGCTAAACATCTGCCCGAGCCTTCTCTCCGCCCTCGATCCAGCGCCTTCTAAACTCTTCAGGAGCCCTGTCCACCTCCCAACACCCAATCATTGCTTTCTCAGCCAGCCATGAGAGGAAGACATTTCTCAATACCTCGGCGTCGCTGGATCCCATCTTATTCCTGAGGAAGGAGATACACTTGTACTGCTCATCCGACAATGTGACCAGTATGTGCTTCACCATGTCTACCACTTAGTCCTGAATTATAGTACAATTTGCATGATTTAAGCCCTCCGCCCAAACCCCATGGCAACCCGGAGAGACCCAACACCCTATTTAACAAGCCCTTTCCACGGCTATGGGGTTCGGTGGCGTATTTTTGAGGGTTATCCTAGTAGGTTTGGGTGTGGTCGGTCAGAGCCTGTTAGAGGCCCTATCAGCTAGGTCAGAGGAACTCATAAACAGGTATGGCCTGAGCGTCCGGGTCGTGATGGTGGCGGACAGGTCCGGCACCGTGGCAAGCCAGAGAGGTTTCAACCCTGCTGATCTACTCAGGGTAAAGAGAGGTGGTGGGTTATCCTCCCTCGGCCCCAGCTTCCGTTCAGAGGAGGTCTCATCTCTCATGGAGGAGGTGGAGGCGGACGTGCTCATAGACGCTACACCCACCAATACTTTAGACGGCGAGCCCAGCTACACCATCATCAGGAAGGCCATACTCCGGGGACTTGACGTGATAACTGTGAGCAAAGGTGCTCTAGCCCTTTACTTCCCAGCCATTAGGGAGCTAGCCAGCCACAGGGGTGTAATACTCCGGTTCAGCGGCACGGTAGGTGGCGGCATGCCCGTAATAGAGTTCGGCAGAGAGTGTGGGAGGTCTGACAAGGTTGAGATGATTGTCGGGGTCCTCAATGGCACCACCAACTATATACTCACTAGGATGGAGGAGGAGGGCCTAAGCTTCCCAGAGGCCCTAGCCGATGCCCAGAGAAAGGGCTACGCCGAGAGGGACCCCAGCTTGGACATCAAAGGTGTGGACACTGCATGTAAAATAACCATACTGGCCAACGAGGTGCTGGGCATGAGATCCACCTTGGCCGACGTGGCTATTAAGGGAATCGAGGGAGTGACCGTGGAGGATGTCAGGGCAGCCAAGGCCGAGGGGAAGTTGGTGAGGCTGCTCGGTGTTGCCGATAGAGACGGTCTCAGGGTATCTCCCCAGCCGGTGGGTGAGAGAGACCCACTGGCCGTGAAGGGTGCGCTCAACTCAGTGATGTTCAAGACCCTATATTCGGGCAGCCACACAATAACTGGCAAGGGTGCGGGTGGGATGGAGACAGCAACGGCCATCCTGAGAGACCTGGTCTCGGTAAAGCACTTGAGAGTGATGGAGGTGGCTAAGAGATGAGGATAGTGATGAAGTTCGGCGGTTCCTCACTGGCCGAGCCCGATAGGATGTCAAGGGCTGCAGACCTTGTGAAGGCCACGTCGGATAGGAATGAGGTGGTGGTTGTCTGCTCCGGCGCCGACGACGTAACTGACCGATTGGTGGCCCTTGTTGATATGGCTAAGCGTGGAAGGTCTGAGTATGTGGAGAAGACTCTCGGCGAGCTCGAGTCCCTGCACCGCCGGCTGCTGGAGGCGTTGGAGGATGTGCGGGTGAGGGATGAGGTGGGCTCTATGGTGGACCAGCTGCTGAGGGAGCTGAGGCGGGCGGTGAGTGGCATACTTTATCTCAGGGAGGCAACACCCAGAAGCATAGACTACATCCTCTCATTCGGCGAGAGGCTCTCCACGAGAATCTTCGCAGGACTTCTCCTCTCTAGGGGTTTGAAGGCTCAGTACCTTGACGGCGGTGAGGCAGGTATAGTCACCGACTCATCATTCGGCGATGCCACACCCCTCCTAGAGGTAACTAGGCTGAATGTGAGGAGAAGACTGACTAGGCTCTTGGATGAGGGCTACACACCAGTGGTCACTGGCTTCATCGCCACAAACGAGGAGGGTGTGATAACAACGCTGGGCAGAGGTGGCTCAGACTACACCGCAACACTTCTAGCCTACTGCATAGGGGCTGATGAGGTCCAGCTGTGGACAGATGTGGATGGTCTTATGTCGGGAAATCCAGCAATAGTTCACGACAGCCGCGTCCTCGAGAGTGTATCCTATAATGAGGCGATTGAGATGGCGCTGTTCGGTGCCAAAGGCCTCCACCCAAGAGCCCTAGAGCCTGCCATGATGGCCAGAATACCTGTGAGAATTAGAAACACCTTTAACCCGGAGGCCAAGGGGACTACTGTGACCGAGAAGGCTTCTGCAGCTGATACCGGGCCGGTCAAGGCTGTGCTTCTGGTGAATAATGTGGGGATGCTGACGGTGAGGGGTCCGAGCATGGTGGGCCGACCCGGCACGACGGTGAAAATACTGGAGACGCTATCTAGGGCTGGTGTGAATGTGATGATGATATCCCAGAGTGTCTCGGAGTCCAGCATCTCACTTATTGTGAGGAGGGAGAGCATGGATAGGGCTGTCTCAGCTATTGAGAAGGCTCTTCTGGGCACGGGCATTGTTGCCTCGGTTGAGAGTGAGGATGATGTGGCGGTAATAGCTGTGGTGGGTGAGGGTATGAAGGGGACGCCGGGAATTGCCAGCCGTGTGTTTGGAGCGGTGGCGTCCCGTGCTGTGAATGTGCGTATGATCGCCCAGGGTAGCTCAGAGCTTAACATCAGCTTCGTGGTGAAGGAGGACCAGGCGGTGGAGGCTGTGAGGGCTATACACGCCGAGTATAGACTTGGCGGAAGGCGATAAGATGAGGCATGAAGATGAGGCCAACCTCATAGAATCCTTCTCCAAGATCGAGTCCTACAAACCCATCTTTGAGATGTATAAGGGCTATGATAACAGGGTTATGCCAGGCACCATAACAGCCATCGGGGAGACAGAGCCGGGCGAGGTTACAGAGCTTCCAGGCAGAAATATTCTGATGGTAGGTGTTCCGACGGATGTCTTCGGAGAGCTGTGGGAGGGCTTCAGGGAGACCGCCTCCTTCCACCTGCTTGACCCACTTGTGGGTCAGGGATATGACCTCTGGGTTGTGGCCGCGCCTCAGCACAAGCTCCGGAGGGTGACTTGGATCGTCTTCCCAGTAACCGATGATGACTTGCAGGAGGTTAAGAGAAATCCAAGCTTCTCGGTAGTTCTCGTTCCAGTGGAGTCCCAGAGCTTTGAAGAGCTGACCGACCGTGTGGACAATGTTATAGGCGAGTTGAAGAAGGGTGGAGCGTTCCCAGCCTCCAGCGGCATCATACTCTTGGTTGATCTAACTGAAGTGTTCGGGCCCTAGGCCCTGCTCCTAACAAACTCGATCACGTGTTGATGCTCATGGCTATGCTTTACCGATTGGAGTATCTCCTCCACCACAGCCACCATCAAAGCCTTATCCAGCATCTTCAGCCTCACCATCGCCTCAGAGGCATCTACACCAAGGGTCTTGGCCAGCGAGCTGGTGTCGAGAATACCTGAGGGGTTGTAGAACTTGCTTAGATCTACTGGCGGCTTCGGTGGAACATAGTCACGGATTTTGAAGAAAGCATCAAGCCATGCCTTCACCTCATCAGAACTCGCGAGACGCTTCTTCCTTAACATCTTGAACAGGTGCATGTTGGATGGGCTTAGCTGGCCTGCTAGCCTCTCCGCTGCCAGCCATGTGGGTAGCTGCCTGCTCTCCGTCAGCCACGTCTCCTCAACGACGCAACGTATGTGGTGGGGCAAGCAACAATCGCATGCCCCACCCACCTAAAGAACATTTGTTTAAACTCATTAGGGAGTTAGTGGGGCTCGGACTGGATGACTATTGAGCTGGTGTTGGCGGGGATAGCTGGCGCATGGGTCCTCGCCTATCTAGTCTTCACATATGTTTTCAAGTGGAAGACTACCAACATATCCCTCTACCCGCTATTCCTGATAATCAGGAGCAGGGGTGTGGCTGGGCCGCTTGATAGGATTGCGGGACTAGCTCCTAGGCTCTGGGATGCTGTTTCTAGGGCTGCCACAGTGGTGGGGGTGGGTTTGGCGGCTTTCGCCATCTACATACTATCATCAAACCTAGCCACCTATATTCTCAGACCTGAGACTGTGGGGCCGCAGAACATAGTCATACCACTAATCATAGGCGTCACTATAAGAATTGAGCAGATACCATACCTACTCATAGCCTTCGGAGTAGTCCTCCTCACTCATGAAGGACTCCATGGAATAATAGCGAGGCGTGAGGGGCTGCCCGTCAAGTCAGCCGGTATCTTCCTAATCTTCATACTACCGGGAGGATTTGTAGAGCCTGATGAGGAGACGTTCAAGAAGTCACCGCCGGGTGCTAGGATGAGGGTGGCAGCAGTGGGCTCATTCGCCAACCTCACCGTCGGTTTCCTAGTCGTCCTAACCATGTATGGATTATTTTCACCATATGAGGCGGGCCTATTCGTAGTTCAGACTGAAGAGTATTCCCGAATACCGGTTAATGAGGTGGTGGTGAGCATTGATGGATTGCCTGTTAACAGTCAGACCGCTAGAGGTGTCAACATAACCTTGGGTGAGACGGTGACAGTCTCGGGAGTACTCAACACCTACACATTCCAAATAAGACCCGAGGCTGTTGGGATGTCTCTGCCTCTCGGCGCTCTCATCCGGTCGTTGGGAGTGACTCAGGTGGATAGCTATGTGCCGCTGAGATGGGGGGTGGGCGAGCCGGCTACAGTCTACAACTTCTATAAATCGCTCTTCTGGCTTCAGCTCGTCTCCTTGGGAGTCGCAGTCTTCAACATGCTTCCAATACAAATGCTTGATGGAAACATAATGTTGAGAGCCTTCCTCGAACGCCATAACGTGAAGAGGGTTGCTGAGGCCTCGACCATAGCCACCGCAGCATGCCTTCTCCTCTTGGCATCCAATATATTCATGACATACAGATTCTTCGGCTTCTTCCAGCTCTAGCCAATAAGTATCTCACATGGTCTGCACCTTCTCCGGCTTGTGGGCTCGCCGCAGCTCTCACAGTAGCAGAGGCTCTTGTTATTTGCAGTCTTCACCCGCTCGAAGCTTCTCAGGGCAGCGTAGAGTGCTCCCGGATGCCTCTCCTCATAAGCTGCGAGAAACTCCTTTATCGGGTTCCGCATGGCCATGTGTGCGTTGGGACATGCATGTGTCTGAAACGGTATGCCTGTGAAATATGCGTAGAGGACAACCTCCTTCTCGGGAGATAGTCTGAAGGGGGATACACGGGGTATGGCCGGGCCATCACTTCTCAGACCAACATCAGTATAGCCCAACTCACCCCTGAACACCTTCATCATATAGGTCTGGACAATATCATCAAGAGTGTGGGCTGTAGCCACCACAGTAGCTCCAAGCCTTCTCGCAGCATAGTTTATCGCCTTCCGCCTCAGCGGGCCGCACACACTGCACGCCAGAAGTCCAGACCTAGAGATCTCAGGCCGCTCCATAATCTCCATGAGATTGACCCCGTAAAGCTCTTCGAATGTTACGACATGTATGGGGATGTCTAGTCTCTCAGCCACAGCCACAGCGTTGGCAACAGACTCGGTCCTATACCCCTCAATACCCTCATCCACCGTAACAGCGAAAAGGCTAGCATCAGGGTATCGCCTCTCGATTTTTGCAAGGACCTGCAGGAGGGCTAGGCTGTCCTTACCCCCTGAGACAGCCACGGCTATTCTATCATTCCGCCTAAACATCTTGTAGGCTGAGACTGTCCTCATAACCCTCTTCTCAAAAGCTTCTATGAAGCAGCGGCGGCAGAAAGTCTCGCCTGAGTAGGGTCTCCGATAGACAGCCCTCCCCTCGCCACAAATATTGCAAGTCTCCATAGTCTTGGTGGCCTGCATCACATATGTTGTGTCAGCGAGATGTTTTTATAGATGCTCCAAGACCAGCATCCAATGACTTTCTTCCCAAGCAAGACTAGGTATAGGCTCTTGGAAAAGGGAGAGGCTCCGCCAAAGATAGTGGCCAAATATAGGCTTTACAGGGGTACCCGACTCGCTGGAATGGGGTTGCCGTTAGTCATGCATGATGAGTCAGGCCGCTACATATGCAGGAGCTGGATCGACACTTTTCTCAACCCGCCGAAGCTAGTCCGGGAGGTCTATGAGGTGTATAGGCTAGGCTCTGATCGAGAGGGCTAGGCCGTCCCCTACAGGTATGATGGCTGACTCTAGGCTACTGTGGTTGAGTATAGCATCCCTAAACTCCCTAAGCTCATCCCACATCACATTATCCGCTATCAGGGCCCCGCCTGGCCTTAAAAGCCCTACACAAATCTCCAGAGCAGCCACATAATATCTCTTTTCAATATCTAGGAATACTAAGTCGTAAACACCTCTCAACTTCTTCAGTGTAGCAAGAGCTTCATCCACAACGACATCCACCATATCTCCAACACCAGCTTCCCGGAGGTTTTCCACAGCCTCTGCAGCTAGAGTTGGGTCCCGCTCCACAGTCACGATTCTGCCACCACCTCTGACAGCCTTTGCTATGAGGAGGGTTGAGTAGCCCACAGCAGTCCCCAGCTCCAGAACAAGCCTTGGCTTCACAGCTCTGGTGAGAAGGTATAGTATCCTACCCTTCACCGGCCCGATTATTGGGATGGGCCTACCAGCGGCCACCTCAGCCTCGATTCGGGTGAGCACCCTGTCTATGCTGCGGCCAGCACTATCAGGACTTGTAGTTGAGTGACCTCTCAAGCTCATCCACAGCCTTCCTACCAGCTCTCTCCAAAACTTCCCTTCTCACCCTCCTAACAGTCTCATAGTCCAGACGCATCTCAAGGTCCCGATACACCAGCTTCTCAGAGTAGTTGAACTCGATAATTCTCCCACCCTCCATTAGAGCCTCCTCATACCTGATGACTGTGTTTAGAACCTTCTCCAGCTCATCCATATCAGCCCATTGAGACTTGTAGATCAGCATACCGTTCTTATCTATGACAAAGCAGGAGTTGGGCAGGCCTCCGTATGAGAGGTGCAGCTGTCCCGACAGACCATCCACAAGTATGGGGATCTCCACATGCTCATCATCCCTAAGCATCTGGGCGTGCTCGAGCTTCTCCTCATAGGACCTCAGCGGTCTGACCTCTTCGCCTGGGTGAGCCTCATTTGTATAGACTATGAAGAACTCGAAGCCTAGGCTGGAGTACCTCCTCCAAAGTTCGCTGAATGAATGCTGGCCATGCTTGATGCTTAGTATGAAGGGTGGGCAGGTGATGCATCCGAATTCTAGGACGACGTGCCTACGTCCCATCAGGTCTGATAGCCTGACCATGTAGCCATCGAGGGTGTATGCCTCGAAGAGTGGTGCTGGCTCCCCAACCCTAGGTCTCTCCCTAAACTGTCTAACGAGACTAGCATATTTATCCCTATAGAACTCTACGAACGAGTCGTAGTTGTATTCTACCAAGTCTTTAACCGGATATTTTGTGATGACTAAGCTTGATTCATAATGTTTTTGGCCAGCCTAGCGTAGCTCTAGCTTATGGTTCATAGAGTATACGTTAGGCCAGTCCAGTTGTTTAG
>JAWAEB010000048.1:0-11632 GCA_038891515.1 Nitrososphaerota archaeon | reverse complement strand
TGGAAAGCCAGTGGAGAATGGATTTACTGGGTGATGGTCTCCCCATGGAGAAGGTGGAGAAAATCCTATCCAATGCGAGGGAGAGGAGCGCTAGGGCCGCCGTTATAGTGGTTGCCTGCCTCACCATGGAGGATATGGATAAATATCCAGATAGTAGGAGGATGCATTTTGAGTATGTTATGGCTGTCCAGAGTGTGGCTGCAGCGCTTCAGAACATGCTTCTCGCTCTCCATGTCCTCGGCTATGGCGCATGCTGGAGATCCTCTCCACTCTTCGCACCTGAGGCGGTGAGAAGAGTTCTCCACATTCCCGAGGAGGTTATCCCCCAGGCCATGGTGGAGATAGGTTTGACGGGTGGAGAGACTAGAGGCAACCGTAAACCTCTGGCGGAAGTTTGCTATCTCAACAGATGGGGTGAAAAGTTTTGCTGACAGCCCTAGCTGGTGGCGTAGGTGGGTCGAAGCTCCTCCTAGGTCTCAAACATGAGGTGCTAGCCGGCAGCGGGACGGCTGTCGTTAACACAGCTGATGATGAAAACTTCTTCGGACTACATGTCTCACCCGACCTAGACACAGTAATCTATACTCTCTCCGGACTCTCGGACGAGGTGAGGGGTTGGGGGGTTAGGGATGATACATTCCATGCATTGGAGATGCTGGGGAGGCTCGGATGCGAGATGTGGTTCAAGCTGGGCGACAGAGACCTAGCCACACATATCTACAGGACAATGAGGCTGAGAGCCGGAGCCACACTCACCCAAGTCACGGCCGAGATAGCTGAAAGGCTGGGAGCTGGCTGGACAATATTACCTATGACAGACGATAGAGTGCGGACATGGATAGAGACTCCAAGAGGGTTCATACCATTCCAGGAATACTTCGTGAAGAACATGGCTTCGGACAGAATACTCTCAATCCAGTATAGAGGTGTGGAGAGTGCAGCACCGACGCCACAGGTGGTGAGGGCTCTGACCGAGGCCAAATCCATCATAATCTGCCCCAGCAACCCCATAGCCAGCATAGGGCCCATCCTCTCACTACCCGGTGTCCGGGACATCATCAAAAAGTCAGACGCAAAGGTGTTGGCTGTCAGCCCAATAGTAGGTGGCCGAGCCCTCAAGGGGCCTGCCGCCAAGATGATGGCTGAGCTGGGTATCGACCCTTCGCCTGCCGGTGTGGCTGGGATTTACCGTGACTTCCTCGATGTTATGGTGATGGACAGTGTCGACATCTCCTATAAGAGTGAGATAATGGCGATGGGTGTTAAAGTGGTAGTGACCAATACCGTGATGAGCTCCCTAGCTCATAAGAGGGCTTTGGCGAGGACATGCCTCGAGGCGGTTGGTCTGTATGCGCAGGGTCGCTCTAATACCTGTTAAGAGGCTCAGCCGTAGCAAGACAAGACTGGGGGGGAGGCTTGAGGCTGTGGAGAGAGCCAGCCTCTCCGTTTCCATCCTCACCAAGGTGGCTAGAGCATGCAGGGATGCGGGCCTTCATCCCATCCTCCTCTCCCCGGATAAGCATGTGAAGGCCCTAGCCAGCCTGCATGGCTGGGGATACTTCAGCGATACCGGGCACTCTCTCCGCTCATCTGTGAGTGCTGCCCTAAATAAGATTGTGAGGAGTGGTGCCTCCGAGGTTTTGGTTGTCCACGCAGACCTACCCTTCCTGTCCCCAGACGATTTGAGGCAGATTATCAGCGTCTCTAAGGGTGCCGACATTGTCCTCTGCCCCAACCTAGCGGTGGATGGGACCAACATAGTCTATGTGAAGAAGCCCAAATCCTTCAGACCAATGTATGGCAGAGAAAGTTTTTCACGTCACCTAAGATATCATTTGTCATGTGGTCTGCGTGTTAAGACCTTCATCTCTCTCGGCTCAGCACTAGACATAGACACGCCTAAGGACCTGAGGTTACTTTCTCATCTTTCGCCTCTTTCCAAACCTTCTAACGGCTAGATATGCTATTCCTAGGAGTAGGGGCAGCACCAGCAGAAGCTCTAGGGCGATAGAGAGGATAGCCGAGGGGTTGGTCTGAGGGCTTTGAGATGTGGTAGGGTTTGTGGTAACAATCGTTGTTCTCTGGGCGGTGAGGTCAAGACTCCCAACCAATGCGGAAACCCTATTGCCCACCAGATCAAAGGCAACCACATCCACGACTAGCCTAGTTGCTCCGGCGGGCGGTACGTACTTTGCAGAGAAAAGGCCGTCCGCGTCCGCCACCATGCCCACCGTCTCATTGAGAGATACATAGATGCCTGAGTAAACCAGTATCTGCGCCATCACACCATGTGGGTCCAAATCACCGTCTTGGTCCACAACCCTAGCCGATATTTGGACAGACCCGTCCTCAAGCCTAACAGCCGTGAGTTGGGAAATCAGGGGTGGCTTGGAGTCTGCAACCCATCCCAGCCCTGACGTGGAGCCCTCCACGAACCATATCCTCTTTCCCGGCCCCATGCTGGGCGACTTGGGTACAAGCGTTGTCAGCGCCTTCTCATCTATCCGACCACCCTCAATAGCTCCCACAACCCTTCGGTTGGAACTCACATAGAAGAGCTTCCCCCCCGACGCCATTACCGGCGCATCCACTACAGTCCCGCGGGGCAGTTGAACGCTCTGGACCTGCCCATCCCAGCCCTGGAAGGTGATTATCCTACCATCGGCAGTGGCTGCCCAGAACCTATCTCCCTCAGAATCCACCGCATAGATTGCGCCCTCCACTTCTACACGGCGGGTCTGTCCACTTGAAAAGACGTGAACAGCACGGAGAGACTCGTCCACCACCCATATATATCGTCCAGAAGCCGTCAAAACATCCGCACCATCCGCCGCCTGCACGGGCCAAGAATCAACCTCGTCAAGGGTTGTGGCATCGTACAGCTTCAGCTGTCTAGACCTTGGAAAGGAGACAATCACTTTATCACCATACGTCTCTATGTCGCCCGGCCTATCCTCCAACTCCTTGACCTGGACATCCTTAACTCCCACATCAATCGAGACAAGCTGTGGCGGTGATTCTGCTATGAGGTAGGCCCTGCCCACCATCATGATAATCTTGGATGGTGCAGTAGGTAGATTCACCTCGAAGTAGGATTCCGTCGACACACTATAGAGCCCCACCATGGGCTTTGAGGCGAAGATTATGCCGATCACGTTATCAGGTCCTACTGAGATTGATTTTGGGATCCCTGTGTAGGGGGGTTTAACAATATGGGGCTCCGAGAGTGCGGAGGTGTATGGTAGGAGGCTAGCTAATATGGTTGATAGGGCTATGAGGGTTAGGACCCGCATGGCCGGATGGATGAAACCTACTTAACAAGTATTATCCCTTATATTCAGATATGTTCTATTCAATTCATGGTTTTTCCGTTCTCCTCAATACAGGACTTCCGGATAACTCTCGGAGAAGAGCATGAGATCTTCCGGCGGGCAGTGAGGGATTTTGCTGAAAGGGAACTCGAGCCTCGGGTGAAAGAGATAGAGAGGACCAACACCATTCCACATGATGTTCTCAGGAAGGCTGCAGCCAACGGTTACATGGGTCTGGGCATCCCACAGGAGTATGACGGGCAGGGAGTCGACCTCACATTCAATGCTATTTATGTGGAAGAGATCTCTAGGATATGCCCAGCCTTCACCGTGGCTACACTCATTCACGGCCTCTTCGTCTTCCCAATCCTCAAGTATGGCACCGAAGAGCAGCGGCGAAAATATCTCCCACTCCTAGCCAAAGGTGAGAAGCATGCCTCCCACGCAACAACTGAGCCCCAAGCCGGCAGTGACGTGGCAGCTATCCAAACCCGAGCCGTGAAGAGGGGGGGCGGTTGGGTTATAAGTGGACGGAAATACTTCATCTCTGGGGCCGAAAAGGCTGACTACTTCATCGTCTTAGCCCGTACATCGGAGCCTCCGAGCCGGAAGGAACGTTGGCGTGGCCTCACATTCTTCGTGGTTGAGAGAAGTGATGAAGGCTTGAGAGTAGGTGAGAGGATAGAGGTGATAGGAATTAGGGGAAGCCATCCCTCTGAGGTCATTCTTGATGATGTTTATGTACCTGACGAGAACAGAGTTGGTGAGGAAGGCATGGGATTCAAGATAGCCATGGAGACATACGACCACGGCCGGGTGGGCGTGGCCGCCCAAGCAGTGGGTGTCGCCCAAGCATGTCTGGAGAAGAGCCTCCAATACTCGATACAGCGGCAGGCCTTTGAGCGGCCGATAATAGCTTTCCAAGGGGTTCAGTACCACCTAAGTGAGATGCTCACGAAGCTCGAGGCGGCTAGGCTAATGCTCTACTGGGCTGCCTCCCTCGCCAATACTGGTAGGTCTGAGGCCAGCTTCGCCGCATCAATGGCCAAACTATTCGCCACAGAGGTTGCTGAGACCTGCGCCTTAAAAGCCATCACGATACATGGCGGTGTGGGAGTGGCTGTAGACGGTTTTGTGGAGAGGTTCCTAAGAGACTCCCAAATATTGAAGACATATGAAGGCACCAGTGATGTACAGAGACTGGTTGTTCTGAGACAGGTGATGAGGACTGTTTTCGGTATGGATGTTCCCTGAGTAATACACTTTCAATCGCTGTGTTTGATGGGGAAAGCGGCAGATAACACTTTTTAATAAACAGTACATCCTACTGCTGAAGAGGCCATAATTATGCGAGGAGCTCTAAGACTAGCTCTCTCCATAGCTGCCACCTTTGCACTCCTTTTAGTGATAACACGGCTAGAATCCAACTTAAGCCCCATGACGGTAATCATTCTCAACGTGGCCTTAGTTGGGTTTGTGGCCGGAGCTCTGGGAAGGAGCGCCTCTCTTGCAGCCCTGGGCCTTGTAGTGGGTGGAACAGCTGGACTGGTTTTCAACATGCTAATCGGTACACAGCTTTGGAATCCATCACCGACACCCTCGGATCTCATGGTGGTTAGACTTTTGTTGCTGGGCGCTGCGGCGGCAGTAGCAGCAGTGGCTGGCTATGCGTTACGTGTTAGGGAAGCAGCTAAGGAGCTTGAAGCTGAGAAGCCCGTATCCGAAGCTGCTCCGTCACACCCACCCACACCAGCCGTATCTCCTCCCATAATCGTAGGTGAACAAGCCAAGTCACCGACAATGCCCGCCAGCACTGTGGAGGAGGGGGCGGCCGGAGGGTATGTGGAGCTTCAGACACGGATATGCAAGTTCTGCGCCAGTGTTATACCAGCAGAGTCTGTCTTCTGCCCAATGTGCGGCAATAAGCTCGTGGAGGTCTAGTGTAAGAAGATGACGGTGGAAGTACTTGGGATGCTTCCCAAGCCGGTAAGGGATGCTGTGCTGGAGAAGTTCGCCACGTTAACTGAGCCACAGGCTGAGAGCATACCAATAATTCTAGCCGGGAAGAATTTGCTCCTAATGGCGCCGACTGGGACAGGGAAGACCGAGGCAGCCCTGATCCCATCTCTGAGTAGATTGATGATCAGTGGCCCTGTGTATGGTGTGAGAATCCTTTACATAACTCCACTGAGGGCTTTGAACAGGGATTTGCTTGATAGGTTGGAGTGGTGGGCGAGCAGGCTGGACTTCACGGTGGCTGTGAGGCACGGTGACACGGTTGAGAGGGAGAGAAGGATTCAGGCCCTTTCACCACCCAACATATTAATAACAACACCAGAGACCTTGCAGATACTCCTCACAGCCAAGACGCTGAGGCAGCATTTGAAGACCGTGGCGATCGTTATAGTGGATGAGGTGCATGAACTCGCCTCGGACAAGAGGGGGGTCCAGCTCTCAGTAGCGCTTGAAAGGCTTGAGGCCATAACCGGTGCACCCTTCCAGAGGATAGGCCTCTCAGCTACTGTGGGGGGTCCAGAGCGTGTGGCAGCCTTCCTGGTAGGTGTTGGAAGGGGCTGCGAAGTTGTGAAGGTGCCTGTCTCGAGGAACCTATCCATATCGGTGGAATATCCTAAGCCAGCGGGCATTGATTATGAGCTGGCCCAGCAGCTGTCCGTCCCACCGGAAGTGGCGGCCAGAATGAATCTCATCCGCCGGCTCGTTGAGACACACCAGTCTACGCTGGTCTTCACAAACACGCGGCCTCTAGCTGAGATAATAACCAACCGTTTCCGGGCCTGGGATGAGACCATACCCATGGGGATACACCACGGCTCCCTCTCCAAATCAACTCGGATCGGTGCTGAGCAGGCCCTCAAGACTGGCGGACTGATTGGGGTTGTCTGTACATCTTCTCTCGAGATGGGGATAGATGTTGGGCGTGTCGAACTCTGCATACAATACAATTCACCGAGAGAGGTGACGAGATTAGTACAGCGGATAGGCAGGAGCGGTCACAGGATAGGTGGGCTGGCCAAGGGCGTAATAATAGTGATGGACTCTGACGATGCGTTGGAAAGCCTTGTCATAGCCAGGCGTGCCTATAGAGATGAGATAGAGGTGGTGGAGGTGCCCACCCTCAGCATGGATGTCCTAGCCCACCAGCTCGCAGGTCTCCTCATAGAGAGGGGGGAGGTTAGCACCGAATACGTCCTAAACCTCTTCAGGAGGTCCTACTGCTTTGGAGAACTCTCGAGGGAGAGGCTTCTAAGAGTGGTGGACCACTTGGCCAAACTAGGCATAGCCCATATCACAGCTGACCAAGAGAGGATTACCCGAGCCGAGAGCTATGCACGTCTCTACGATTATTATTTCACAAACCTCTCCATGATACCAGAGGAGAAACAGTATCTGGTGGTGTCGGAGAACACTGGAGAGCCAGTGGGTGTTCTCGATGAGGAGTTTGTAGCTGAGCATGGTGTTGAGGGTACCAGGTTCATTCTCATGGGGAAGGCTTGGGAGATTCTACAATCTGCTGGCGAGAGAATCTTCGTGGCGCCGCTGGAGAGTCTTGAGGGCGCGGTACCATCTTGGGTGGGTGACGAGATTCCAGTTCCGTGGGAGGTGAGTCAGGAGGTAGGTGAGACTAGGGGCTCGACAGCGAGAGCTGTGCTGGAGGGAAGATTCGAGGAGTGGATGACGAGGTTCAAGGAAGTTTATAGGTGCGACGACTTGCTTGCCCTAGATGCCCTTAAGGAGGTATTCGAGCACCTCCGTCTGGGCCTACCAGTCCCATCTAACAACCTGGTAGTCGTGGAGGAGACACCTGACCATGTAGTGGTCCATCTCTGCGGCGGACTCAGGGTCAACAGAACAATCTCAAGATCCCTAGGTTACGAGCTCTCTCGCAGGACAGGCGCACCTGTAAGCGTCGTACAGGACGCCTACAGAATTGTTCTCAAGTCACGTTTCATAGATGGCGAGATTGTGAAAAGTCTCTTGGCAGAGCTGGGTCAGTCAGGTAGCTGGGATTCCACGGTGAGGGCGGCGGTGGAGTCATCCAGCATCTTCAGGAGGAGGTTGGTCCACACGGCACGTAAGATGGGTGTGATAAGCAGGGATACCAGTATACTCGACATACAGCTGGATAAGCTGGCTGAATCACTCCGTGGAACCGCAGTATATGAGGAGGGGCTAGAATATACGCTTCAGAAGGACTTTGACCCTGAACTGGCCGGTCATGTCTTGAGGGAGATGGCGTCGGGGAGGATTGGAATTGTTAGTATTCGGGTGGATGAGCCGACACCTCTCGCAAAGCTAACAATAGGTAGGCATGAATATGACATAGACATCATAGCCACCGACCGTGTTCAGAAGCTGGTGGTCAACGCAGTAAGGGGAAGACTCAACAGTGAGCCTGTGACGATTGTATGCGCCACATGCTTCCAGTGGTTTGACCGCAGACCTGTGAGGGAGGTGGATAATACACCACTCTGCGGAGCATGCGGTGCCAGAAACTTGGGAGTTATACTAGAGGAGCCCGAAAAACTGCTTCCCCTCCTCTCAAGAAAAGGCAAGCCAGCCAATAAGAGGGAGAGGATATATAGGCGTCAAGTCCTCAGGTCGGCTAGGCTTGTAGAACGCTATGGAAAGGCCGCTGTCTTCACGTTGGCCAGCAAGTACCTAGACATACAATCTGCTGAGGAGATACTCTCCAAAGAGAGCTCGCTGGGCGTACGGCTTGTGGAGCTTATTGTTGAGGAGGAGAAGAGGAGTCTCCAGAGGATGTTCCGGTAGTCTCCGTCGGTTTTTGAACACCAATCTCAGAAACAGCCTTAATCAGCTCCCTCTGCCCCACCTCAGCCACCGCTCTCCAACCTACGTGCAGGACACCATCTTCATCCTTGAATAGATAGCCCCTCCTGATGAAACGTTCAAGTGATGCCTCAGCCCTCCACTTGGGCAGCTTCGCCTCAAGAACCTCCATCACATCCTTCAGGGGAGCCTTGCCACCCCTTGAGAAGAGGAGAGCCAGTGTAGCAGAGAGGACAGCCAGCTCATCTACCCTCCACCCAGCCGCTACAACATCGGAGAGGCTCAGGGGTTCACTAAGGATTATGAAGTATCGGGCCCTGTCCAAGTCCTCGGGAGAGCTACCGTCCGATCCCGGCTCAAAGAGTATCTTGACCTTCAGGCCGAGCGGCTCAAGCTTATGGTTAAGCGTCTCAATGACCTTTGGATAGTTCTTCCCAAGCCTCCTCCTCAGCTCATATCCACGAACCCCTGGGAGCCTGTGACTACTGAAGAGAAGCATGGCTATGGCTGTTGAGAGACGTCTCCTAACCCGTGACTGCTCCGAGGCCGCTTCACTCAACATCGCCGACCCCCAATGAAACAGGGAGAGAAACCACCCTCTTCCTCTCCACCTTCCTCTCATAAGGTATGAGGCTGATCTCGCCGGTGAGCGGGTTCACCTGCAGGTTGGCAAGACCCTCACTCACGATGAATGAGACAATGTAGGCCCTATGAGCCCTCATAGGACGGCCCCTCATATCCAGAAATCTCCAGTAATCCGCGCGGCCTCTAGGCCCAGCAGCCTCTATCATCTCGGAATGTAGACTAGTCACTTCATCTTCGAGAACCACGTTTTGGGAGAAGACTTCAAGTAGTTCCTTGGCGGACTTGTCGAATTCACCCGCCTCGCTGGGCTGGCTCGCTTGCCTGCCCGCCCTCGTGGGGAGGCTTAAGAAATACTCCAGCCCGTCCCTCAACATGCCTCGAGTTAGCTGCTCGCCGTAGACTATGGGATGCCAGCTTGACACAAGGCAGTGGGCAAGGGTTTTGATGTCGGCTGAGAGTATCTTAACCGCGATCAGTTGAGCGTCCACGAAGAGAGATGCAGCCCTATCACGGAGCCACCTATGTTGTAGGGCCACTAGGAGGGCAACCTTGTAAAGCGTCTCAGCATCTAGGACTATGGTCTCAAAATTCTTATGCGACTCGAGGATACGCCTGAGTTTCGCCAGAAGTCCCTTTACATCCACGGTGAACGGGTCTATGCCAGACTTCTCAACCTTCTCACATAGCTCGATTATCCTAGCCAGCTCTTCACGGGCCACCGACCTAGAATAGCTAGCCATCTGCGGCCACCTTCTCAGTGATAGTTACTGTTGCGACCGACCTACCCTCCACATTCTGAACCACGATCACGTTCATGTCTTCCGTGAACGGGACCCGACCAGGTGTTATCATAATATACTGTATGTTCTTATCTTCCCTCGCAGTGCGGGTCAGAATGTTTATCATCCTATCTCTATTGAGTGGGTCTAGGTGGACATCGAATTCGTCCACGGCTCTGAAGGGAGATTTTACATACTTCTGGAGGGCGAGCAGGAAGGCCAGCGTGGCGACAATTCTCTCACCGCCGCTTTGTGTGTGCGCGTTCAGCAGAGAAGGCTCCACACCCCTGAACCCCACGAAGATTTCTATGCTCGCCCTTCCTATGTCATCTAGGGACTTCAACTCTATACGTCCCACACCGCCCACTAGGGAAAGGATATGACTGTACTGCGGCTCAACATCTGACACCAGCGACCTTAGGAAGGACCGCCAGGTTTCCTTCCTATATTCCACCTCCTCCATAGCCTTACGCACATTTTCACTGAGTTGGGCAGCCCTAAGCTCCGTCTCCCTGAACTTCGACTCGGCCACAAGATACATGTCCTCGCTCTCCTGGGAGATTGTCCCAAGCCCAGCCATCTGCAACGCCACCTGCCTCACTTCCTCAGCCAACTCCTGAGGCTTTCTAGATACCTCCACCTCCGGCCCTCTCCTCATGGCCTCCTCCACCCGCTTGGCTAGCTCCCTTTCGATCTGGGCCAGCTCCTGCTTCAGCTCGGAAATCCTCGAATTGTACACCCTAACCCTCTCCTCCAGCGAGCCTAGCTCCCGTGCATGGTGAACCAGCCTCTCCAATGCCTCCCTCAATATGGACTCGTCAACCTTTCTAAAGTTCTCCAAAACATTCCCCACGGTCTGGTAGACCTTAGACCTCTCTGCTGCAGCATTCTCCTCAATCGTACTGACGGCCTCGTTCAGTTCTCTTATCTTCTCCTCAACCCTATCCCTAGACTTTCTCGCCTCGCTGACTAAAGCCCAGTGATATGCTGTCTCCAGCTCCTTTTTTTGCCTCTCCAACTCCCTATAGACCGATAGCTTCTGATACTCAGCTCTCCAGAACTCTACGGCAGATCTAGCCTCCTCGAGTGTCTTCCTTATTATGGTCTCCTCAGCTGAGAGTGATGAGAGTTTATTCTCGGCCTCAACTATCTTCTCCCTCAACCCACGTGCCCCCACAGCCTCCTCGATCATGGATAACTTTTCACGGCTATCCCTGCTCACGAACTGTTCAATCATGTTCTGGTGCATCACAATCAGGAGGTTGTCGGGGTTTATTCCAATCTTCGAGAGGAAGTGCTCAACCTCGGCCTTGGGCTTGAACCTATTGTTTATGTAGTGCCAGTAGTCACCGCTCCGCTTTATGAACCTAGTTATGGTAACATTGTCAGAGTTGATCTGGGAGAGGGGCCTAACACCGTCCACCGGCCTATTGTCCAGTATAACTGCAACCCTGGCGGCATCGGCTCCCCTACGAATAAGGTCGCTCAACCTATGCCCTCTCTCGGTATATGACTGTCCAAGAGCCACGGAGATGGCCAGAAGTATGGATGACTTGCCAGCGCCGTTGGGCCCTACTATTATGTTCAATCCACGTGAGAAGGTGACTCTGCTGTACTCGTGGGACATGAAGTTCTCTAGAACCACCTCTCTTATGTATGTCTTGGGTGCTGGGGAGTGGGTTCCGCCGCTGCTCAAGTGTTTCTTCGGGCCTAGGCCCACGCATCCATATATATGGGCATCTCCCAGACGGTACTGTCAAGTTAGGGTTGTGTGGGTTTACCTTTTAACTGTTTTTGTTTGGAGGTCTGTTCTTTTACAGATTTATCCCTTTATAAACCATTCTAGAGTAAAGGTAATACCATCATATCAGAAGAAAACATCAGCCAGACCTTAACTTGACAGTCTCCCCCAGACATCATGTTAAACTTAAAATTGGGTCCAATGGGCTGTGGGTAGATGGTTAAGGTTCTCCCCCTCAAGAAAAGGCTGGCAAGGGAGCTTAGGAGAGCTTGGCCTGTACCCACATGGGTCATAGCTAGGACTAGGCGGGATGTCAGGTTCTCCAACCGGCGCAGATCATGGCGCAGGTCCAGAATAAAGCCTTGAGATGAAAACCTTTAAAGACGAGGCTCCAGATGCCGTCA
>JAWAEB010000047.1:0-11646 GCA_038891515.1 Nitrososphaerota archaeon | reverse complement strand
GACAGGCTGAGATACCTATATCTCTGGAGGGCTATGCCAGCCATAGTGACCGGGTGTGTGGTGGCAGCCGGCGGTGCGTGGAATGCTCTGGTGATTGCGGAGAGGATTGTCATAGGTGATATACGTGAGGAAATCTCAGCTCCGGGGCTTGGCAAGCTACTCTCAATTGAGGTGGAGAGGGGTGACATAGCCTCGGTGGTGATAATAGTTCTCGTGATGTCAGCTGTGATAGTAGCTCTTAACAGAGGGCTTTGGAAAAGACTATATGACCTAGTGGTTTCGAAACTTAGGACGGAAGATGTGAGGGAGTATGGCTATGCTTGAGACAGAGACCAGCGCCGTCCACATGCTTGAGGCAATTCTCAAGGCTAGAAACATTAGTCACAGCTACAGGACGAGAAAGGGTGGCGTGCTGGAGGTGATACGTGACATAAGCCTAGATGTGAAGTATGGTGAGTTCCTCGGAATAGTTGGGGCCAGCGGCTCAGGTAAGACTACATTTCTAAAGATTCTGGCCGGACTCATAAAGCCTGACGCTGGCCAAGTTCTCTACAAGAACAGACCATTGGAAGGCCCCACACCTGCCATCTCCCTTGTCTTCCAGCTACCTACCCTATTCCCATGGCTCACCGTACTGGAGAACGTGATGCTTGCTCTTAGGAGTGTGGACAGGCTGAGTGAGAGAGAGATGACTGAGAGGAGCAGAGCCTTCCTAGATATGGTAGGGCTCTCAGGTTTCGAGTCGGCGTATCCCGGCGAGCTCAGTGGCGGAATGAAACAGAGGGCTGTACTAGCCCGGGCCCTTGTCACGAACCCGGATATACTTCTGATGGATGAGCCTTTCAGTAGTGTGGATCCGCTCACGGCAGTCTCTCTGCGGCGTGAGGTGGATATGATGCGCATGAGTGAGGCCATACCTCCGAGTTCAGTCGTTCTAGTCTCCCATAATGTTGAGGAGATAGTGGAGCTGAGCGACAGGGTTGTAGTGCTTACTTCACGGCCGGCACGGATAGCTGGTGAGCTAGAGATACCCTTGCAGCGTCCCCGGGATAGGAGGAGCAGCGAGTTCTATGACTATGTTGACAAGATATTTACTCTGATGAGCTAGGTTGATGAGGCTTCCTAGTCTTAGATGTGAAGACTCGCGAGTCTCCGTCATAATTGAGGAGTTCAGTATATAGCATCCAGTCGACTATAAGCTCGTGGAGAGCGTCCATGTTCTCCCCATATGTAGCCAGCCTCTCATCCTTTGCCAAGGCTGCAGCAAGGTCCTCGGTTGTGAATCCTTCCCGCTTTTCTCTTGACAGATTTATTGCTGTGGCAAACGGCTCTAATGTGGGCAGCTGCTCCCTCAGTATCTTCTTCTTGCCCTTGGCCAAGCTTCTGCTAACCCTTATACCGAGCGGGGTTACCACACCTTCGCCATCCACTATGTTGAGGAGTCCCAGCTGTTCCGCCGCCTTTGATGCAGAGAGGATATCGTCGAGGGTGGCTCGGAACTCCCTAGCTATAAGGGCCAAGTCCGCCCTACCTCCATAGGCTACAACCAGCTCGAGGAGCCCAAGAACTGTTCCCAGCCGGGCCTCGAGCGGGAACATCCCACGCTCTTGCCCCATTGCGGATATGTTGGGGAATGGACACAAATTAAGGGTTATGGGAAAGTTTTATATAACCTCCACCAGCTCCTCTAAAAGCATAGCCACAGCCGACGGGCCGCCTAGCCTTGACGCAATTACAGACAGCTCCTCAATAATTCTTTGGAAGCTTCCCTCCGAGTCCACCTCCTCCAACGCCTGCTTAAGATTGAGATCCTCCTCCTGCACCAATAGGCCGAAGCCCAGCTCTTCAACCCTTCGGGCGTTTCTAATCTGCTCTCCATGGAGGGGCGTGGGTATGACTATGAGCCTCTTCCCATATGCTATGGCTTTGGAGATGACGGTTAGTCCTGCTCGTGCAACTAGGATGTCGCAGGCTGCAATCAGGTCATCCACGGACTCGACCCAGTCGAAGATGGTAATTGCGCCGATGTCTGCCCTTTCCCGCCCCTCTGGGTTTCCTAGAGAGATGATGAAGCGGTAGCCCACCAGGTCCTTAATGGCTGGTACTAGTTTGTTTGCCAACCCCACCCTCTCTGGTCTATTGCCGCTTATGTGGATGAAGACTAGAGTTCTATCCTCTGCTCCATATCTTCTCCTGATTCTCTGCAGCTCATCCTCACCCAGTATCCTCTTGGTGATGAGCGGGCCCACATACTCGAGCCTGCCGTTTTGTCTTCTTCCCATGTTAAGCGTGTAGATGGAGATGGTGTGTGGTGGTGGCAAGTCTGGGACAGCTATCACATCCGACATATTCCAGATGAGGGATGGGGCCTGAATCATCCGTTCAACGACTACAGCCATCCACCGATACCTCCTCACCTCGAGAGGTATATTGTATTGGTTTAGGACTGTTAGGACGGGGAGCCCAAGTGACTTCGCCGCCACTACTGTGGAGGCTCTCGTGTCGCTGTAGACAGCGGCCGGCTTGACAGCATCCATAACAGCAATCTCCCTAGCTATCTGTGCCGTGAATTTGATGGGTAGAGAGAGGTTTTTGAGAATGGTTTTCTTTACTGAGATGCCCCCGTCATGGGATACGCCGTATCCCAATGAAATGTTGGCTGCTGCATTTAGGCCCTCCCTCTCTAGGAGCTTCAGCGCATCGCCGTAAGCCGTGAGGGAGATGGTGTGACCTCTTCCAAGCAGTTCTTTAGCCACCGGCACCGAGCGTGAAGCATGTCCTAATCCAATCCCGCATATGCCCATGTGAAAACGCATCGCTAGACACCGAGCTTGACCTCTACCACGCCGCCGCCGGGCTCCCTCTCCCTAAATATCTGGGCCGTGTACCTCAGTAGCTTCATCCTACCGTAGAGCCAGTAGGTTGGGTTGAGCCCAGCTTTGAGGCATAGATGGGTTAGGTATGTTTCAGCGTCCCATCCATACTCCACCGGCACCTGTGGTAGAAGAAGACCGGATCCATAGGGTGTCTCAATTATCAGACCGTCCACACCAACCCTAACTAAGCGGGGCAGCTCCCTCCTGTTTCCATACTTGATCTCTTCAGGTCTTGAAAGTATGCTCACCTCCACCACGACATTGTCCAGCTCCTCAATGGTCATGGGCTCAAACCTAGGGTCTTGAGTGGCTGCTGCAATAGCAGCCTTAACCAGTGCCTCCGATAGGGGCATGACCGGGTATGGAAAGCCTATACACCCCCTCAGCTCACCACTGGGGTGAGTGTATAGGGATACGAACACACCTCGCTCCTCAGAAAGAGGTCCACTCGCCGCAGACCTGTTAATGACATTCTTGCCGACAAGGTAGGCCTCTATAGACTTTCTAGCCAGTCCAACTGCAACCATGCCAAGCTCGTGGTCCAGCAACTCCCATCACCCATGGGAAAGAACCTCTAGCACAATGCCTATGTTGCGCCAGTGACCTCCCATCCAATATTCCTTTCCGCATCCCGGGCAACGCCATCGAGGCGGGTTCTCAGAAGTCATCTCAAGTCTTTCATTACATTTTGGACACCGAGTACTGGCTGGGTTAAAGGTCATCCGAATACCTGCCATAGACTGTATTAGTCTGAGGGCCTCTAGCGTTTCCGATGTAGGGAGAAGGATGGAGGAGGCGTGCCACTTTAGGGCCCTACGATGCAGTAGGCTGTCTCTCGTCAAGATGGTCCTGCCCTCCGACACGGCCGCCTCTATCAAATCCGTATCACGACTACCACGCCAATAGACAGTGTCATGTCCTAGGAGACGGAGCCAAGTGAGGAGGTTTCCAAGCATGGTGTCGAGGATGAATTTCATGACCGTGCTAATGACCCTTCCGAGACTCCTCCAACTCCAGCCTACACTCCTCGCAGAGGAGCTGGTCATCCACCGGGCTGAGCATGTCCGACCACTCACCGCATGAGTCACAGTAGCCCTCCACCGGTGAGGACTGGGGTGGGCTTGATGAGCTACCTATAAGCATCTTCTCCCGCACAATATTGACTATTTCAGGAGTCACCTGCAGAATGTCCTTGATGCTAACTATACCCGCCACACGTCCCTTGTACACAACCACGAGACGGCTTATCCTCAGCCTGTTCATCCTACTAATGGCCTCGTCTATAGAGGCGTCGGGCTCAATCGTCTGGAGAGAGGACGTCATAATATTCTTGGCCAGAATCTGGTTCGGGTCAAGACCGTTGGCCACCACCTCACATACAATATCTGTCTTAGTGATGATGCCGCGTGGCTCGTCGTCCTTGGTCACAACTACGCTTCCAACACCATACTTTTTCATCTTCTCAGCCACAGCCACCGCCGTGTCATTCTCGCTACAGTCAATGACTGGACTGGTCATCACGTCCCTGACCTTCACCTCACCCGTCAACGTAACAGGCCGGACCATTTCAACCCCACTACACTCTCTCTCAAGTCCTAATAAGCTTGTCCCCTACGAAGACCGAGCATCGTCCATACGGTATCTTGGAAGCCAGTTCTTCAACCATCTCCTTACCGGTTGGAGCCGAGATCAAATGTAGGGCCTCGCGCGCAGCGACACTAGACTCCGTCTTTCCGGGCCGCAGTTCCACATATTTCAGGCCCATCCTCGAGGCGGTTAGCTGGGGAACGATCAGAATCCCACTGTCTCTCCCACCTATCACGGCGAGTCGGAGCTGCACCTCGATAAACCTCCGCTTCCCATATACCATGAAGGAGCCTCTGGGGAGGTAGGTTCCAGAGGGTGCTGAGAGGGAGATTTGGGCGGGCTCTACGTAGTAGACTGAGGCAGATGTGAACCCCTCCTTCCATGCCCTGCTATAGCATGCAGTGAACTGAGCTGCCTCCTCCATCGTGGTATAGGGCGCTTCGGAGCCATTCGTAACAACGGTGACGGGTGAGCCTGGAATCTCTGCATGTAGTATAAGGTCCTTTGGGCCCATCATATTCCTGAGTAGCTTGATGTTTGTCCTGGCGTCACGGCCGGACACCACCTTATATCCATCGCTGGAGATGAACTCCCTTACCCTAGATGTAGCAGCAGACCTACACCTCAACCCCTCTTGCATCATGGGTATGGCGGGCTCGGCTAGCTCCAGCTTCCTCCTAATCTCATCCATCTCTCTCATAATCTTGGTCTTCTGCTCCTCAAGCCTCTCCACGGTCTGCCGGATCTTCTTAAGCTCGTCATATTGTTGGGAGATCTGGCGACGGATAGACAAGTCTCTCCTCAGTCGGAATACATGTTCACCGGCCCTCACTTCCATCATGCGGCCGTCATAAGTCACGGTTAGTCCAGACCCCTCAACAGGGTGGGATGTGGAGAGGGTGCCCGCCCAAGCCTCTAGGAGCTTTAGAGCTTCACCCAACCTCCTCTCACTAACCCTAAGACCTGCTATTACATTCTCCTTCTCACCCAAACGCCTCTCCAACTCTTGGAGCCTATCCCTCAGAGGCTTGGACACCACCATCATTTCCTCATATTTCATCCGGGTGAGATAGGAACGTGCCACCGCCTCGGAGAAGCTGGATGTCTCCATAAACTCAGCCGAGACATGTTGGAGTGGAATGAGTGCCGGGATAGGAGAAGAGCCAACCATATAAACCCGCGGGCTTGGTCTCCGAAGCTCCCGCTCCAAGCCTACCAGAACGCTGAGAATCTCATCCACCTGACTGCTGCTCAAATCCCTAACCAGCACATTCTTATCAATCGACGACCTAGCCAGAACTTCCTCAGCGAACTTCCCGCCTAGGCCCAAGTCCCTCGAGAGAGATGCCACAACGGGTGAATCCGGTCTCAACCTCTTAAGCAGTGAGGGTTCGGCGTGCCCCATCATGTACGAATATCTAGGCTGGGGCGGCATGTATTGTTGACCTGGCCTGAGGCCTCTGGCCCTGGCCAGGTCAGGCCTCATAATTCTGACTATCTTGCTGTTATCAAGGATGAAGATATTGCCGGGCGGCATCAGCTCGACAACCATCTCCCTAGAGCCATCACCGAACACCAACTTTACAACTCGCTCAGAGCCCAGCTGGCTCACACCCCCGACCTTCAAACCGTTGAGGACCTTCCTGAGAAATGTGGCGAAAGATGTAGGATGAGGCGGCTTCACCACCTCCAAGTCTGTGTAGAAAACACACTCACCGGCTACTGCCCACAGCTCTAGAGTACCTCCACCAGAAGACATCTTCAAAACTACTGCAGAGCTCGTGGGTTGGTAGACGTTTCTAACCAATCCACCCAAAATAGCCTTCCCAATCTCCTCCACAAGGATGGCGAGCTCTAGAGCGTTCAGCTGGACCAACCCCATCACACACCTAGAGGACGCACACCTATCCCATCATAGATCCACCTTATGACTGTAAAGCCTTGCATCCGATCATGCTGATGGTGGCTTGGCAGAGGAGGATACCGTACAGCCGGCCAACTTGGGCGAAACACTTCTATCGAAAGCCGCACAAATCACATTTATCTCATGGCACATGGCCCATAGGGTTGTGAGGGTTGACGACATAATCTACTGGCTCAAGGTGGCTGTAGGGCTGATATATGGCTACGCCGCTGCCCTACTCTCCATACAGTTGGCCCAAGGACCTATTACGATAATCTTGTCAGCTATCCTACTCTATATCTTACTATCTGAGGGTATGCTAAGGTTCTCTCGGAGCGGCAGGCGGAAGACCTATCTCAACGGTGCGGGAGGCTATGCAGGAGTTTTCCTAGTTTCATGGATTATCTTCTTCAACCTTCTGGGCTAGTTTGTGGGGTTTGGCCACCCTGTCCAAGAGCCTTATAACCTCAACCCACGCGCTGAAATAACTGTCAACCGTGTCGGCCCTTTTCGCCAGTTTCTCTATATATTTACCTATATCGGCCCTCCTCCTCCAGAGCTCCCTCCTCCTATAGATTGTGAATATGAGCGAGTCATGGTCATCGTTGACATATGAGTGAAGAATTCCCTCAAGGGCTTGGAAGTATCTGGCCTCTGCGGGGTACTTAGCCTTTAGCGAGGCTAGGATGCGCTCTGACTCCGCTATGTGTCCTTGGAAGAGCTGGTTGAGGAAAATCCGTATCTCTGACGACGGTATGATCACGCTTACCTCACCTCACTCTCCTCCAAATCCTCGACACCATTCTCGGTTATGGTAAAGACAGTTTCGCCCTCTGGTAGGTATGGGCTAGAGACTAGTCTGGCAATCCTATTCCGCTTTCCCATAACCTTCTTAATGAGGACACGGGTGTGGCTGGTGTGGCCAACGATGTGACCTCCCACAGGATAGACCGCTGATTGGCTGAAAAAATCATCAGGCTTGGACATCACCTGATTGGTGACCACAGCCGCAGCGTTGAAGGCACGGGACAGCCTTATCAGCTTATGCATGTGCTTGTTCAGCTTCTGCTGCCTCTCCGCCAGCAGCTGCCTCCCTAGATACTCGCTTCTGAAATGTGCCGTAAGAGAATCCACTATGACCAGCTTTACATTGTTTTCCTTTATCACCCTGTCAGCCTTTTCCAAGAGGAGCATCTGATGGTCGCTCGTGTATGCCTCGGCGTATATTATCTTCTCGGCCGCCTTTTCAGGGTCAAGCCCCAGATGACTAGCCATAGCAGCTATCCTCTCGGGCCTGAAAGTATTTTCAGTGTCTATGTAGAGGGCTGAGGCATTTAAGCCGCCCCTTGAGACAGGCAACTGGACATTTACCGAGAGCTGGTGGCAAAGCTGGGACTTTCCCGAGCCGAACTCGCCATAGAACTCGGTTATGGCTTGGGTTTCCACACCACCGCCTATCAGTCCGTCAAGTCTCTTGCTGCCGGTGGTAATCCTTCCAATCTGTGTCTTCAATTCGGCCAGCTCCTTTGCCGTCACCCACGTTACTTCGATCGCCTCCCTTGCAGAGGATATGAGTTCGAGAGCTCTCTTCTCACTAAAGCCTGCCGCCACAATCTCCGAAACGGCAGCGGTTGCAATAGACTCAACGGTTGTGAAGCCCAGCTCCCTCAGCTTCTCAGCGGTGGCAGGCCCCACTCCCGGAAGCTCCTCTATATCTCTGTATTTGTGTTCCCTAAGCGCCATCCGTGAAGGCTCCAATACACTGGTTTCTCTACTGTTTAAAAAGCATTGCCGGGCCAAGCTGGGTTCTGTTAACTTAGGTATTATGGTAGGCGAGATTTCATCGCTCTAAGCCTTAGGAAGGAATAATCCCTACATCGAAATACCTAAGTTAACAGAGCCGCTACCTAGATATCCTTATACAAGGCCCAAGCGTTTGGGATATGATGAAGGCGGTTATACTCATAATGGATGGCTTGGGGGACCGTCCCTGTAAGACCCTCTCGGGCATGACACCCCTGCAGATTGCTAGGAAGCAGCTATTGGATAGGCTTGCCGTAGAGGGTGAGACTGGGTTGGTGGATGTGATCTCACCTGGGCTGCCCAATGGGAGCGACACAGGGCACCTAGCAATCCTTGGCTACAATCCGTTTGACAATTATCCGGGACGGGGCCCTTTTGAGGCCCTAGGTGCTGGGATAGATCTGAGGAGCGGCGACGTAGCATTCCGATGCAACTTTGCCACCGTAGGACCTGATGGGGTTATAGTGGATAGAAGGGCTGGACGAATAACCAGCGAGGAGTCAGCCGCTCTAGCAAGGGATTTGTCAGAGATGAGCTTGCCAGATCATCCGGATGTGAGGATAATCTTCAAGCCCACCGTGGAGCATAGAGGTGTGCTGGTCTTGAGAGGCTCCCATCTTTCGCCCAGGGTGGCTGATACAGACCCACATCAGGAAGGCGCTAGGGTGATCGAGCCCAACCCCATGGATTCCACTGAGGAGGCTAGGACAACGTCGGAGATCCTCATCACCTTCCTTAGGAAAGCCTCCCAAGTACTGGCGAACCATGAGATAAATAGGAAGAGGATTGGAAGTGGTTTGCCTCCGGCCAACCACCTCATCCTGAGGGGTGCTGGCCAGTTTAGAGCCCTTCAGCCCATTCAACAGAGGTTTGGTGTGGGGTGTGCCGTGGTGGCGGGTGGGGCGCTCTACAGGGGAGTATGTAGGGCTGCAGGCTTTGATGTGATGGATGTAGCTGGCGCCACAGGGACCTATGACACAGACCTTGGGGCTAAGGTTCAGGCGGTTATGAGTGCCGTGAAGAGCTATGACCTCGTCCTCTTGCATGTGAAGGCAACTGATACAGCTAGCCATGACCGTAATCCAGCAAGGAAGAAGGAGATGATTGAGAGGGTCTCACAATCCCTAGGCCCACTCTATGAGTTGGCAGGCTCTGGGGAAATTTACATAGCCGTGACAGGAGACCATACGACACCGTCAGAGATAGGCGAGCATAGAGGTGACCCAGTCCCTATTCTTATCTGGGGTCCGGATGTACGAAGAGACTGTGTGGAGAGGTTTGACGAGGTCTCCTGCTCTAGGGGTGGGCTTCACAGGATTCGTGGAGTGGATATCATGCCCATCATCTCCAACTATCTGGGCAAGATGGAGATGTATGGTGAGTAGTTTGCCTACTGCGAGAATAGCTGTGGTGGTGGATGTGGAGAGGCTCTGTACCCTTAAAGGCGAATTGCATAGATTTCTAGCACCTAACACTGTGACATACATTCTGAAGAAGATGCCCATAGAGGGATATATAGCCAAGTGGGAGTCAGCCATTTACATCCTGACAGACATAAACATGGGAGCTGAGAAAACCACATCAAGCTTGACCACCGGCGATATATTCTACTGGCCACCCACCAAGATTCTCGGAATAGCCTTCAGAGAACATGCGGCAAGGGCACAGACCGTTAGGGTGGGAAAGATAGCCACAGGTGCGGAGATTCTGGAGAAAGCTAGCCAGGGGGTGAGGCTGAGGCTTTATCCCCAGCAGACCTCTTCACTCTAGCCTTGGCGGGCTTCACCTTTTGCACCTCCTCTTGCTTCTGAGATGGTGTGGGAGCCGCTGGCTGATATATCCTGAGCCGGTTGCTTCCGACAACTTGTCTCACAACACCACGGGCGGCCAGCTCCGCCAAAGCCTTCTTGGCTATGGAGAGTCTCACACCAAACTTTTCAGCCAAAAGGAAGGGTGTGACATACTTGGAGCCCCTCACAAATGAGACCAACTCAACTCCATCTGGGAGTGTGAGGCCTAGAATGCTCTTCTCAGGTGCAGCCTCTTTCTTTTCCGGCGTTTTCTTTTCCTTCGAGGCCTGCGTCATGGTGGGTTTTTTGGGACCGCCCAAGGCTCTATCGTGACCCGAGCGTGCCCACCCTTTATTAAGTCTTAGCATATAGGGAGAAACGTGGGCGGTCGAGACTTTAGCCTCAAGTTCATAGGCGACATAGCTGTGGTGAGGATAGCCGAAAATTCTGTGATGCAGGAGGATACGGTGGGCCAGCTTATCCTCTCCAAGTACCCTCATATACGCTCAGTGGTCAGGGTTTATGGAGTAACCGGTCCTATGAGGACTCCCAATGCGAGGGTCTTGGCTGGCTCCAACGAGACTGAGACGTTGCATGTGGAGTATGGCTGCTGCTACCTCTTAGATGTGCTCAAACTCATGTTCTCCCTCGGAAACAGTCATGAAAGGATGAGGCTAGCCTCACAGGTGAGACCCGGTGAGGTCGTAGTGGATATGTTTGCAGGTGTAGGACAGTTCACAGTCCCCATAGCCGTGAAGGCCTCGCCGAAGCATGTCTACGCCTTTGAGATAAACCCCACAGCGTATGAATATCTTGTGAGAAATATCCATCTCAACAAGTTGGAAGGCAGGGTCACGCCCATACTGGACGACGCACGCAACAGTCCCAGCTACGGGCTTGTGGGCGGGGCCGACAGGGTTGTCATGGGTTATCTCAAGGGGACCATCGAGTTTATCCCCACGGCCCTGAGGCTGTGCAAACCCTCTGGCTCGGTCATCCACTTCCACGAACTAGCTGGTAGAAACGCTGGGTGGCAACAGCTCTTCCAAGAATGCACCTCCATAGCGGCACAACAAGGGCTCAGCCTGAGGCTCATTAACTATAGGATGGTTAAGAGCTACTCTGCTAGGATGGCCCACTGGGTTCTAGACTTGTTAGCCCTCAGCAAGTCTATCCTTCAGCCATCTGGCAGCCTCGCTTAACACCTTGCTCCGTGAGACATTAATCACCATGGCCTCTGGCCCCTTCTCGGCGGCCAGCATTGGGCTATAGCTCTTCATAGGTGCGAAGGATACGATAAACCAGTAGAGCCGCCCTTTCATCATCTCATCCACTATCTTCTCGTTGTTCATATTCACGGGAACCGGCAGAAAGACCACGCCCTCAGCCCAGTAAAGTACGGCAGGCTGTCCAGGTGCGAGCACCATATTCCGTATAAGCTCCTCCGCGTTGGGGTATTTGATATACTCCATGACGATTATTTCCTTAATAGGGCTGTAAACTATGGAGACCATACCAGCCTAGCTCAGCTATCCGCCCAGCATAAAACTTTTCTACTCCAAGCTCATATTGGTGATGCATGTCCATAGGGCTTGTAACTGGTGCAATATGGCGGCAACACTATCCCCCCGGAGTGAGGCATGAGATAGAAATTCCAAACAAATCACTGGCAGACCTATTTGTTCAA
>JAWAEB010000046.1:0-12620 GCA_038891515.1 Nitrososphaerota archaeon | reverse complement strand
GGCTTGAGGAGAAGGGTAGAGACGCTCGGTAGGAGAAACGCTATAATGTCTTGGTTCAGCAAGCTCAAAAGGAGGATAAAACAGTTCAACACATCCTTCCCAACACACAGGCCGAAGGTATCGGAGAAGTGGATAAGGGCATGGGTGACCTTAAGTTGACAGTCCCGCTCCATACCACCCAACCCCCGTGAGACATATATTGCTTACCCCTGAGTTTCAGCAATGCTGATAGCACAGCATGGTCGGCGCTTCATCCGTTCTGACCTAGCGTTAGATACGCTAGGTCTTTCCCCCCTCTTGTCATGGGAGGGTTTTATCGGTGAGCGGATGAAGACTATACATCTATCTATTTTTGGCGGAGGTTTCTCATGACTGTTATAGCCTCTGCTTTAGTCCCAGACATACCCTACACCTCCCTATCTTCATATGGTTTGAATAAGCCTCAATGTCTTATGCGTATTACTACAGCGGCCAAAGCCACCGCCACCACCAGGAGCACAGCGAGTATCGTGATGCCCAGCCACATGGCGGGTGACTGTCCAGCCGGTGTCTGTTTGATGGTCGGTAATTTGGTGGTTGTCAGACCGGGTGTCGTCGGCGTGGTGGTTATGGTCTGCGGCAGCGTCATGATGATGGTTATAAGCTCGGTGCTCGTGGTGCCAGATCTGACGACGGTCTCTCTAATGGTTGTGGGCTGGATAGTCTGGGTTGTAGTGTAGAAGGTTCCTGGAAATCTCGTAGTGAAGCGCTCCGTAACACCAGTATTGGTTCTGAGCATCGTTGTAGTCAGGTCAAGTTCAGGAAACTCCATCGAGATGGTGGTCCCTCCAAAGGTTGTGGAGATACCCTCAAAAGCTATTATGATTGTTGCAGGTACCGAGTCAACCATGTATGTGACTATATTGGTGACCGTTATCTGGTCACAAAATTCACTTCCCACACCGTAGACTGGCATGGTTAGTGTGAGTCCCTCGGTCACGATGGGTAGCATCTCGAAACCCGTGGTTGTTACCGTTGTCCCACCCTCCACCTCGGTCATTGTCGTTTCGATGCTCTGCACTGTGAACACGGTACTGATGGTTGTTCCTGGAACTGCTATGGTTGTGCCCGGTATGGTTATGGCCGCTGGAGGCGTTTGGGCAGTGAACGTTACGGTGCAGGTTTGGTCAGGCGACCTCACCTCCATGAGGAGCGTGTAGCTGGGTATCTGGAGAGTGGCCACTATTGTTGTACCGCTGATTGTTGTCTCGGTGATGTATGTTGTGGGCTGAACGGTTACGAGTCTTGTGGTAGTGGTTGTTATGACTGACTGGCTGTAAACCAGCCCCGCAAACCCTAGAACGATAAGGAGAATAGTGCTAAGCGGCATTATTTTCCGGAGATGGTTCATGATAAATTCTTACATACAGTAGTATTAAAGATTCATGATAGTGATTGCCCCTAACATGGCCCCGTTCGCCGTACAGTCCAGGGGGGGTGGCCAATGCCCCTCACATATGCGGCGTCATATGTCAGATTATCAACCCACCTGATAAAGGTCATCAAAGCCTATGGAAACGGCTATGTGGACCTGTAAGCCCAAAGAACCCATCCTTAAGAACAGCTATAGCCGAACATTCTGGGATGAGGATTGGGTGTGGAGGGAGAGTTTCTTAGGAGGAGGGCTCTAGCCTTCTTGGCCGACGCCCAGATGGACTTTGAGAGGGGGGAGTACGACCTCGTACTCTTCCATGTGGAGCAATTTATGCAACTCTACCTCAAGCACCTTCTATATCGGCGGTTGGGTGATTTTCCTAAAACCTACTCGCCCATAGAACTGTTTAGACAGTTATCCAAAACATATGAAATCGAGGGGGTTTCCGA
The DNA here is from genome assembly GCA_038891515.1 of Nitrososphaerota archaeon. Classification (GTDB taxonomy): domain Archaea; phylum Thermoproteota; class Nitrososphaeria_A; order Caldarchaeales; family Caldarchaeaceae; genus HRBIN01. The sequence continues at coordinate 10,757 of JAWAEB010000046.1, read as the reverse complement.
GTTCTACAGGAGGAATATGGAGTGCTAGCCCTCCTAGAGGAATCCTACATATCGTCTAGATATATGCCCAGGAGCTATGGAAGGGGGATAGCTGAGAGGGCGCTGGAGTTTTCCACAAAACTCAGGGAGATTTTCGAATGGTTGGAAAAGATTTGACAGACTTGTTGCGGGAGATAAGAGCTGAGAAGCGGCGGTACCATGAAGATGTATGGAAATATGTTAGGGCGATAAGAGATTTGGTTAGGCATCAAGACCCCTCTGCTAGGGTGTTATTGTTCGGAAGCTTCGTCAAGAGCTCTATGCGGCCTGACAGCGACATAGACGTGCTGATAATAACAGGCGAAGCCGCGTACTTGGACAGGAGGATCAGCCTGAGGGCGGGTATAGCTAGGGAGCTAGGCGAGGTAACACCCTTCCAAATCCATATCGTGACACCGGAGGAGTATGTTGGCTGGTACAGGCGGTTTATAGACAGGTACGAAGAAGTCTAGAACAGTTGCTATATGCCTAGTGGGCATTATTACTCCGAGTTACGGCTTCATGATATAAAAGGTCTGGCTGGGGATCCAACCTGACAACGTCTAAGAGAACCGTATAAGTCGGGCGTTGTATGTGGAAGCACTCCGTGTGAGTGTTCTATCTATAAGCACCCGGCCTTCATACGGTTCTTTTCCCCTCCGTCAGACCCAGCCAGCACGTCTTTTACCATCCGTAGCACCTTTACTGTGTCTCTTGCGGTTATCTTCGTCTTTTTGTAAAATGTTATTGTACGACTCGTCGTAGCCATCCCAAGTCTACGGCTATATCTTCCATTGTTTTTCTCATAAAGCCCAAGAAGGTTTTTGATTTTCCGGAATCATCTGGTGAAATCAACGAAGAACAGAGCCTCCGCCAGAGCAACCCGACTCTCGAGGCCTAGCCTAGGACACCGCTCCCAAGGATTTATGACACGAGGGATTATGTGGTGGTGTAGGTTAGGAACTGGCTATGAGACTTTTCGCTTTTTCGGTGAGGATGTATCTGAAGGGTTTCCCATCCCTAGCTACTAGGCCCATCTCGTAGAGGTTCTTAAGAAGCCGTGCCACATGCTCCCTACTCAGCTGGAGTGATGACGTGACATCACTTGAGGTCACGCTCCCCTTTTCATATATTAGCCTGAGGGCGGATAAGGCCGAGGTGGTCAGGGTTGTCTCAGCCACTCTGGGAGACCTCGCCTCTACAGACTTCTCAACGCCCATGGTTAGCCGGGACTCGACCTCCTTCAGCCTCGCAGCTAGAGCCTCCAACCTTGTGATATCCAGCTGCATCACAGCCCGCCTGAATATGATGAGGAAGATTATGGTCTGGACAGCCATCAATCCTGCGAAGAAAATGGTTACATATTCCATAATCCTCACCTCATTACTCCCGACAGATCCTCAAGCATGCTTCTCAGCTTCTCAGCATCCTTCTCCTCAGCCGCTTCACCCAACTGGAAAAACCAGTCATAGCTGGGCAGCCTCATGATACCCAGGTATGACAGGAGCAGTAGGGTGTGTAGCGCCTTACGGATGTTACGGTTGGCCTGCTGTCTAGTCCTCACGAATGCGCCCTTGCTAACACCTCTCAGGCTGGCCTTCTCCCGTGCTGAGAGCTTGACACCCTGTGATGTTACAAGGTCGTATATGAGTGTCTCAGCCTGCTTCCGAGTGAGGTTGGAATTTCTCAACAGGTACTTGTACACTTGGTCTTCCGCAAAACTACGGCTTATCTCCCCCAAGTTCTCGGTTTGCCGGGATTTATTCATCATAGGGTACACGTGGAATACACTTCCGTAAACCATGGGATTTTAGCATCACGCGGCATCACAGCCAAAACGTATACATGGTCATTATCTAGGTATTACCATTGTAGTAGGTTTGGTGCAACTCACACCTACTCATGGAGGGGCTTGGCTACCCCAAGGGCCCGCAGTATGTGATGTCCCGTGACATCACACCATAATTTAGAACATGATAAGCTTAAATCCGCTACATAGATATATCCCTCCGTGAAAAGGGTAGCTTTGCCACTGGTTTTACTGGCTTTAGCCCTGACCCCTCTTCCTATTCTGGCTGACGGTTTCTCCTCCATAGTGGACGACGGCAGGGTCAAATTCTCCCTCAACTATCCGCCTGAGGTCAAAATAGGCTCATGCTTCACTCTCAGATTCCAGACCACAATACTCGGAACCATAGACATAGACAAGCTTAAGCTCACAGTCACATACGTCTCTGAAGTGGGAAGCCAGACACTCCTCTCAGACACCATAATCTCAACCACAACATCATTCTCTCCAGGCGACACAATCCAGAAGGTCTACATCGTTTGTGTTCCCAGCAGGGTTGTGGGCGACCCGGTCATAGTGGCATCACTTTTCTCCAACTATACCCGCAGCGCTGTCGCCGAGCCCCTAACACACAATTGGCTGGTGGCTGTGGCTAGGCAGAGCACATATGATGAGGTGTTGAGAGATCTAAACGAGGCGATGAATACGATTAACAACCTCCGCTCCACCATTGATTCGCTGAGGGCTGAGGTGACCTTCCTGAGGGATAGGGTTGACGCTCTTAACCGTGAAGTAGCTAAACTGGAGGCTCTGCTTGGAATCTCGCAGGAGGCCTACAACAAGTTGAGAGGGGAGTATGAAAACCTCAGCGACGAGTTCAAATCCCTCAATGAGAAATATCTCAAGACCTTGGGGGACCTTCAAAACCTCCAGACAAGGTATGAGGAGCTCAGGCGGGAGAATGAAGCGTTCTCCAAGACGTATCAGCAACTTCTGGAAGACTATAACAGCCTCTCAGACGACTTCAAGTCCCTACAGGCATCCTATAGCCAGCTTCAGACGATATACGGCGAGTTGAGGAACAGACACGAGTCAGCCACCATACAGATTGGACAGCTACAGCAACAGCTGGACGACGCCCGAAGGTCGTATGATATTCTCCAACTCAGCTACAACTCCCTCAGCCAAGAGAACATCCTCAACAGAAACATCGCATACGCTCAGGCCGCAGGCCTCATAGCCCTAGGCTCAGTTGCAGCCACAGCATACATTGCCAGAAGAAGAAAGGGGCAGCTTGAGCCGCACCTAGCAAGTCCTCCACCACCCCCACCACCTCCGCCCACAACATCAGAGAACAAACCCGCCGTATCAACTATTGGGAGCGGTGGTGCGCGTGTTCAGAAGGTTCTGTCCGGCAGACGTGTGACCATACCCAGTGAATACGCCGCGACTCTAGGTCTGCAGGAGGGGGCCACAATATCTGTGGAGGTTGTGGATGGGGCTCTGGTGGTTAAGCCCTATAGAGGCTAGTAGCGGGGCATGCTAGGGTCCACTCTCTCAGCCCAGGCGTCTATGCCGCCCGCTAGGTTGCGGACCCTAGTGAATCCCAAGTCCCTTAGAAACTTTGTGGCTAGGCTGCTTCGGCTTCCCGTGTGGCAGTAGGTGACAATCTCATCCACTAGGCTCAGCCTGTTCACATGCTCCGGTAGCTTGGAAAGGGGGATGAGCTGGGCGTTCTCCAAGTGGCATATCTCATACTCCACCTCTTCCCTCACATCCACAAGAACTACATTCTCACCCCTGTCAAGCTTGGCCTTCAGCTCCTCAGGCGTTATATGCATGCTGCTGTCCAGATGCTGCGGCGCCACTCCCACACCGCAGAAAGCTTCATAGTCTATCAATTCCCTAACCTTCGGGTTCTCACCGCATACGACGCAGTTGGGGTCCTTCCTAACTCTCAGCTCCCTAAAGGTCATCTGGAGAGCGTCAAATAGGAGCAGCCTACCTAGCAACGGCTGGCCAATACCCAGGATGATCTTTATCACCTCATTGGCCTGCAGGGTGCCTATAATACCGGGCAATACACCCAGAACCCCACCCTCTGCACAACTGGGGACCAGCCCAGGTGGCGGAGGCTCTGGGTAGAGGCATCTATAGCACGGCCCTCTCTGGGCGTCGAACACCGAGACCTGGCCGTCAAACCTGAAGATACTGCCGTAGACATTGGGTTTTTTGAGGAAGACGCATGCATCATTCACAAGGTACCTGGTGGGGAAGTTATCCGTGCCATCCACTATCACGTCGTAGTCGCCGAGTATCTCCATAGCGTTCTCAGATGTCAGCCTAGTCTCATATGTCTCCACCTCTATGTGGGGGTTCAAGGCCGTCAGCCTCTCCTTAGCTACCTCCAACTTGGACCTCTTCACATCCTTCGCAGTGTAGATCACTTGGCGCTGCAGGTTGCTCTCATCCACGACATCGAAGTCAACCAGTCCTATCCTACCCACACCGGCGGCGGCTAGGTATAGGGAAAGAGGTGAGCCTAGCCCGCCTGCCCCTATCACCAGCACGCTGGCAGCCTTCAGCCTCTTCTGGCCTTCAAGGCCTACATCAGGTATTATGAGGTGCCGTCCATATCTCCTTATCTCGGCGTAGCTGAGTGAGACATCCTCTGACGTGAGCTTCCTAGACTGTGTTAGGGTGGTCAACCTCCTTCTATCCCCAGTCTTGCCATTTAGCATTATATAGACATATTCTAAAGACAAGCTAGGGTTGTCGGCCACGCTCAAGACCCACCTCCACATCGGGTTGGATGACACTGACTCCAGGAGCGGGATGTGCACCACCTACGTGGCCGCCCTTGTACTGGAGAGGCTCACAGCGATGGGTGCGGTGCCTCTTGATTATCCGCATCTTGTCAGACTCAACCCCAACTGCCCATACAAGACCCGTGGAAATGCCGCAGTTTCGATTCAGGTGGGTCTGGCCGGTGATATTTTGGAAGAGGCCAAAGGGACGGTGCTGAAGACCGTAGAGACCAACTATGAGAGGGGGTATGGGGACACCCAGCCCGGAGTAGCATTCCTAGCATCTAGAGAGGTACCGTCCAGAATCGTTGAGTTCGGCCTGAGGGCAGTTAGGGAGATGGTTGAGGTGGGTGAGGCTTGGGATGTGGCAGAAGAGACTGGTGTGGAGCTTTACGGTATCAACGGCGGCAGAGGTGTGGTGGGAGCCCTAGCCTCCATAGGATGCCCTCTTTACCCACACACATATGAGGCGATAGCCTATAGGACTAGGGAGAACTGGGGCACAGTCCGCAGGGTAGATAGAGACTCTGTCCACAAGCTCCAGAGATGTGGAATATCATTTGACAGTCTAGACTTGGAGACCGGTGAGATACGTGTCACACCCCACACACCATGCCCCGTTCTAGCTGGGGTAAGGGCCCTATCGGCTGAAAACGCCTTGAAGGGGTTGGGGATGCTCAAGTTCTTAGAGGATATTGCGCTAGTGTTGGTCTTCAAGACAAATCAGGCCACAGATATGCATATAACTCCGGCCAAGATATCACAACTAAAGCCCTACTCCAATGGAGTGGTCACCGCCACTATATCTGGGCCCGCTTGGACGATAAGGGGCGGACATACATTCATCGCCGTGAGGGATGAGACCGGTGAATTAATATGCGCCGCTTACCGACCGACTGGTCGTCTTAGGACTGTCCTCCGTGGCCTCAGGGTGGGAGATGTGGTGAGGGTGGCTGGAGGCGTGAAGCCGAAGGAGCAGGGCCTCACACTTAATCTCGAGAAGCTGGAGGTGCTGGCGCTTGCCGAGTCATATCTCGTGAGACCCCCCAAATGCGAGGATTGCGGTGGGAGCATGAAGTCTAGGGGGCGGGGACGTGGGTACAGATGTAAGAGATGTGGGAGATGGGTGCCGTCGAGTATGGCTCTTAGAGTTCCCGAAGAGAGGACTGTTGGGCTGGGAGGTTATGAAGTGGCCACCTCCGCTAGGAGACACCTTTCAAAGCCCCTTGAGCTGGAGATGCTAGCGGGAGAAGGCCTCTAGTATAGCATCATCAGCTAAGGCTACAGCGTATCCCGCCACAGCCCTCACAGCTCTTATAATCAAGCCTAGGATATACGCCTCCCTTTCAGGTCTCCTTATTATTATCCTATAGAGCCGCTCATAAAGCTCTCTAACCTCGGACATCCGGTCAATCACCTCGCTGGCCATTGACGGGTCATGTTCCACCAAGGCCTTGATGGCCTTCTCCTGCATCTCCACCACCACATGACCCATATCACTCAGCCCATCTACGATCTCCCCGTGAACCCCTGTGTCCAGCTCTGCAACACGCTCAGCCACCTTCATGGAATAATATGCTATGCGGCCCATCTCCCTCACGGCTATAATCCTAACCACGAGGCTTGTGAGGTCTGGAACCTTTACAGCATCCCTCACCCTGATATTCCTGAGGGCTTGGAAGCATATTCTCATCATGAGACGGTAGAGACGTGTGCTTTCAAGTCCCCTCTCAAAGGCGTCACTGGCCAAGGATCGGTCACCCACTTCAAGCGACTTGAGGGCGTCATCCAACACAGCCCTACAGATCGTGGAGAACTTGATCAGCAGGCTGTTGACCTCAAACTTGGATGGATCAACTAGAGTCTGGAGGACAACCCTGTCTGAGTAGTCCTCAATTATCTCCACACCCATAAGCCCATCAGTAGCTGTCCTAATGCTCTTCTTCTGGTTTAGCCGCATACTCCCATTCGAGACTATCTCGGCCAAGTCATGCCCCATTATGTAGAGGTTGACAATGGCCAGCTCGAGCATCTTGGGGTCTGGGAAATCCTCAATCCTTATCGTCCTGCTCTGGCTTGGCGGCTTGATGACAGTGGGAGCCAGCACAATCCTATCGTTTTCGAGGTGGACGGAGAGCATGTCACCCCTGGAGAGCCCAAGGCTGGAGACCAGCTCCCTTGGAAGTGTCACAACATAGGTGCCTCCCACCGTTGTCTGTAGCTTACGTACATCCATGATCGGTACGTAGGACAGCTATCCTATAACATTTTGGTATGTATTAAAGGGCTCGAATATAAACGACATCAATAAATACACCTTTTAAACGCTTGAAAACCATCGATGTGAAATGAAACCCCAACACGTCGGCGAAACAGCCTCAGAGATTGAGGAGAAGTGGCGGAGTAAGAGATGGGAGGGCATAGTTCGAAAATACACGGCCGAGGATGTCCTGAGGCTCCGTGGGACATGGCCGGTAAGATATATCACAGCCGAAAAGGCCTCGGAGAAGCTTTGGTATATGCTCCACACCACGCCTTACGTCTTCGCCCTTGGAGCCGTGACAGGGAGCCAAGCGGTTCAGATGGTGGAGGCTGGGTTTAAAGCGATCTACGTGAGCGGCTGGCAGGTGGCTGCTGACATGAACGTGGCCGGACAGACATATCCGGACCTCGGCCTTTACCCATATAACAGTGTTCCACTCCTTGTGAAGAGGATAGTTCAAGCGCTCCAGCGGGCGGACCAGATACAAACCCTCGAAAGGAAAGGTAGAGTGGATTACTTCGCACCAATCATAGCGGATGGTGAGGCTGGCTTCGGAGGGCCGCTGCACGCTTTCGAGCTTATGAAATCAATGATAGAGGCTGGTGCAGCCGCAGTCCATCTCGAGGACCAGTCACCCGGTGAAAGGAGGTGCGGACACCTAGGCAGCAAGGTACTCGTGCCCACAAGGCGTTTCATCAGTATCTTAAGCTCGGCTAGGCTTGCAGCCGACGTGCTGGGAGTACCATCCATCATCATCGCAAGGACAGATGCTATTGGAGCTAGTCACATCACCGGTGACGGTGATCCTGTGGACAGCAAGTACATCAGAGGAGGCAAAACATCCGATGGATACTATAGGATTGAGGCAGGTCTCGACATGGCGATAGACAGGGGACTAGCCTATGCACTATATGCGGAGCTGATATGGTTTGAGACTTCCAAGCCATCCCTAGAAGAGGCGAAGAGATACGCCGAGGCCATTCACAGCAAATATCCGCAGAAGCTACTCGCGTACAACTTATCTCCCTCATTCAACTGGGCTAAAACCGTAGACTCGGATACCCTAGTGGATTTCCAGCGTAAGCTAGCCTCATACGGCTACAAGTACCAGTTCATAACACTCGCAGGTTTCCACTCATTAAATACCCACATCTTCCAGCTGGCGAGAGACTTGGCGGAGAGGGGCATGCCGGCCTACGCACAGCTCCAACGGGTGGAGATTGAGCTGGAAAAGCATGGATACAGGGCGTTCAAACACCAGAGCTATGTAGGCGTCCACTATTACGATGAGGTCCTGAAAGCCGTGGAAGGTGAAGGAGCTGCGACTGCCGCTATGGAGAAGTCAACGGAGAGGGAGCAATTCATCTGAGACGAGCCCCTATTGTCAGAACAGACCATAAGAGTGACTGGTGTATTTGATATCCGTTTTCGAGAGGTTCTAACACCGGAGGCTCTTGACTTCGTCCAATACCTAGTGGAGAATCACGGTCCCAAGCTCAGGATACTGCTGGCCAAGAGGGTGGATGACGCGGCCGCCCTTAGGAAAGGTGTTAGGCCTGGGTTTCCCGCTGAGACAAGGGAGGTCAGAGAGAGTGGCTGGAAGGTGCGGGAGATACCTAGAGACCTTAGGGTACGGCATGTGGAGATAACCGGCCCAGTTGACAGGAAGATGATGATAAACGCCCTAAACTCGGGAGCCGATATATTCATGGCCGACTTTGAGGATTCATTCTCGCCTGTTTGGGAGAACACCCTGCAGGGACAGATAAACCTGATGGATGCTGTGAGGGGACTGTCAAGTTAAGGTCATCCATGCCCTTATCCACTTCTCCGATACCTTCGGCCTGTGTGTTGGGAAGCATGTGTTGAACTGTTTTATCCTTCTCTTCAGCCCGCTGAACCATGACTCTATCGTGTTCCTCCTGCCGAACGTCTCTACCCTCCTCCTCAAGCCCAGAACCTTCATAGGCCATCCGTACCATGGAGCCCTATCCGTGTAGACGGTAGGGTTATTAGCGCACCTATCCCTAACCACCTCAAGGAACCTTATACACTCGGCTATTCCAGCCCATAGATAGGCCCTCCTGACGAGATTACGGATTACTGTCTCGTCTACGGCTATCGGTCCACGCCTACGCCTATCTACAAGTGAGAAGGCTTCACCAGCCCTGTTGAACCAATCCCTGGCAGACTCGTGGCTGACCTGGAATCCTAGCTCGCATAATATCCCCGCTACCCTCCTGAGGCTGAGCCCCTCCACATATAGCCTGACGCCGAGAGCCCTGACCCACGGAGGCGTCCTGAGACGGGGAAAGACATTTCTATCACCGAAGAAACCTATAAGACGGCCTAGGCCGACCCCAATTCTATTCACCCACAACTAATGGGAAGGCCCAGGCCATAGACCTTAAGTTGACAGTCCCGTGAGGAAAACCATCGCGCTTACCACAGTTGAGGGCAAGCGCTACACCCTATCGGATAAGATAGCCACGCTCATGGTCAGGCCTAGAGGGGTTCACCTACAAGAGAGACACATCCATCTGGGAAACGAGCCCATACCAGCAGCTCTCTTCGACTTCGGGCTCTACCTATTCCACAACGCCCACGAACTGAGGAGAAGCGGGACGGGCCCATACATATACATTCCCAAGATCGAGAACTATATCGAGGCAAAATGGTGGTGTAATGTATTCGCAGATGCCGAGAAAATGCTTAACATTCCACACGGCACAGTCAGGTGCAGCATCCTAATAGAGACCATCACAGCCGCCTTCCAGATGGATGAGATTCTCTACGAGTTAAGAGATTACGTAACAGCTCTCAACCTAGGTAGGTGGGACTATATCTTCAGCTTTATCAAACGGCTTGGGCATAATCCGCAATATCTAATGCCTGACCGCAGCCTTCTCACAATGGATACACACTTCCTACGTTCGGCAGCGGTTCTGCTCGTCAAAACATGTCACAGAAGAGGGGCCTACGCTATAGGTGGTATGGCGGCCCAGATGCCTTTAAGAAACAACCCTGAAGCACAGGAAAAAGCCTTCGCAAAGGTAAGGGAGGATAAGCTTCGTGAAATCTCGCAAGGTTTCGATGGAGCATGGGTGGCTCCCCCCGACCTTGTCCCCTATGTCAAAAAACTCTTCATAGAAAACATGTCCGTCGACAACCAACTCCATGTCACACACGACAGCCTCACCATAACCGCCGAGGACCTCCTTAAGATCCCGGAAGGAGAGAGGACAGCCGAAGGCATGCGAGCAAACATAGAGGTGGGGCTGCGATACCTTGAGTCATGGCTCCGCGGAAACGGATGCGTTGCCATCAACAACCTGATGGAGGATGCCGCAACCTTCGAGATCGCTAGAGCGCTTATCTGGCAATGGATAAAACATGGCGTCAGACTCTCCGACGGACGAATCGTAACCTCAGCGGTTTTCAAGGATGAGCTGGCAACAGTGCTCATGAAAATAAGAAACGGGATAGGCAATGAGAAATATGGTCAGGCTAAATTCCAGCTGGCTGCAGACATACTAACGAAAACAGTGTTAAGCGGGGAATTCACCGAATTCACACCACCCATTGCCTACAATTATATTTAGCATTATGGTACTGTCAACCAGGTATTACGTCTCCTTCTGTCTTGGTTTTGAGTAGTGTGTTGTGTGTGAGGGCTATGGCTGTGGCTATCTCCTCAATACTCTTGACTGTCTTTAAGCTCCCTGAACCATCTCTCTACTCCAAATGTTTCATGGAAGTATTCTATTCCAAGCCTCTTCAAAGCCCATTGATACCATGGCCCTCTATCTACTACTATTACTGGCTTACCATCGCATACTTCTAGGACCCCCATGAGGAATGTCAACGCGGTTAGGATACT
>JAWAEB010000045.1:0-12990 GCA_038891515.1 Nitrososphaerota archaeon | reverse complement strand
GTAGCAGCGCTTGGCAGAAAATTACCTGAGCACGTTCTTGAGAACCTCTACCTGCCGTTCGTGTTCGTGAAGAGCTTCGACGCAGAGGAATCCATCTACTACCTACGTGTGCACGGGTCGGAGGATGAGGCTTTCAAGGCCCTGATGTCGGTCAGGATGATGCCCAGGACAGACAGAGGCCCGTACACCTACAAGCCTCTCGTGGCAGAGTTCATCAACAGGTTTCCCACATTAGCCGTGATGGGGTATCTCTGAGTGGGCCGGGGCGGACTTGAACCGCCGACCTCTGCTTCGTCATAAGTCATACGTCGGAGACTTGTCGAAACTTGGGTTTTTTCTCAATAATCCGTCGCAGTATAGGCGTCTGTCTCCGTTTATAATGGATTTCTGGCAAACGGTGCAGTATCATTCATCCTCATTGTAGCTTGTATGCCGGCTTGGAGTATAAAAAGACTCTTCATGGTCTTTTGCCGTGATTTTAGGAAGTCTTTGATATATTCTGAAAAAGATTTGGTAAACACTAAAAATAATGATATGACGTGAGATTCTTAAGAGACGAAAGGGTTCTATAAACCTCTCAAAAGGGTTGGACGTAGTTTCTACATTTGATGGTCGCAAGCTGGCATGGATGAAAGATATAACTCTTGACGGTAAGATGTTCGGTCAATATACTAAACTATCGGAGACTCAAACAAGCTGAGCGCAAAAGACAAATTGCTGGCAACCTGCACCTTTACTCAAACCACCTCACCACCATGAAGATTGGAGGTGGTTTAACCATGTTTAGCTGGGCACTTTCCAAGCCTTTGAAGACAGGAGATAATTAATGCTGTATTATAACTCGTTGAAAATGTCATGTAAGTGGGAAAAACATTAAAATACCACGGCCAAAGGAAAAATATAACACTTAGGACATGACGGCAATAAGCCTTCAAGGTTGCAATATAGTGAATCTTGATAATGGAGAAGTACTCTCAGACACTACCGTATTCATAGAAAAAAATATAATAGCTCGTTTGCAGGATAAACGACTCAATTTAGGTCGTGTCATTGACCTTGAGGGAGCTTACCTAATTCCAGGGATTATAAACGTCCACAATAACCTCTCCATTCCCTTCCCATTCGAGGAGGTAAACCCGAACGAACCGGAGACTTTCACTGCTTTTAGATGCTACACGCGAGCCTTAAAAGCTGTTAAAGCAGGTGTGACAACACTTAGGACAGTGGGTGAAATTCATAGAGTAGACATTTACCTACGCGACTTGATTAATAAAGGTTTAATCGAGGGTCCAACAATATTCGCAAGCGGTAAGGGTCTGGGAGCCACAGGCGGTCACGGCGCTGGGTTTGGGATGGTGGAAGCCGATGGGCCAGACCAGTTTCTCAAGATGGCCCGAAGAGAGCTAAAGCTTGGAGCAGACCATTTGAAGATTTTCATAACAGGTGGAATTGCGAAAAGTGAAGAGGATCTCACCCTTCCGCAAATGACGCAAGAGGAGGTTAGTGCTACTGTAAAGGCTGCACATTCGTATCGTACTTACGTAACGGCCCACTGCGGCGGCTCTGAGGCACTCATCGAAGCAGTGGAGGCAGGAGTAAAATGTTTTGAACATGGATACATTCTTAACAAGGACGCCGCAAAATCTCTTAGAGAGAATGCGTGCTATCTTGTTCCTACCTTAAGTGTGACACGGTCGCCAGAATGGATGAGAAATAACGGATTCGATGAGACGATTATTGAAAAAGCCCTTTCAATAAAAGATAAGCATTCGCAAAGTTTTCTCAAAGCTTTCAACGAGGGCGTCACAATAGTCTGCGGAACCGATCTTCCTCCTGGCGACCTGAACGACGGCGTCAACGCCACTGTACGAGAGATAGAGTTCATGGTTGAGCTTGGAATGAGCCATCTAGAAGCCCTAAGAGCGGCCACGGTCAATGCGGCTAAACTCTGTGCAGCCGACCATTATTTAGGCCGCATAGACGTTGGCTTTCAGGCATCCATAATTGCTTTACGCGAAAACCCGTTAAAAGACATAAAAACCCTTGAGCAGCCACAACTAATCATATGTAAAGGAAGAATGATCGAAAATGATAGATACCGAGAAATACTTTAGGATTGCAATCGACACAGGTGGAACTTTTGTCGACGCGGTTGAATTTAACGATAACACCGGTGCTCTAAGACTGGCGAAGTCACCTACGACGCCACGTGATCCCACAGTTGGCGTGCTGAACGTTATAGATAAACTTGCCACACCGCTATCCAAGACTTATCTGATAATTTATGGAACAACGCTTGGCATCAACGCCATATTGCAGGGAAAAGGAGCTTCCACAGGTCTCATAACCAACGAGGGGTTTAGAGACATTTTTGAAATAGGTAGGGGAGATGTACCGCCGAAACACATGTATAATTTTAATTATCCTAAGCCAAAACCTTTGATACGACGGCGGCATATATTAGGCATTCCAGGTAGAATCAATTACAAGGGCGAAGTAGTTAAGGAACTGGACCTAAGTAACTTAAGAAACGAGATCGACCGCATGGTCAATGCGGAAGGCATAAAATCATTTGCCGTCTGCTTTTTACATTCTTATAGGAACCCAGTACACGAGCATGAGGTTCTGAACGCTATTCTTGACCTGTATCCAGATGCATCAATATCGCTGTCTTGTGAAGTAGCACGTGAATACAGAGAATACGAGCGAACTGCAACAACTGTTTTAGATGCTTACATTAAGCCGATTGTCAACAGCCACATATTGAAATTAGAAAAGCTGTTGAGGGAAAGAGGATTTGATGGGATATTTCTTGTAATGCGTTCTGATGGCGGAGTCATGACTGCGAGTCAAGCGACGAAGTCACCCATACGCACTATTCAGTCAGGTCCTGCTGGAGGTGTGATAGGCGCAATACAGTATGCGAATTCTCTAGGACTCAAGAAAGTCATCTCCATCGACGTTGGTGGAACCAGTCTTGATGCATGTACCATAGTTAACAATTACGCCAACGTAGTGCATCAAACGTATGTAGAACACTATCCTTTATTGCTGACTGCTTTTGATATAAGGTCGATAGGTGCAGGAGGAGGATCGATAGCATATATTGATGAAGACGAAAAATTGTTAAAAGTGGGTCCTGACAGTGCCGGAGCCGATCCGGGTCCAATGTGCTATTCCCGAGGTGGGACGAGGCCGACCATAACTGATGCTGCAGTTTGTCTGGGCTATATTGAACCTGCTCGCTTCCTTCGTGGTGAAATGATTCTTAACAAACAGTTAGCTGTTGATGGAATCAAAAGATTGATAGCCGACCGGTTAGATATTTCGTTAGAAGAGGCAGCGGCTGGAATGTTCAAAGTCATGATTGCAAATAGCTGTTCTGCGGTGAGACAAATAACCGTAGAGGAAGGCCATGATCCAGAAGAGTTTGTTATGGTCGCCTTCGGAGGTGCAGGACCTATGATCGCCCCGATTCTCGCCCGTGAGGTTGGTGTACCAAGGGTAGTCATCCCGATCGTTCCGGCCAATTTCTCAGCATACGGAATGCTTATGGCAGACATAAAGAGCGATATGTCGCAGACCGTTTTGGAAAAACTTGATGAATCAGCTATGATCAAGTTCGAATCCATTTTTCACGATATGGAGACAAAGTTGTCCGAATCCATCACTGAATTGCATGAGCACTACGTCAAAACAGAGCTTCGAAGAAGTTTAGAAATGAGATATATAGGCCAAGAACATGCACTAGAAGTGGATGTACATCCACGCGATTATGTCGAAAATGTAAAAGAACGGTTCAACCAACTTCACTATATGAGATATGGACATAAAATGCCATATGATGTAGAGGTTATCAACGTTAGAGTCACTGCAACAGGTGTTCTTAGAAAACCATCTTTAAGATTCTATCCGAAAGATCTGAAAGAGAAAAAAATAGGTACAAGGAAGGCGTACTGTTTGGTTTTAGACAAACTTATAGATTTCACGGTTGTTGATAGAAACTCATTAAACGACGGAGACGTTGTGAATGGTCCAGCGGTAATAGATGAAGGAGTATCGGTTACCATAATTCACACCGGCCAAGCTCTGACGGTTGACAAATATGGTAGTCTAATAATCGAAGTGTGATAAAAATGAGCCGCAAAGGAATAATCGCGGAGATTGTCAGAAGCTATCTAAACTCTGTAGCAGAGGAGATGAGAAGAACGCTTATCAGGACAGCCTTCAACCCCGTTATATACGATGTCTTGGATTTCGGCATCTCATTGTATGATACTGAGCTCAGACTTGTGGCGGAAGCTCCGGGGTTGCCATTCTTCATAGGAGCCAACGACTACGCAATAGTTAAAGCAGTCGAATACATAGGTGAACAAAATCTGGAGTCCGGCGATATTGTCCTCATGAATTATCCCTACTGGAACTCCGCTCATACATTAGATGTGACTACCTTTGCTCCCGTCTTCCATAGTAATTCGTCTAGACCAGTGGCTTATCTTGTCATTAGAGCCCATTGGATGGACTTGGGAGCAAAGGACGCCGGCTATGTTTTAGACTCAACCGATTTACATCAAGAGGGGATAATATTTCCTGGAACGAAAGTGTGTAAGGGAGGGAGGTTGGACAAAGAAATATTGGAGCTGATTAGGTTCAATTCGAGGATGCCCGACCTGGTTATAGGCGATTTGCATTCCCAGATTGCTTCTATCAAGACTGGTGAAAAAAGAATAATTTCCATTATTGAAAAATTCGGACTCGACACGGTTCGGGAATCTATAGATATCATACTGCAGGGAGGGGAAAATAAGTGTCGTTCGGCTCTGCGTGCATTGCCACATGGTGAATGGAGTGCCGAGGACTACATAGACGACGACGGGGTAACCAGCCAGATGATACCTATTAGGGCCACCGTTAAGATCAGCGATGATATCTTTCAGGTAGATTTTACCGGGTCGTCTCCGATGGTCAAGGGGCCCGTCAATATGCCATTCGGTGCGACCTATTCAATTTGTAGGATGATTTTCAAGTCTTTAACCACGCCCGAAGAGCCTTCCAACGCGGGCCACTTTGCTCCTCTACGTGTGGTAGCTCCCCCGGGCTCTATCTTCCATGCTGTATATCCGTCTGCAACCTTCACCCTTTGGACTGGTATGTTGCAGCTTGAGCTCGTCTTCAAGGCGTTGGGAAAGGGTCTTCCCGACTTGATTTCGGCGTCATCGGGAGGTGATGTGCCAGGGTTTATGATGGTTGGGATTCATCCGGATAATGGTAAGCTTTACGCACTCAGCAACAACGAGCCAGTTGGATGGGGTGCATGCTCGACTCACGACGGAGCCAACGCATTGCAGCATAGGTCTTCGGCTGTCGTGAGGAACACCCCCATAGAAGTGCTTGAAAGCCGAACCGCTATGATTATCGAAAGGTTAGAATTGATAACAGATTCGGGTGCTCCCGGTAAATTTAGAGGCGGCTTGGGTGTCCTTCGGGAGATTAAATTCACAAGTGATGGAGAGCTAATCTCGGTGATGAAAAAGACCAAAACAAAACCATGGGGTTTAAACGGAGGCTGGGATGCAGAGCCTACATCGCTGCTCCTTTACGCTGGCTCATTCCAAGAAAAAAAGGTCGGGACATATAGAGCAAATGTGAAAAAGGGCGATAAATGTGTGTTGAAGACTGCAGGAGGTGGCGGATGGGGTAAACCATCAGAACGTGATCCTGAGGCAGTTTTGGAAGATGTCCTCGATGGTTACGTATCAATAGAATGTGCTGAATCTATTTACGGCATAGCGATCAGGGATGGAAGGATAGATTGGGAAAGGACAAGAAAGATACGGGCGAACGAACAGTCATAACTTGATTGGTCATTAGCCCAGCACTGTCTGCTCGAGTATTTTGGAGAGAGACTACGTGTATAGTGTATTGGCGCAGTCAATTAAGTATTACAACCTTACATCTAGGTTTCGAGGAGTTTTTTGTTTTATCGCTATCTGGCTGTCGCTATCTCTTCCATGCTATTGACAGTCTTTATGTTCTTGTGGAATTCGCCGGACCTTTCTCTATTTTACCTAAACCACCTCTGTACCGTACTCCGTTCTTCAAATGTTTTATGAGAGCACTCTCTTCCCAGATTGATTGAAGCCCATTGGTACCATGGACCACAATCAACCACTATCACCGGACTACCTTCACATGTCTTAAGAGCATAGAAAACTGTGTTCGAAGAAGATCATAACACCATAAACACAACCTAATCCACGGAAATAACCAACATCGCATAAATGAAATTTGACAATGCTAACGCTAATTAGGGAAAAACTTATAAATAGGTATACAATCCAGAGGAATTGAATTGAAATCTAAAACTTATGCAGTAAGAACCGTTGCTATTGCGGTTATAACCACAGCAATTCTGAGCGTCCTCATAACATCGTTCGCAGTGCAGAGCTTGGTGGCCCCAGCTACGGTCACTTTATCAAGGACCGTCACATTCACCATGCTACAAACAGCAACAGCCACCATCACTGCAACCACCATAGGAACCACCACTCCAGCCACTACAGTGACGCAAACTGGCAAGGCTGGCGGCACCCTTGTAATAGCCGTAGAGAAAGATGAACCAACCCTTGACCCAGTCTTCTCTCAAGCGGGAGCCTTTACCGACACGATACAGAACCACATATACGATACTCTGCTAGCCTACGACTATGAGATGCGTCTCGTACCTAGGCTAGCTGAATCATATAAGCAATTAGACCCGTTGACATATGAGTTTAAGTTGAGGAGTGGCATCAAATTCCATGACGGGACACTTCTTACAGCAGACATAGTTAAATGGAATCTTGAGAGAATTATTTCCACCCCCTCGCCCAGACAGAGCCAACTTACGATGGTTGAAAGGATCGAGGTTTTAGACGCTTTGACTCTACGTATTCTTCTAAAGTATCCCACGTCTGAGTTCCTGCCAGCACTCACTTGGGGCACTGGTATCGTCTCGAAAGCCGCTGTAGAAAAATATGGCCAGGACTACGGTACAGCTGCAGCGGTGGGCACTGGGCCATATAGGTTTGTTGAATGGGTAAAAGGAGACCGTGCAACCCTAGAGAGGTACGATGAGTACTGGGGGCCGAAGGCATTAATAGACAGAATAATAATAAGAGTTATCCCCGAAGCATCCGTTAGAGCTCTTTCACTAGAAAGAGGAGAAGTACAACTGGCGCAACTAGAACCCACTGATGCGAAAAGACTACAAGGCAAGGCCCGTGTAAACATTTACCTAGGAGAACCGACAAGAATGATAATGATATCAATTAACGCAAATGAAGAAAAGCTGAGTGCTAAACCTCTGTTGGACAAGCGAGTAAGACAGGCGATGAATTATGCCATTGATAGGAAAGCCCTTGTGGATGCCATACAAGAAGGATACGCAATAGCGGGTATTGGGCCTATTCCTCCTGCCCTCAAACAGTATTGGTCTGAATCGTTGAGAAAATATCCTGAAACCGCTGACATCGAGAAGGGCAAACAGCTACTTGCAGAGGCTGGCTATCCTAACGGGTTCAAGGCCACACTGCTGAACTTTTTCCCTTGGGGTCTTCCTGTAGCCACAGTTATACAGTCGCAGCTCGCAAAGATAGGTATACAGATCGAAATCAATAACATGGAGTTCGGCGCTGGTGCTGAACAATTGTTGGTCAAAAGAGAGTATGATTTGGCTCTGCACGATTGGGCTGGTTTAGGAACACCCACACCTTTTGGTGTCGTAGGCCAGTTTTTCGATTCTGAACGGACTGGACAATGGCAGTGGAACTTACAAAATGTGAAAGACCCGTTTCTTGACCTGTTGCTTAGAGAGATGCTGATACAGTCAGACCCCGCGGGTCAGAAAGGTTTGTCTGACGCTCTGCAACGTCGTGTACTCGAGGAAGCGTATGGAGTTTTCCTCTATTATCCGTACAAAATACATTCGTCAACAGACAGCGTGAATAATTACAAGGTACATCCGCATCAATGGTATGGCTTCGTAATATGGGCTCCATTCATAGACGGAAAAGTATGGATAGATACCTAAAACAACATGAAAGAGCTTTAGCTACTCTGACCCGGTGACAGTATGATACAATATGTAGTAAGGAGACTGCTACTAATGGTCATCGTAATGATAGGAGTAACTATGATATCTTTTATTTTAATTAAGATAGCGCCAGGCGACCCGATACTAAACGCCTTAGGACTCCAGCCCTCAGGTGATCCAAGCTTCATAGCTGAACAGAGAGCCAAGTTAGGTCTGGACGACCCAATCCCTATACAGTATGGTAAATTCCTTTTTCGACTAATTCAGGGAGACTTGGGTAGAAGCATTGGCTCGAACAAGCCTGTTGCATCCCTGCTGGCAGAAGCTCTCCCTAACACGTTAGCATTGATATTTTCGGCGGTCGCTGTAGCCATATTAGTGGGTATCCCAATGGGTGTTATCTCCGCCGTTAAACAGGGTCGAAAAACCGATCACGCTATAAGAACAGCGTCAATCTTCTTGGCCTCAATGCCTGATTTCTGGCTTGCCTTGGTGTTGATACTTGTTTTCTCGTACTATCTTGGATTAACTCCTGTATCAGGCTCAGGAACCTTGCAACATCTAATTCTACCATCTACCACTCTAGGGTTAGGGCTTTCCGGAGTGATTATCAGACTCACTAGGTCAAGCTTGTTGGAGGTGCTGGGACAGGATTACATAATGGCTGCCTACGCCAGAGGTTTAAGCTACCGCACAGTGCTTGCGAAACATGCACTACGCAACGCCTCCATTCCAATAATAACCGTTCTAGGCCTTCAATTAGGTTTCCTCATTGCTGGTGCGTTCTTCATTGAATGGGTGTTTGGTTGGCCGGGGATAGGCAGGCTGGCTGTGCAAGCTATCAATCAAAGAGATTTCCCAGTCGTTATGGGAGTTCTACTTGTTACATCCATATCCTATGTAATAATAAACCTTGTCGTGGATTTGGTGTATGCCTATGTTGACCCGCGAATACAGTACAAATGAGTCAACCTTTGTAAAGATCATCGGTCGCCTAAAAACTGTTATCTCCAGCACCGCTGAAGCTCTACGGTATATGGTGAAAATAAAGATCACTTTGGCTGCGTTAATCTTCATTCTTACAATCGTAGCGATGGCGGTTTTAGCCGACGTCATCTCGCCGTATGATCCAAACTTTCAAGATCTCAGCAGAAGGAGAGAGGGCCCAAGCTTAGAACATCCGTTTGGATTGGATGAGTTTGGCAGAGACATTTTATCCCGGGTGATTCACGGCGCGCGTGTGTCGTTGATAGTGGGCACAGGAGTTATATCCATATCGCTTTTGACTGGTATCCTTTTGGGGATGGTGGGGGGTTATTTCGGCGGGAAGATCGACACCGCAATAGTTTTATTATCAGATATATTTCTAGCGTTCCCTGGACTTGTCTTCGCCATAGGCTTGATGGCCGTTTTAGGACAAAGTATCGTAAACGTCATACTATCACTTGTCATCATAAACTGGCCCGGATACGCGCGGGTTGTACGGGGACAGGTCCTCTCTCTGAGGGAGATGACCTTTGTTGAAGCCACCAAGCTGATGGGTGCATCAAGCATGTTTATCTTGTTTAACCACATACTACCGAACACCACTTCACCTCTCATAGTTTTGGCGACCATCGGAATGGGGTGGGCCATATTAGCTGAAGCCGGGCTCAGTTTTCTAGGGTTGGGTTTAAAGCCACCTACACCCAGTTGGGGCTCCATGATATCTTCCGGTAGAACCTTTCTTCTTGACGCACCACATATAGCTACTATACCAGGCATCTTCCTCACCTTAACGATTTTATCATTTAACATCATCGGTGATTCTCTCAGAGATGCTTTAGACCCGAAAATGAAACTGTGACGAAACATATGAAACAAACGAGAAAGCTATTAGAAATACAGAACCTGTCGATAAATCTTCAAACATCACGAGGTATAGCAAAGGTAGTGGATGGAGTATCATTTGAAATCAGAGAGGGAGAGATATTCGGCCTCGTCGGCGAGTCCGGAAGTGGAAAGACAATGACTGCCTTATCCATAGTCAGACTTCTCCCACCATCCGCGAGGATCGTAAACGGCTCGATAAAGTTTGAAGGTCAAGAACTCTTAGAGAAAAACCAGTCGGAGATGCAGCTTATCAGAGGCCGTAATATAGGGATGATTTTTCAGGATTCTGCGGCCTCGCTAAATCCTGTGATGAAAGTAGGAGACCAACTCATCGAGACAATCCTTACCCATAACAAGGTTTCGCTTAAGAAAGCGGAGGAAATAGCAATTAGGCTACTCAAGAACGTCGGAATCGCAGATGTTAACGTACGGCTCAACCAATATCCCTTCCAGCTTAGCGGTGGATTGAAACAAAGAATAATGATGGCTCTTGCCTTGGCCGGCAACCCTAAGTTATTAATCGCAGATGAACCAACCACCAGCCTAGACGTGACCATACAATGGCAAATACTCAGTCTCATCCGTAAAATAAGAGAGGAAACAAGAATGGCCGTAATGTTGATCACACACAATCTCGGAATCGTGGCCATGCTGTGTGATCGGGCAGCGATAATGTATGCGGGGAAGATTGTTGAAACCGCAGATGTACAAACCCTTTTTAGCAATCCTCTACATCCATACACTCGTATGCTCATTAGCTGTATTCCACGAATCGAAGTGAAACCAGAAAGGCTTACTGTCATTGAAGGCGAGGTTCCGGATTTGTTGAGCCCACCAACGGGATGCAGATTTCATCCACGATGTCCCATAGCTAGAGAGATTTGCAGCATAATACAGCCCAAATTGTTATTTAATTCAGAGACGCATGCCGTTAGCTGCCTAGCCTACGAATCGGAATACGGGTGGAGCAACACACCTTGACTGAACCATTGGTCGAAGCAACCAATGTGAAAAAATATTATCCAATCACTAGAGGAATATTGCTGCGGCGCGTCTTTGGTCATATAAAAGCTGTTGACGGAGTAACGTTATCTATACATCGAGGTGAGGTCTTTGGATTGGTGGGTGAGAGCGGGTCAGGTAAAACAACTCTCGCAAGAATTTTATCCGGAGTGACGAAACCCACTGAAGGAGAAGTAATTTTCAACTCTCTTAAGATAAACCAAGCTAAAGGACGCTTGTTAAGACAGCTTCGCAGGGAAATAGGATTCATATATCAAAACCCCTATTTGTCGTTGGATCCTAGGAAAACAGTGTTCGACATAGTGTCTGAACCATTACGAGTCCACGGCTATGAAGGATCTATCGTTGAAAGAGTGTTGCAATTATTGGCCACCGTAGGGTTAAGGCCTGAAGATATTCAAAAATACCCACATATGTTCAGTGGTGGGCAAAGGCAGAGAATAGTTATTGCTAGGGCTTTGGCGCTTTCGCCACAGTTTGTCATAGCCGATGAACCAACATCATCGTTGGATGTATCAGTTCAGGCTAAAATAATCAATTTGCTTAAAGATGTTAGAAACCGGTTTAACTTGACTATTCTGATAATCTCTCATGACTTGAGCGTAGTTAGGCAAATCAGTGATAGAGTGGGTGTGATGTATTTGGGGAAAATGGTTGAGCTGGGAGCTGCAGATAAGGTTCTTCTTACTCCATTGCATCCATACACACATGTGTTGGTTTCGTGCATCCCGGTGCCAGAACCTACCGTGATGAGAAGCAGACAAATAAAAATAGAAGGTGAACTATTGTATTCAACTTATTCCTCTTCGGGATGTATATATGCTCACAGATGTCCGCTTGCGACTGAAAAATGTAGGAGGGTCGAGCCCGAGTTAGAGTGGGCTCAGGAGGATCATATGGTGGCATGCCATTACTGGCGAAATATGACACAAAACAACTTATTGCAAACTCCATAAAATTATTGCTAGATACACCTCTAATACTGAGTCTAAGACGCAAAACGAGCTATTGTCTGCAGGAGGGCTAGCAGTACCTCAAGTCATGGTGGCGGTTCAGCGAAAGGCAGTGCGAGAAATAGATGCCCACTGTCTTAACATACACTTGTATTACCTCTGGGTCATCAAAAGTAGGGAATATTTGGCAGTCTCCACATCTATCTCTCCGGCTGTCTCAGGAGGGTCGAGTGACTTGAACTCGGGCTTCATACCGCCAGCCATACTCCAGGTTTTTTGTGAACACTACAACCCAGCTTGGTCGTTAAACACTTCCACATATCGAATTCCATAGCTCGAATCAAATGGTATATTTATGAAATTCTCCAGCTTTTTCCCCAATATAAGTTTACGTGTGGTATTCTCCCGATAAACCTCATGCCAGAAAATCAGATAGTGTCCAGATAAGCTTTGTTAACCCTCTCATTAACACAGGGTTTGGTAGTATATTGTTTAGGTTCCTACTTCTCTGCCGTAGTTCCTAGCGCTCAGAAGGTATCTGTAGAATCTTTGAAGGCTGTTTAAAGCCCATTGATACATGGACCCCTCTAATATTACTTTAGGCTTGTATAAGCATAGCCTTATAGCCCTCTCAGGGAATGTCGGGTTGTTTAGGTAGCTTCTAGCGTAGGAAACATCTTAGAACCAGTAACTTCCAGAATCTACTACCACAACAGGCCATTCGTAAACTACGACGCCAGCTGTGCATATGCGTACCTGCTCCTGCTCCTGTGGCATTCGTCGAACACGAGCAGGCAGTATTCTTCAAGGCCGACAAGCCCTGACCTAACATCGTTCCAGACTGTCTGAGGCGTTGCGAAGTAAGCCATTATCCCATTGTTTCTCCACAGCCTCTCCCTGTCCCTCGTCTCCCCCGTCACAGCCGCAGCCTCCTCCTCTGAAAGCTTGAGATGCTTGAGAAAGCTGTCCCTATGCTGGAGAGCCAGAGGCTTGGTGGGAGCCATGACGATTATCTTCGAGCCGGGATGTCTGTGGAGAAGCTCTGCTGCCACAAGCTCTGCTATAACC
>JAWAEB010000044.1:0-13114 GCA_038891515.1 Nitrososphaerota archaeon | reverse complement strand
CCCAACATAGACACTATCAACCATGAAGCAAGACTACGCCAGACTGGCCAAAAACATTATGAATCAAGCTTAAGGTTATAATCAACCCCACCACAGCAATTAGGTGTACAAACATATCGGGCGATCAGCCTATTCTGGGGATCAGCTCAAACACTGTCTCGGAAGAGCAAGATTCGTTGGCGACATAAAGATGGATAGTATGCTGCACTGTAGCTTTGTCAGAAGCCCCTATCCCCATGCTCTGATAAGGTCGGTCATGTATAGGTCTGGCCTCACAGTTCTCACGTGGGAGAAGCTTGAAAAGATATGCAGGCCGTTCAAGGTTGAGATTCCGCTTAGAGATGTCAAGCCCTACGCCCTTCACTACCTAGCTAACCGTAAGGTAAGGTTTGTGGGTGAGCCGGTGGCGGCTGTCCTATCCGACGACTTTTACAGACTAGAAGATTTCTTGGACGAGGTTGCGGTGGATTATGAGCCTCTGCCAGCTGTGACCAACGTTATGGCAGCCCAAGACGAAGATGCGCCCCTACTCTATGAGGAATGGGGAGACAATGTGGCAGCAAGCCTGAGTCTAAGGGTCGGGGATGTGGGGAGGGCTATGGAAGACTCGCATCTCGTCTTGGACGAGTCCTTCTCCATTGGAAGAGCAGCACCTACGCCCCTTGAGTCCCGGGCCATACTAGCCCACTACGACTCTGGTACCCGGCAGCTCACGGTGTTCACATCCAATCAGGCCCCACATGTGGAGAAAGCTCTTCTTTCAACAGCTCTAGGCATACCGGAGAGCCGCGTAAGAGTCGTAACTCCTGATGTTGGAGGTGCCTTCGGACAGAAGTGTCTCCTTTACCCTGAAGATGTAACAGTTTGTCTAGCGTCCATGATTACTGGTAGGCCTGTCAAGTGGGTTGAGAATAGGAGGGAAAATCTTACGGCAGCCTCCCATGCGAGAGAGCAGCACCACAGGATAAGAGTCGGTGCGAGTGATGAGGGTGAGATACTGGCGGTTTCGGATGAGATCATCACGGATATAGGGGCCGGGATACTATATCCCCACAGCAGTATCGGAACCTCAATCGTCACGGCCTCTATGCTTCCCGGCCCATACAAGTTTAGAAACTATGAGGCAAGGATTAGATGCGTCGTGACCAACAAATGTCCATTCGGCGCTTACAGGGGGTTCGGACAGCCCGAGGCCACCCTAGTCATGGAGCGAGTGGTGGAGCTCATTGCAAGGGAGCTTGGGATGGAGGCTTACGCAGTCAGGATGGTCAACATGGTAAGTGAAGCGGATATACCATTCGTCTCGGTGAGCGGCACACTTATCGAAAGTGGAAACCCTCAAGAAACTCTTAGAACCCTCCTCAGCCAGACAGGCTATGAAAGGCTGAAAAGTCAGGAAGGAGGCGGCGTGAAGATTGTTGGAGTGGGAATAGCTTGCAACACCGAGACAACCGTCCCATCCCTAACATTCCAGACAGGGAAATGGGGGGCAACCGAACAGGCCTCAGTTGCGATAACCCCAGAGGGCTCCGTTGTAGTGAGGTCGGGTGCTGTTAGTATGGGAACAGGTCTAGCCACCACCCTCGCCCAAGTGGCTGCGGATGAGTTGGGTCAGAGAATCGAGGATGTGGAAGTGAGGCTGGGAGATACAGACTCTACACCTTTCAGCACCGGACTCTGGGGTAGCAGAGGATGCGCAATGGTGGGAACGGCGGTCCAGATGGCGTGCAGGACGATCAAGGCTAAAGTTTTCAAAATTGCTGCCACCCTTCTGGACGCCAACCCAAACGACTTGGAGATGAAAGGCGATAGGATACAAGTTCGGGGTCACATGGACAGATTCGTCAGCCTGAAGGAAGTGGCTAGAATCGCCTACAACGAGCCCCACAAGCTTCCGGAGAGGATGGAGCCAGGGCTGGAAATGACTGCCTCCTATGAGGCTCCCAACATATCCCGCGCCCCGGATAGTGAGGGCAGGCTCAATGTCTCAGGAGCCACTACTAACGCCGCACACTTGGCTGTTGTGGAGTTGGATATGGAGACTGGTGAGGTGAGGCTTCTCGCATATTATGTATCGCATGACTCTGGGGTCAGCGTGAACCCAGCCATCGTAGATGGGCAGGTGCTGGGTGGACTAGCCCAGTCGATTGGTTCCACACTATATGAGGAGATAAGGTACAGCGAGGATGGGCACCCCCTCACCACAACTTTCATTGACTATTTGATCCCCGGAGCGGTTGAAATGCCAACAGTCGTGGTTTTTAGTTCTGAGAGGCCGTCCCCCGTCATACCCTTAGGAGTCAAAGGGGTGGGCGAGTCAGGCACCATCGCAGCACCTGCAGCCATTGTCAACGCTGTGGAGAATGCATTACTCAAGGCTGGAATCAGGCCAAGGCTTACCAGCGTACCGATATACCCGCACCAGATATGGAAGCACCTACCACGTCCTTAGAACGCGTCACTTCGCCTCTATTACACCGCCAGCCCATGGGTGTACGCTGCAGAAATAGACATACCGACCTGCCACGGTTAGCTTGGTGACAAATGTTGAACCAGGCTTCATTAGTCCGGAGTCGAAGGAGGCTGCGCCTTGTGGGACATTAAGGGAAGTGGCTGTGTGTGAGACCTCATCCGAGTTGACCCAGCCCACCGTGCTGTTGACCCCTATCACCACCCTGATAAGGGGCGGGTTAAAATATGATTTGTCGAAGACCATGCCTCCTGACCATTCACTGGGCGGGGTGGAAGCTCCCCTAGGTATCTGGATCGTCACGTCAGCCTTCAGATCGGTCTTTGGGGGGTTCTGGGTGCTAGTTACAAAAAAGGCGAGCAGGCCAACTGTCACGGCAGCCAAAATGACCACCAAAGTCTTGGAGACCATGATTCTCCGTTTCAGCGGTAATTTTTAGCTGTTGCACTTAACAGGTGGGTACTGTCAAGTTAAGGCCAGGCCTACTACCTTCACTGTGAACCTAGATGGGAGTAGACATGACCCGTCTGATTTGTTTGTTCAGCGATAGAGATGTCTTTCTTAGATGTAGGTTTCCCGCTTGGGTCAAGGCTCTCGCCGTAAGGCTTTATTCTGTCTGAGGAGGGTTTCAGAGGTTCTGTGCAAGCCACGAGTCCGTTAGGCTATGGTTCCATATGGCTGGAGGTATAAAGAGTAAGAATAGGAGGGGTTCATAGCTGTGGACGAGACTGTGGTATGGAATCTGGCTGGAAGAGCCTATCTATGGGCTGCTAGGGAGGTTAGGACCAGGGAGGTTTTAGCTATACAGGTTTCTAAGGGTAGGGGTTTAGGAGAGTGTATGGGGTTGATGGAGGCAGTCAGAGATACATACACAAACATATACTGACAGGGCTGGATGGTACGAATGGCCTATAAGACTCCTGGGAATGAGGAGAAGGAAGACATTCGGAAGAAGAAACATCAGAGTCTCGGTTCAGCAAGCTGAAGAAGAGGATAAAACAGTTCAACACATCCTTCCCAACACACAGGCCGAAGGTATCGGAGAAGCGGATAAGGGCATGGACAACCTTAACTTGACAGTGCCGGTGTGATGAAACTTTTTTAAGCATCCTCAAAAAGATTCCTACAATGGTTCAGCAACTTATCCTCCCAATAGTGAATTTCATACACGTTACTTCAGTGATCGTCTGGATAGGAGCCCACTTCTTCCAGCTCTTGACCCTAGACCCATCCATCAAACGTACGACAAGCTCCACAGAAGTATCGTTACTCTGCAGACTCTTCCCAAGGTTCAACCAGGTCACCGGCACTGCTGCAGTGCTCACTATAAGCTCTGGAACAGCCCTTGCCATGCTGAGGACGCAGGCGAGTCTGGCCCCTCTGGTGATTACAATCTGGGGCATTCTCCTCCTAGTGGGGCTTGTACTGGTTCTGGTAATACTTTTCGCCTATCTTAGGCCTAGGCAGGTCGAGGTACTGAGCAACGCAGCCATGGTCATCCTCATAACTAGCCTCTTGCTTGCTTTGGAGAGGACTAGAGGTGAGCTATCAGTCTTCATCCAGACGCCTTGGGGGATCACCATAATGGTGGGAGCTATATTTGGGTTGGCAATATTTCTTCTGGGTTTCATCATTGGGAAGAACCGGGTCATGATCGCCATAGAGGGCCAGAAGATACTTTCAGCCTCAAACCTGGATGAGAACTCTGCAGAGTTTAGGGAGTTTAGGAGGTTGAGGAGGAGGTTATTCCTACTCTCCATCCCCGAAAACATATTCACGGTGATAGTGTTGGCGGCCATGATATACGCCCGGTACCTGCCTGGGTGAGGGAACCCTTTTCTACAGCTTGAATATGGTGAGTGCATGATAGTGGACACATTTTGTCACATATACCCACCCCAGTACGTCGACGCCCTACGGAGCCACTGCCCAAGACTGGATCTCAGGTATGACAGCACCAGCAACACTGTGACAATCATAAACAGGGATAGCGGTGGATGGGTCGGCTTCTTTGTGAAGGACTCACACTTCACGGACTGGGAAAAAAGGCTGGTCCACATGGATAGGTATGGGATAGATATCCAAGTCCTCACAGTGGCTCTGCCTGGATGTGAGCCATCAGCGTTAGGTGCATCTGTCGAGCAGACTGTTAAGGTTGCTAGGGCGGTTAACGACTCGATTTCGGCGATTGTAGAGAAGGGTGGTGAGAGGTTTGTTGGCGTGGCCGAGGTACCGGTTCTGGCTGGCGGTGAGGCTGTTGATGAGCTGGATAGGGCGGTCGGCGAACTCGGCTTGAGAGCCTTAGAGATATATACCCACATGGGAGGTGTGTCACCGGACTCGAGCATGTTGCATCCAATTTATGAGCGTGCCATCAAGTGGGATATCCCAATCCTCATCCATCCCACCAACCCTCTGGTAGGCGAGTACAGGAGGTATGAGAGGGACTATCTACTCTACTATCTCTACGGCTGGCCATATGAGACAACCCTAGCCATCTCTAGAATGGTCTTCTCTGGTCTCATAGACAGATTCCCAAACCTGAAGATCATCTCCCACCACCTCGGAGGAATGACCTCCTTTTACTTGGGAAGAGCCCAGCTATATGAGCAGGAGGCTGTGGAGGGTGAGACCAACCTCAGAAAACCAGTAGAGTCCTATTACCGTGATATCTTCCACGACACAGCCGTATATGGACACGTCCCCGCCCTGAGATGTGGATTGGACGTTTTTGGTGCCGAACATGTTGTGTTCGCCACAGACTATCCATTCGGACCAGAGCAGGGAGAAAGGTTTATCCGCACCACCATCGAGGCCATTGGGACACTGGGCCTGCCTAAGGAGAAGATGGAGCGGATAATGGGAGATAATGCTAGGAAGCTCTTCAGACTTTAACCGTGAACATTGTGTGGGTCGAGGTCATGTTAACCTCTGTTAGAAGCCAGAGCTTTTTAAAAACCCTATCAAAAAATTCCTCACGGGCATCCTCAGCCACACTAACGACCACGTCCCACATTCCAAAGAGCTCATGCCCCTCTACAACATCATCAATCGCCCTAAGATACTTCTCCCAAAGCTTAGGGGCTGAAGGCCTCCTCATCTTGATAAATATGTAGGCGCATTTCTTAACACCTTCCATCTCGGTCTTCTCAAAGGATAGTCCCCCCTCATTCACCAACATAGTGTTTGTATCAACCACTCCATGGTCCCTCATGAGGTTGAGAAAAGAATCTAGCTGCTGTAGGTTTTCGAAGGTGGTCTTTGATAACAGATCGTAGGGCCCCCATATAAGGTAGGACTCCCTGACGTTTTTGTCCGCTCTCACAGCTGAGAGTGTCTCCACAAGTCCGCTCCTAGTCCCCACCGTGCCTAGAATGAACGCTTTCATCATATACGAGAAGTGCGAGCCGAGCATTTAAGAATTCATACCCCAGCTAGGTCTGGATGTATAACAGCCATGGCCGCACCCAGCAAGGGCGCCATTTCACCCAACGGCGTTGGAGCTATCTTGGCCCTCACGGTCTGGTAACGCCGTATATGTCTAGACGCCATTCTCACCAGTAAGTGCTTCTGGGATAGCCCCAAGCTACCGCCCACCGTGACTATGTCAGGGTCGTAGGAATTTATGACGCTTGCTAGTCCAGCTGCATTCAACTTGGAGGCCACATCAACCACTAGACGGGCCTTTCTATCACCCCTGAGAAAGTCCTCTAGAATATTACTGGAGCTATCCCACAGAGTCCTTCCATGAATGTGCCGGGCCAACTTCATCATGCCCACGCCCGAACACATGGACTCCCAGTGCCCATATCCTCCGCAACCACATCGGATGGAGCTGCCATAATCAAGCACGATATGTCCCACCTCAGCAGCGTTACCATCTTTGCCCCATAGTAGACGGTCGTCTACAATGGCCCCTCCACCAATTCCTGTACTTATGGTGAGATAGACTAGGTTGGCCACATTCCTACCTAGTCCCAGCATCTTTTCACCCAGCACTGCGGCATTGCAATCATTGATAAGTTTCACTTCTCCAGCGTGGACACTTCTCACCGCATCAACTATTGGGATTCTCATCCCCCCGAGGTTGGGAGCCTTTAGTATTATGCCTCTCTTCACAGAGAGAAGCCCCACGGCGGCTATGCCCACCTTGGCCATCCTATCCAAACCTCTTTCATGGAGCATTCTAAACTGCTCAACTATTCTCCCTGTTATTGCAGAAGCCGTCCTAGGCGTCACCCACTTATTGATTGAGAGGATCGTCCCGTCATTCCTTACTACGGCCACTCTAGTCCATGTGGCTCCAAGGTCAACTGCAACCGCCTTATCTCTCGACTCATCCCACCCCCGTCGGCTGAATATACTTGCCCGGATTCATTATGTTGTAGGGGTCGAAGACCGTCTTAATCTCTCTCATGAGTTTCAGGACCTCGGCTCCCGAGTGTGCCAGCAGCTGCTTCTCAAGATGTTTGGTCTTCTGCACCCCCACACCATGTTCACCTGTTATGGTTCCACCGAATCTGATTGCATATTCCATCAGCTCATCCACAATCTTCTCCACCCTAGCTACCTCGTCTGGGTTTCCACCGTCAAATAGTATAGAGGGGTGGATGTTACCGTCTCCGGCGTGACCATTTAATGAGATACGGAGTCCGTACTTGCTGGCGAGCTCATAGACTTTCTCAATGTAGTCCACTATCCTGTCTATGGGCATGCATACATCTTCTATGACACGTGAGTGGCTTAGGAGGTTTAGTGCTAGGTACATTGTAGCCCTAATCTGGAGAAGCATCTCAGCCTCCCCCTCATCGCGTGCTATCCTCACGCTTCTAGCTCCATTACGTCTCAGTATCTCGGACACCCTGCCTGCCTCGTCGCCCCTAAACTCCTCCACATCGATCAGCAGCATTGCTTCGCCCGCCTCTAGGGACGTCCCATGCATCTTGTTGGCTGCCTCAAGCCCTACCCGGTCGAAGAACTCAAGCATTCTGGGTATTATGCGGGACCTCCTAAGGTCTATAATGGCGTTGCCAGCATCACGCCAACTGTCGAAGTAGGCGTACATCCGTCTGACTGGGGCGTCTGGTATGGGTGTTATCTTTAGCCACGCCTCCACAATAACTCCCAGAGTGCCCTCGCTTCCCACGAACAGCTGGGTGAGGTTGTATCCAGCCCGGTTCTTTGCTAAGGGTTCGCCCACCTTTACCACGGCTCCGTTGGGCAACACCACCTTCAGTGCCATAACCCAGTCCTTGACCGTGCCATACTTAACACATCTGAGCCCCCCTGCACCCTCCGCAATGGCGCCTCCCACAGTGCAGATGAAGCTGCTGGCCGGGTCTGGTGGGAAGAAGAACCCATGCCTCGCCAGCTCACTATTCAGGTCCTCAAGTATAACTCCAGCCTCCACATGGGCATAGTAATTGACCTCGTCCACCCCAAGAATGCGGTTCATCCTCGAAATGTCTAGGACTAGACTGTCAGTAACTACAGCGCCGGTGAGGCTTGTGCCGGCGCCCCAGACGGTCAAGGGTATCCTACGCTCATAACAGTAGCGGACAACCGCCGACACCTCCTCCACATTACCCGGCCTAACCACGACACTTGGCCATCTCTCGAAATTTCCCATATCCTTGGAATATTTTTCGAGGGACTGCTTATCGGTTATCACATTCTCTGCCCCCACTATCGCTGCCAGATCATCTTGGACCCTCATCAACACTTATCCAAACCTCCACTTATTTTAGTCTTCCAAGATTCCCAAGGACTCTTCGCTTCAACACCTCATACAAGTTTACGTCATAGTCGGAGGCGTATTTTCTCAAGAGAGAGGCATATGGTCGAGCGTCCATTCCAAGACGATTAAGGATATATGAGATGAAACTCGTGAGGTTGCGAGGCTTCCGTGCCATTGATGTGTGTCCATAGTCTATTATCACCGGTCCTCTGCCGGACAACATTATGTGATGGGATGGGTCAGAGAGCTGTCCATGGTCCAGTCCATTTGTGTCCATTCTGAAGCAGAGGTCCATAACATCTCCTAAGGGCAGGGTGCCTCTGCTCTCCCTTAGCACCTGCCCTATCCCGATCCCTTCAACCATCTCCATCACTATCATGTCCGGAGACCAGCTGTAGAGCTTCGGGCCCACTCCCAATCCGCTGGCTATCGAGATATGATATGCCTCGAGTGGGAAGTCTGTGGGAGGAGAGTCGGCCCGCCTTACCTTAGCAGCTAAGTCAAGGCCTCCTGACCTACAGAATAGAACTATACTTCGGTATCCTTTCCCCAGAACGACTGGCTTCAATAGATCTCCCACCCCACGTAACACGAGCTCTTTGACACCCAAGTCCAACAGCTCTATGACTCTTTTTCGCCAGAGGCGGGAGTCAGAAGTAGGGTAGGATAACGGGGAGAGGTCGAACCTTCCCTCATTTTCGAGAATATCCTCTAAGTATGCGACCTGTATGTCTTTATGTAGCCGGGGCATGCTTCGACAAACTCCGCTAGGAATGCAGTTAGATCTCTAGCGTCGAGCTCTGCTTTGATGACCTCCGAGTCCTGCGTTATCTTGGCTTGGTTTAGAGCCTCAGCCAAACCTTTGGCCACTGAAATCTCACCCACCTTCAGCTTCTCCATCAGCAGGCGGTCGGCCCTTGTATACTCCCTTCTCCTGAGCGAGTATAGTCTACCCCCCGATATCCATGGCCCAGCAACAACTCTGGGGCTTCTCACCTGCCTCTGGACAAACTCAATCGCCCTATGATGAGTTACTGGCGGACCGGCATGGACGTGGTGAGGCGGGAGAACGGTTTCATCCAATTCAAAGAGGATCACCGCTGACCTCTCATCAGTGTGAGCTTTCCATCTTAGGGGTGTGAATCCATGGTGGGCTAGGCATCTGGATATGCCCTCCGCCGTCCTCCTGATCTCACCCCAGAGTATGTCAGGAGGCTTCCCACTGGGTGTGTCGAAAACTATGGACAATAGTCCCCTACCAGCCATGTTGAGATTCTCACCCCAACTTGGTCTGTTGAAGTACTCCAGTCTTGGCTGGGCTAGGAAGAGGCGTGATAGGAGGACGAAGTGGTGGAGATTTTCCGCCGATACAGCTGCTGCTACGTTCCTATTCTCGTCTACTGGGTCTGCTAGGATCATGGCCGCACTTGGATACTTTTTATGAAGGGCTATACTCTTTGGCCCCACCAACACCGGAGGCCGCCATTCCACTGCTTCTCTGATTAGGTTGGCCAAGGTTCCGTAGTGTATGATTAGCAGTTCGCAGAGATATCCACTGAAGCCACTCACTCTTATCTCTGCACCGTACAGATCCGAGGCTGTCAAGAACCCCTTCAATAGCTGAACATCCCCTACTTGGTTCTCCCTGAGGTTTTTCCGAACGAATTCAGTGTGATAGGGGGTTCTGTCCACAGCGGTTATCCACGCACCCTTCTCTACCGAGTAGCAAGGTACGATGTTGACCCTTACCTTATCTATGAAGCCCTCTGTGTATGGGTGCTCGGCGTATCTAAGCCTTACGATGCCGCCCAGTGATTTGATAATATGGCTTGATGTCTCGATGGTTTCTCTGGATATCTTATCCAAGGGGTTGGAGGGGTGGAAGTGGATGAATATATCTACCTCATTACGTCCTCTAAGGACAGTGCCTTTGGCATATGAACCTTCCAGCGTCACCTTCACGGCCCTTCCAGCAAAGGCGGTCCGCAGACTCTCAACTAGAGTCTGGGCAATGTTTTCAGCCATCTTCAACTCCTCCGGGGCTGGTCTAACCATGTACAGCGCCTGCCTGAGAACCTCGTCCAGTCTTCCTCTGTTGGTCAAAACTTTCGCACCAGAAGGTTGGTGTATTCAGGCCCAGAGGGTAGAAGAGTGCTCTTCTTAACCGTGAGCGAATCCACCCACTGCTCGCCAATCTCGGTGTCAGAGTGGCCCGATATAGCGGCCAGCAGCGATCTCTTATCCCTGACCGACTTGACACGGGCGATGGTGAGGTGTGGTGAAAAGGCATCTCTCCTGAAACCTAGGTGTGAGAGGTTGTCCTCCACAAGGCTGTGCAACCCCCTCAGCTGGTCGGAGCCCTCTTTAACACCGGCCCATATCACGTTCACCCTACCACCACCGGGGAAATAGCCCAAGCCTCTCAACTTAATCTTGAATTTTGTAAATTCCACTCCACCGATGCTCTCCACCACCGCATCTACCATTTTATCATCAATATCACCTAGAAACTTCAACGTGATGTGTAGGTTCTCGGGGGCCACCGGCCTAAGGTCAGATGAACGTGTGGCAGACAGTTCCTTCTGAATCTTAGTGATGAATGAGATTATCATCGAATCGTTTATATCGACGGCTATGAAGACCCTCAAGCCAGACTCACCGGCTTCGGCTGGCTTTCATCCTTTCCATAATTTTTTCGGCAACTGCGGAGGCGTTGGCGACTAACTGGTTTTCCCTGTTATCCACCCAGATAACCTCGCCGGACCTTTGAGCGAAGAGCTGATATAGCTTTAGTACCCCCCGCTGCAGCTGCTGGTTCAAGGCATATCTCACGTCCTCGACCTCTTCCTTCAGCCTAAGCCTTACTAACCGTTGTGGCTCATCCGCAGTCACCATCACGTAGAGGTTGGGCTTGAGAAAAACCCTCTCTCCTGTTTTCTCCACCAAGCTGAGCCAATCATCCAATAATTCAGAGGCTTTTAAGAAGGGGGTGGTTACTTCGATGAGAGCCAGACCGTAAACCAGTGAGCAGAGGTAGTACCTATCTATGAAGAGCAAGTCTGGCTTCTCCCTCGCGATAGCTTTTTTCATCACGCTACTGTCGGCTGATGTGTTGGCTAGGAATAGCAACATCCTAGTAAGTGGGTCGGTGGATTCGGCGTTACCAATATCACGTGCAAACCTACCCGTCGGGGTGTCGCTGGGCGTCTTGTAGGAGATAACCCTCAAACCCCATGTGCCTAGTATCTTGGATGTCTCGGCCATAAGGGTTGTCTTACCCACACCATCCAGCCCCTCCCAGACGACCGTGAACGTCATCCTTCCAACCCGGTTCGGGGACTGGCGATATTAAGTGTTCAATCCACCGAAGGGTATTGTCAAGTTAAGGTCGTGTAGGCTTACCTTTTAACTGTTTTTGTTAAGAGGTCTGTTCTTTTACAGGTTTATCCCTTTATAAACCATTTTAGAGTAAAGGTAATACCATCATATCAGAAGAAAATATCAATCAGACCTTAACTCGAGTCTCACCGAAGATATAAATCACCCTATAAGCTATTAAACCTGGGTGAATATGTGTGCCCCTCACTCTACGGGTTAGAGATGTGATGGATACAAAGGTTGTGCAGGTAGATGGTAAGGCAACTATCATGGACGTGATAAAGGTGATGCTAGATAACAATGTCTGGTCTGTAGTCGTAACCATTGACGGACTGCCCTCAGGGGTGATAACCGAGAGGGATATAATAAGAAGAGTAATAGGAAAGGGCGGCTCCCTCAACACGAAGGCGCAGGATGTCATGACGGCCCCCATCATAACTATTTCGCCAGACGCATCCTTGGGAGAGGCCATGTCGAAGATGGTTGAGAAGAACATAAGGCGGCTCTTCGTCGTGGATAAGGGCAAGATAATTGGTAGGGTTACGCAGACAGAGTTATTCGAGAACAACCTAAACGTTATGATGACACTCTCCTCCATAAGGCATCAGCTATAAGATGAGTAGAGTCCCCCGTGTGGAGATAGTGGCTCCGATCGCATGCACGGAGAGTCCAGAGAAGATAGAGACGGCTGTAGCCCGGATCTTCCCAGGTGTCAGGCTTGAGATTAATGGTGACACAGCGAGGGGCGAAGTGGAATCTCTATCCGTTTTGGAGCATGTTAGGCAGCAGATAAGGTCACGGCGAATACGCGCCTCGGCTAGGGCCCTTCTCATGAAGGGCGTCTCACAGAGATTTCTGAGGTTCTATGTGGATAAGCAGGCCGCCTACATGGGGAAACTGTCGTTATGGGACCCCGAAGAGGAACGCTCACCCAACCCCATTATGGTGAAGGTCATGGTGGATAACCCTGTCCAGGTGGTCTACTGGCTCACGGAGTAGCGTCCCGGTACGGCACGTCTAGGACCTCTAGATCCTGTGGTAGTATCGTTCTGGGGAAGAGGGAGCGGGCGTCAGCGAGAAGTTTTACAGGGTTCTCATAGCGGGGGCTTATATGTACGAGGCAGAGTATGGAGACTCCGCTCCTAGCAGCCACCTCCGCCGCCTGTCTTGAGGTGGAGTGGCCCTCTAGATTCGCAGTGTCCCTCATCGCGTCATCGAAGGTAGAGTCGTGGATGAGAACATCTGCATCCCGTGCGATTTCTACTATCTTCTCGGATGGCCTAGTGTCTCCTGTGTATATTACCCTCCTCCCAGCCCGCCGTGGGCCGAGGGCTTCCTCCGGCGTTATGGTCCTGCCGCCATAGGTGATTGTCTCACCCCTCTGCAACATCCCCCAAAGAGGCCCTCTAGGAACACCTAGGGACTGGAGAAAATCTTCCTTCATCCTCCCCGGTCTAGGGTCTTCCTGGATATAGTAGGCCAGGGCTGTTTGGCTGTGGTCTGCATCCACACATCCCACGGATACGTCT
>JAWAEB010000043.1:0-13331 GCA_038891515.1 Nitrososphaerota archaeon | reverse complement strand
GCATGCCTGGGGCTGGGTCTTGAGCATCGTAGGTACAGGCTGGGGGATTGGCTGTTCCAGGCTATGGAGATGGCTGTCCAGACTATGAGTGCTTCGAAGACCATTTCCCATGCAGGAAGAGGGAATGCATTCTAGAGCATGTCTGGAGATGGCTAAACCTCATCCACATACTCACCCAGCCAGAGACGCTACACCTGATGAACAGCATAAAAGGGGTGATGGAGATGGCTTAAGTTAACATAGCCGTAGATTATATCCGCATACATTTATAGGTGGACCATTCCTATTTAATAGCGATGGCTAGGTCTTCCATAGCGGTGGAGTCGGGTATAGCTGAGCAGCTTTCAAAGCTGGCTGAAGAGAAGCATATGACCCTCTACTCACTCACTAACCAGATACTCCAGACCTCACTGGAGATGCTTAGGGAGGACTTCGAGCCTGAGGACCTCAAGAACCTGTGGCAGGTTTATAGGATTTTAAGGGATATGGATGCGGTGGTTCTCCCAGCAGACTTTATGGATACGCTTATCGCAGACCTCTACAGGATCAACAAAGACGAGTTACTGAAGAAGTTCTACCAACTCGGCCGGGATGTGGGGAAGTATTTACAAGTGGTTTCAGAAGAGTTTGACATAATCCTCCACATAGCCCAGAGGTTCAGCAGATTCTTCCCTCTTAAGAAGGTGGAGTCCAGGTATCAGGGCGACGGCTCCTATGAAATCTCTGTTGTGGGTGCTGGAGGCCGTGTGGAGACGACGAGGTGCATGTATGAGGCCCTGAAGGGAATACTTGAGGAGTATGGAGCCACCATTAAGGATGAGGTCATTACAAAAGGACTGATAAGGGTTAGGATAGGTTTGAAGAGTGGTAAGATGCCCGTGGAAGAGTTATGAGATCATGAATACCTCGATACCGCCGTCGATGGAGAAGACTTTGAGAGGTTTGTCTCTCACCCCACCCATACCAGGCGAGCCAGACGGCATGCTAGGCAACGCAATACCCCTAATTGCAGGTCTCTCATCCAGCAACTTCTCCACAGCTTCCAAAGGTACATGCCCCTCGACGTAATACCCCTCCACTATAGATGTGTGGCAACTCCACATCTCACGGGGTATCCCCAACCTGTCCTTAAACGAGGCTATCTCAGACATCTCTACAGACCTTACGATGACTCCGGAGGCTCTAAGGTAGTCCTCATATTGGCCGCAACAACTGCATGCAGGTGAGCGGTGTACTTCAAATAATATACCTCTCCCGGACTGGGTCTGCCCTATGGTGGGCGACTGGTTGACTAGGATAAGAGTTACGGACACGATTGAGATGACAGACAAAAAAACCAGTGGAAGAGCCAGTTTTCTCAAATGTCTGCGGGCGGGTTTATGTGGCATTCCCAAACCACTTTATTTATGTCTTGGGAGGTCGCCAAGTGAGGGCTAGTATACCTGCCACAATGCCCAGTATCGCCCCGACTAGGAATCCACCCATGCTGAATAAGCTGACCACCGAGAAGACTAGTATGAGAACCCCCCACGTCTGGGCTTGGTCTGGCCTGCTCTGGAGCATCAGCGAGCCAGCTAGGATGACTAGACCTGAGACAAGCCCAATAGCTGAGAAGGCTGCTCCGAACCATGGCATCCACATCCCCATCATCCCAGGCCCCATCATACCCCGCCATCCACCCCAGTAGGTGAGGCCTGCCCATATCATCCCAGCGAATCCCCCGACGATGATCATGACACCTGACACTAGCCCAAGGATGAAGGCTGCTGTAGGCCTCTCAACAGCCGCCATCCTACCCCACCTCCATCTCCTGAATGAACTGTCCATGCCATGTATGCGGCCATACTTGGCCTGTGAACCCGTTTACGCTCAGCATGCCATATATCTCGCCGTCAACCATGTAGTCCAGCGTGTAGTAGCCGTAGAATCGCATGGGCTCCTCCACCCCAACCTCTCCGCCGAAGATGTTTCTCAGGTAGGTTAAGGCTATTTCCTGGGCCTCTTCAGCCGTCACTGGCATATCTGCCGTGGGCTCTCCATACACGCCCATCATGGCATAATGCATCCCATACTTCGTGTTCCACATCATGTTAGGGCCTGGCTCGGGTGAGACTATACCAGTGTAGGAGTTGACCAGCAGCTCAAAGGCACCCAAACCAGTATCACTCTCAACAACTATTGCATAGAAGTTATACTGGAACTCCATAACCTCGTGAAGAGCAAAGTCACCCCTCAGTCCGGCTACGTAGTCTTCCAAGACATCCAAAGCCTGCTGGATGGAAAGCCGCTCCCCACCGCCTTGCTGTCCTACCCAATAGCCATGGTATGGACACTGACCCCCCATCATGACACCATTCATCATGTATGGAGCCTGCCCACCGGCCATCCAACGACCACCATATGGTGTAACTCTCTGACCATAGGGCCACATATGCCACTGCGGCATTGCATAAGCTGTGTAGACGCCCACAGCCAAGAGGGTTGCTGAAGCTGCGGCGACCACAATCAAAACCCACCTTTCCACCACACTCACCTCAAATAACAGATCGATGAGGAATTTGATAAAAATATCATGAAACGGACCTGAAACACTTTTCAGACTTATTAGATGATGAAGCCGGAACTGAGAAAACTTTAAAACCCACAAGCTGCATCGATGAATGGGTTGCCACCCAGCCGAGTTCTTAAGATAGTCATGATAGCCATGCCAGCAGCATCTGCTTCCTTGATAATCATGACACTCCTAAGCTTCTGGCAGCATCAAACCATTATGCACGGCATGATGGGCGACTTCATGACTGGTATGATGCCGTGGATGGCACTACCTATCATATCTGCTCTGGCAGCCTTGGCCGTATTCCCCCTATTATTCTACCTCATGGTATCTGAGAAAAGGCGGGACACACCTAGGATAGTTGGGCTCAGCCCCATGGAACAGGCCGTTGTTGATCTTCTCACCGAGAGGGGTGGTAAAGCCACACAGAAGGAGATAGCCGCAACCCTCACAATATCAAGGCTGAAGGCCCACCGCCTGATCTCCTCTCTGAAGAGACGGAATGTTGTGAAGATCCAGAAGATGGGCAGGACAAACCTAGTGGAGCTAAACACAGAGCCCCGGCAAAGACACAGCCCCGAGTATGCTCAACCCACACCCTCCGGTGAATAAATGTCCGTAGCCTGTAGGCTCTGCTCTAGTGGAGATCTAGTCTCCCGGGCCATCGGAGTGTGTCTCAGATGTTTGAGGGAGAGGCCGGAGGAAGCGCTGACGATAGCCCTTAACGGACACATACAGTCCAGAAAACTCTTCGGGCTACCGAGCTATCCACCCAAGACAGCCGGCGGCATTCCCTGCCAGCTCTGCGCTGCCCAATGCCTCATGGGTGATGGTGAGATGGGCTACTGCGGCATAAGGGGCAATAGGAGCGGTAGGATGTATAGCTTGGCACCACCAGGCAAAGCCCTACTCCACTACTACCTCGACAGGCACGTAACCAACTGCTGCAATGCGTACTTCTGTCCAGCAGGTACAGGTGCAGGATACCCATCCTATGCATGCACCAACGGCCCTGAAGTGGGCTATTACAACCTAGCTCTATTCTTCTATGGCTGCAGCCTGAACTGTCTTTTCTGCCAGAACTGGTCGCATAAGCAAGTGGGTAGGGCGTCACATGTCTCGGTGAACGAGCTTGTCAGCATAACACTTTCAAACCCGAGGATTTCATGCTGGTGCTGGTTCGGAGGTTCTGCAGAGCCTCAGCTACCCTTCGCTGTGGAGGCCTCGAGGAGAATCCAAGAGACTAAGCCTGTCAGTAGGATTGTGAGAATATGTTATGAGTGGAACGGTGACGGGAACAAGACCTTGGTTAAGCGTGCAGTTGAAACTGTTGTGACCAGTGGTGGAAACGTCAAGTTCGACCTGAAGGCATTCGACCCCATCATCCATCGGGCGCTCACAGGTTTCGACAACAGCCGCATCCTCCAAAACTTTGAAATGGTATATAGGGAGTTCTACAGCAGGAGGAGGGAGCTCCCCGTCCTGGCCGCCACCACACCAGTGGTGCCAAGATACATAGACGCTGAAGAGGTGGAGAAGATAGCATCGTTCATAGCATCATTAGACGATCAGATACCATACAGCCTCTTGGTATTCCATCCCGCCTTCATGATGAATGACCTGCCTATCACACCCATGCAGCAGGTCACGGAGTGCTACAGGGCCGCCCTACGTCACCTAAGGAGGGTGGAGATAGGGAATATACACCTGCTCGCAAATACATTCTAGCCCGTGTTCTTCTCACTTTCTCTCACTATGTCCTCTAGGGGTAGTATGAGCTGTGGCTCATGTATCACTAGGCCTTGGGCCAGTTTTCTCAGGGTTGGAAGTATTTTGAGGAGTTCGCCCTTTGGGATGATGGTGTTTATGGCATACCAACCCTTATCAGATAGGGGGCTTATCGTCGGGCTTTTCAAACTTGGGAGGAGGGCGAGAAGTTGGCCTAGATTCTCCTCACGTACGTTGGCGAAGACATGGAGCTTCTTACCACTCTCCACGACACCCCTCAGAAGTGTGACGATATCCAGTATCTTCTCCCGCTTCGCCGGGTCATTATAGGAGTCTCTGTTGGCTATGAGGCGTGCGGTGGACTCGGCTATAACCTCCACAATCCTCAGATTGTTCTTCTCCAAGGTGATCCCGGTCTGTGATGCATCAACTATTATATCGGCGTCCTCGGGTGGCTTGGCCTCCGTAGCCCCGAAACTTAGAAATATCTTAACCCGCTCATTATCACCCCTAGTCCACCAAGGTGTTATAACTTGGGGCTGTCTGCCTCCATAGAGCCTTCGGTATGCCGGGTCAGCCATCACATACCTAACCACAGTGTTGAGATACTCGGTGGATATCCTCAAGACTGGGTATACTTCTATCAGCTCAGAGAGGGATTTGTGGTGCAGGGTGTTGGGCTCCGCCACAACCAGCTGAACACGGCCAAATTCAAGGTCCATCAGCTCCAGTATGTCCGCCCCAGTCTCCCTAACCCAGTCCAACCCCGTTATCCCTATGTCATATGCTCCCGAAGAAACTAGAACAGGTATCTCCTGAGGCCTCAATATCTTCACCTCAAGACTAGGATCATCCACCACAGGCCTGTAGGTCCTGTCGGCGCCGTGGAGCCTGAGCATGGCCCTTGATAGTATGTCGAAGGTGGCAGCCTCCAGGGAGCCCTTGGGAACAGCGAACTTCACCCTAGAACCCATTTACCTCACCCATATGCCTCTCATAGGATATGAAGGCTACCGCCGTCCAACTCTGTCGCCTGCATCTCTCCCGCTTCAGGTTCAGACCAACCTTATATACTCTTAACTAGGAGAGCAAGCCATGAGCCAGTACAACCACCTACTATTTGAGAGGAAACCTGAAGAGAAGATTGTGGTCATAACCTTCAACAGGCCTGAAGCGCGTAACGCCATGAACGTGGCGATGCTACGTGAGTTTAACGACGCCCTTCACCAAGCTGCTGAAGACAGGGATGTGTGGTGTATCATATTGACGGGCTCGGGAGACAAGGCCTTCTGCTCAGGCGGTGACGCTAAGGAATTTCTCGCCAATGTGGAGGCAGGCCGCATAAGTGAGATTGAGAAATTCAACCGGTTTAACTTGGATGTGTGGCGCTATATGGAGAAGGTGCGTAAGCCCATAATTGCTGCTGTCAACGGCTTCTGCAACATAGAGGTGATACAGTCCGTGGATTTAGTGGTGGCCAGCCAGAACGCCAAGTTCGGTCTGCCAGAGGTCACGATAGGTGTCAGCCCAGGTGCGGGTATCACCATTAGGCTTCCCCGCTTCCTCAGCAAATACTGGGCCAAGTATCTACTCTTCACAGGCGAGTGGATCTCCGCGGAGGAGGCCTACCGTCTCGGATTCGTCAACAAGTTGGTGCCCCATGAGAGGCTGATGGAGGAGAGTATGTCGCTGGCCCGTAGGATTGTGAAGAATGCTCCTCTAGCCGTGGGTGCCACTAAGGCCTGTGTCAACTTCGGAGGTGAGATGCCGTTGGATGAGGGGATGGAATACCAGCTGAAGGAGTCGATTCTAATGTTCTATACAGAGGATTTGAAGGAGGGTATAAAGGCGCGTTTCTATGAGAAGAGAGAGCCAAGGTTCAGTGGAAATTGAACGATTAGAGGCAAAGAATAGTATATCACAGCCATGTCTTAGAGTGTGTGAGAAGGAGGAAAACAGGTAAACTTGGAGCAGTCATACTTGTCGACCTGACCACAGCTATTGTAACTGTGGTGGAGCTTACGGTGTTAGGCCTCCAGCAGAGAGGCGGCCCAAGCGGCTCCCTTTCAACGGTGGGACATAGGGCCTTGGATATCGTACTTCATACTATGTCGGGCGAGTCCATCACTCTCTACCAGTTGCTGGCCCAGGGAAAACCGGTACTGGTATACTTCTACGCTACATGGTGTCCGGTATGTGATGATGATATACGTAACTTGGCGGCTGCTGAGGATGGTTTCAGCTATCGTGTTAGTGTCGTGCTGGTGGGTGTTGATGTGACTGAGACGGATGCGGAAGTGAGGAGGTTTGCGGAGCGGCATGGTAGGGATGGCTGGCTCGTGGCAAAGCCCAATAGGGAGATGATTACAGCTCTAAACATAGTGACCCAAGCTACCAAGTTGACATTTTCCATAGATGGTGAGCTGGTCTTCCGGCAGGGTTATGGCCGTATGGGTGTAGATGGATGGAAATCCATATTATCCAACATTGTGGAGAAGAGTTAGGGCTTGTCAATCCCTGAGATAATTCTCCTTGTGAGTGCTGGGACAGCCACACTGCTCTCACCATGTGGATATGCCCTCATCCCAGCATACATGGGATATAGTGTGGCTAGGGGTGTAGGTTTAGGTGTGGCCCTCATGAGGTCTGCGATCGCCTCAGCCGGGATAGTGGCTGTCTACATGTTGATGGCCGGCCTAATCTTCCTAGCCCGTGAAACGGTGAGGGCTTACATACCGCATCTATCTCTGCTCGCTGGTGCTATAATACTTGTGATGGGGTTGGCGAAGTTTCTGTCCATAAACCTCCCCGCTATAACTCCTATGAAGACCCTCATACCCTTGGGTGAGACCTCCTTCCTACTCTTCGGCGTAGGATATGGGTTGGGAGCCTCAGGCTGCAACCTACCCATCTTCATCTCAGTCCTCACATACGCAACGCTAGCCTCTGGAGCATGGCCCATAACCATAATGCTCTCCTATGCAGCGGGAGTAGTAACACCGCTAATCATCTTGGGAACACTAGCTTCAATCCTAGGCTTCAAGATAATGAAGAGGGTGGGCGTAGTGGCACACTATGCAAGCAGAGTGTCTGCCATCGTCCTCATGGTAGCCGGAATCTACATAATATACTTCTACTACACAGCTTACGTCGTGTCCGCTTAACGGATAAATCAGGTCTATATACACGTAATCCGGAGCCGCTTACCTACGCCTTTGTAAATACTGAGATATGGTCTTGGGAGGAGCCGCTTAATGAGATGATTTGTATCGCTACCACATCGACCTCTGATGAGGAGGATAGAGGTCATAATC
This sequence comes from Nitrososphaerota archaeon, assembly GCA_038891515.1. Lineage (GTDB taxonomy): Archaea > Thermoproteota > Nitrososphaeria_A > Caldarchaeales > Caldarchaeaceae > HRBIN01. The sequence continues at coordinate 5,735 of JAWAEB010000043.1, read as the reverse complement.
TACTATGTCCACCGTTTCTAGGAATAGTGGCAGTCTGCACATACCCACTCTACCTAATTCTTAAACACTTAAGTATAATCCACTCATGGTTAAGCATATGAAGGATAATCGCCTGTCTAACTTCCCGTTCTACGAGCCGCGCATCCCCCCTAAATACTATGAATACCATGAGAAAGTGGATTTCTTAGACGAGTTGGAAAAAATATGGGGAAAACAATGGGGCGCCCAAGGAATCGGAAAACTTAGAGAGGTTGGAATGATAAGACCACTAGAACTTGAGACCGACCCCATCTTCCTAGAAGATCCGGAATTTTTCCAAATACATGAATATGAGCTGCCCAAGTGGGATTTGATGATAGAACAATGGGATACACTAGTTAAAACGCTGAAGGAGAACGGCGTTGACATCCACTTCTTTGAGTATGATGAAACTCCAAGAAGCGCATACGGCATAATGAGACGTGCAATATCGGCAGCAGCTGCCTCCGTAGTTGTTAAGGGAGGCGCCATAGTACCTCGTGAAGCAACCCAATACTGGCGTGGAAGGAGTAAATATGTAACCAAGTGGCTGGTGGAAGTCGGTTGCCCAATACTCTACACAGTGCATGGGAAAGGAGTCTGTGAGGTTGGGGCGTTCACCGCTTTAGCTGAAGATACAATAGTCTGCTCCCTTTCTACTGATTGTAATAGAGAGGGGCTTGATCAAGTAACACCAATATTCCACAGGGCAGGCATAACAAATATTGTAGTAGCACATTCTCCTGGACCTAACAGCATCTTCTATCCTGAGGCAGTAGGTTGGATGCACTCGGATATGTGGATAGGTGCAGCAGATGTAGGGCTGGTGGTCCTATATCCACCATTCTGCGACTATGAAACAGTAAGATGGCTCACATCCAATAATTACCGCATAATAGAGGTTCCACGGGGAGAGCAACTCAAATTATATCCATGTAATTTTCTGACACTTGAGCCTGGTAAGGTTATTATGATAGAGGGAGCAGGCCATACTTCTAGAATGTTAAGAAAGGAGGGGGTGGACGTCATTGAGATCCCATACGCCGAAGTTCTGAAATATGGTGGTGGAATAAGATGTACAGTAGCACGTCTAATCAGAGATAGGGGTCCATCATCAGTCGAAATAAAGGGTTGAAACAGCGATGATACTGTCAACTATTACTTTCTGTGTTTATGAAGAGTTGTCGGTTTGAGGGTGATTGATTGTGGTGAGGCGTTTTGGGCTAGGAAAAGCCGGGTAAAACCACACTTCAAATAGAGTTCATAGGTGGAGAAAAGAACACAACCAAGAACAACGCTGTTACCTAGTTGACAGCATCAATGGCGTTTACGTTAACGCTTATATGCATGCTGTATATGTTGTTTAAGCATGAATGTCAGGATAGTGGTACCGCTCGTAGTAGTTATAATCGCCGCTATCATTGGTGTCGGCTTATTCACATTTCTCAGTCCAATGCAGCCACAGACATCCAAAACATCAATACGAATAGGGTTCTCCAGCTCCATCACCGGTCCATATGCTCCCCCAGCCTCCCAAGTTCAGCTACCGGTCTACCAGTATTGGGCAGAGAAGGTAAACGCCCGTGGAGGCATATTCGTCAGGGATCTGAATAAACGTCTCCCCGTTGAACTTGTGTACTTGGATGACATGAGTGACCGAGCAAAAACTATTGAAATATATGAGAAACTAATAACCGAAAGCAAAGTGGACCTACTCTTAGCCCCATTTGCCACAGACCTACATATAGCGATTGTTCCAGTAATTGAGAAATACAAGATACCTGTTGTAGCTGCAACAGAGGGCGCACTGATAGCCGACCTTCCAGCCAGTAGCTATATGTTTTGGAGCCCCTTCAGACTTGAAAGGCTCACCGATAACCTTCTAGGCCTGCTCAACTACTACAAGGATCAGTTGAAGATTTCAACGATCGGGGTGACAATAACCACAGTGCCATTCACTATAGATCATGCTAAATACACAATACCCCGACTAAGAGATGCGGGCTATCAGATAGTGTACCAGACGGAACATCCACTTGAGCTGGCTGACGCCTCAGTGATATTAGGCAGACTGAATGAGTTAAAGCCAGATGTGTACCTGGCCTTCACATATCCTATAAATGCTGGACCAGTATTTGAAGAGCTTATGCGAGTTCCATATACGCCGAAGATAGTATACTTCTCGTTGGGTCCCGGATATGCGTTCTTCCAAGAAAAGTATGGAGACCAGATGGAGGGAGTGATGATTATGGCTACAGTAGACCCACGGTGGGATCCCACTATCCTAGAGTTTATGTCCGAGTTTAAGCAAAAGTTCGGTTTTCCGGCAGACCTGTTAGATGTACCGCTACATTACGCGAGTGTGCAGATCATTGAGCAGGCTATCGAGAAAGCCGGTAGTCTGGATCCAGAAAAAATACGTGAAGCACTAACCAAGGAGACCTTCAACACAGTATACGGCGAGGTTAGGTATCTTCAGCAGGATGGGCGTTGGATAAGCACTGCTAGGCCTATAATAATGCAGTATATAAACGGTGAGTTCCGCGGCATATGGCCCGCAGATAAGGCCACGGCACAACCGATTCTTCCATGGTCAAAAGGAGGAAAGAAATAAAAAACTGCTAACCACCACTCACATCGATGTTGACTATTGAGGGTATACATAAGAAGTTCGGAGGATTAGTTGTCTTGGATGGGGTCTCATTTAGTATACGTGAGGGAGAAATACTGGCTATTATCGGGCCTAACGGTGCTGGAAAGACAACCCTGCTCAACATAATATCAGGGTTTGTTAGAGAGGACAGTGGGTCAATATACTTCGACGGAAGAAGAATCACTGGTATGAGACCCAGTTCAAGGACTAAGCTAGGAATAGCCAGAACATTTCAAACTCCTAAGCCCTTCCCACAGATGACGGTCAGACAAAATATCGAGATAGGAGCCACCTTTTCTGGCCGCAGTTATGAGTTGAGCCCCGAGGTAGTTGCCGAAAAAGTGGGATTGAAGGATAAGCTTCATACTTTGGCCGCGCATCTCAGTATGCCGGAGCTTAGAAAGCTCGATCTGGCGAGGGCACTGGCGACAGGACCGCGGTTGATGTTGGTAGATGAGTTCATGGCCGGGATGGATGAACAAGAAATAGGTGAAGGTGTTAGATTGATAAAGGAGATAAGAAATCGTACGAATACGGCTTTCTGCATAATTGACCATGTAATTAGGGCTGTGATGTCTTTAGCTGAAAGGATAATAGTGCTTAGTGCGGGTAAAATAATCGCTGAAGGGAAACCGGCTGAGATAGTTGATGACAATAGGGTTATCGAGGCTTATCTTGGTAAGTGGAGTAGTGGTTAGACTTGCTTAAAATCAATGCACTGACAGTGCTGTATAATGGAAGGGAAGCTGTGAAAGATGTATCACTGACAGTAGAGGAGAATTCTCTGACCACTATCTTCGGGCCAAATGGTGCTGGCAAATCGTCTATACTCAATACTGTAGCCGGGTTACACAGGCGATATCGGGGTAAAATATTTTTTAGAGGAGAGTCTCTGAGAGGACTTCAGGCTTTTGAAATAGCCAGACTTGGAATATCTCTAGTTCCTGAGCGGAGACAGTTATTCCCAGGCCTTACAGTGCTTGACAACTTGAAATTAGGTGCTTATAACAACCGTGCTAGACAAAGTATCCAACATTCATTGAGGACAGTCTATGAAATATTTCCTGTCCTTGAGGAAAAGGCTAGACAACGGGCCGAAAACCTGAGCGGTGGTGAGCAGCAAATGTTAGCTATAGGGAGGGCTGTCATGTCCGCGCCATATCTCATGATGTTGGATGAGCCTTCACTTGGTCTGAGTCCCTTGATGACGGAGAAAATCTACACTGCGATTAGCAGGCTACAGAGTGACATGGGTCTTACCGTGCTAATAGCCGAACAAGTAATAGGAAGTGGGGTAACTGGATCTAATAAGCTATATGTTATCAGCAACGGTAGGGTGGTGGCTGAGGGAAAACCAACGCAGATAATGTCCGGTCAGCTCTGGAGAGCCTATCTGGGTGTGGGAGGATAGGTAGCCTTGGCATACGAAGCTTTGATCACGTTAGCTTTTCAAACTATAGTTACTGGAATATTATTAGGTTTAGCCGGCGTCAGTCTGAATCTGCTCTATAGTGTGACAAGGCTGGTAAATATTGCGACGGGTGAGTTCATAATGATAGGAGCATATATAACATACTGGTCCTACACACAATTTTCATTGTCCCCCATGTTATCCCACATATTTGTGTGGGCCTTCTTCGCTATTTTGGGTTTAGCTGCCTACAGGCTTTTTTTCTATAGACTAACGAGGCTTGAGAGCAGAGAAAAAATAGAGATAATCTCGCTGTTGACCTTCTTTGCGATAATCATAGTATCTCAGAACTTCATAATTCTTAGATTCACCAGCATATATCGGGGGTACTCCTTTCTTATGGAGACGATAAACGTCTTCGGAGTTAATATAGCCTACAATAAGCTTCTGCTTATTGTTCTGGGATTATTGGCAATGCTTGCCTTGTACTCCCTACTAAATACTGGAAGAATCGGTCTTGCAATAAAGGCCACAATCCAGAACAGGACTGCTGCTGAGCTTGTAGGGATAGACATCAGGTTCATAGATTCGATAGTGGTCGCACTATCTTTCGGTTTAGCAGGCCTTGGCGGCTCTCTTCTTAGCATGACGCTTAACTTCGATCCCTACATTGGGCTTTATTACACAATCTCAGCCCTGATTGTCATGGTACTAGGTGGGGTAGGAAATATGGCGGGTACAATCATTGGGGGTATGCTTATGGGTGCAATCAATGCAGTAGGTAGTTACTATGTATCGTCAGGCGTTGCATTAGCCATTACCTATGGGATATTCTTTACGATCCTTCTCTTAAGGCCAAGAGGGCTGTTTAGGGGGGTTGCCTAATGCAGAGGGGTGGAAAACTTGTTATTACATCACTTCCAGTAGTAGCTATCTTGGCAGCTTTTCCGTATTTTGGGGGGACGTCTCAGTTGAACTTTCTTATTTCAATTTTCATGTACATAGCTCTTGTTCAAAGCTGGTCGATACTGGCATATTCAGGATATATTTCACTGGGAGTGACTGCTTTTTTTGGCCTTGGAGCCTATACTATGGGGCAGCTATGGAGTATTGCTCCTCTACCATTAATCCCACTTATAGGTGGGCTTGTAGCCTTTCTAATGGCTCTGATTGTGAGTTCCCCCCTGCTACGTGTGACCGGTACGTACTTCACAGTACTGACCTATGGGCTGACATTGTTAATACAAAGCATAATCCTCGTCATTGAAACCCGTTATTCCCAAGTGGGCACTGCTAAAATAATAGTCTTGGGATATATGACCGAAACGGTATACTATGTTATGATGGTTCTGGCGTTATGTTCGACTTTCGTCTACTATTTTGTGACAAGCTCGAGATTTGGGAGGGCACTGTTTGCCATAAGGGAGAATGAAGAAGCAGCAGAGTCCCTTGGCGTGAATACGTTCAGATATAAATTAGGAGCATTTTTACTGAGTTCTTTCATACCTGGGGTAGTTGGCTCGGTTATGGCTATACAGATTGCTTGGATAGATCCTTTTACAGCCTTCCAACCGATAGTCTCTTTTCAGACAGTGGTTGTAGGTCTCTTGGGCGGCTTTGGTCCCATTGGGCTGTTGCTGGCCACAATCTTGT
>JAWAEB010000042.1:0-13573 GCA_038891515.1 Nitrososphaerota archaeon | reverse complement strand
CGGGGAAAGGCATCTCTATCACCGAAGAAACCCATAAGACGGCCTAGGCCGACCCTGATCTCAATCACCTCCAACGAATGGGAAGGCCCAGGCCATAGACCCTAAGTTGACAGTCCCGACAAATTCCAGAAAAATCCATAGGTGTTAGGATCCCCGTCAATGTAGGAGAAAACTAGGGAAAAGAAGTGGAGAGGCTTTTAAATCAATCACGCAACTATTTCATCTGATTTGCGTGCCACATTTACATCGCTCCTTATAAAAAGTATGTCTGCTATAGGCTGACAAGACACATATCACTCCACTATCAATACGATTGGTAAGGCTGCGGTGGAGGTGTCTCCGGTATTTTGAAAAATGCAATCCCAGAGAATATTTGGGCTAATATGCCTAAGATTATCAGAGGTATCACGAGTGGTGGGAAATACGGTACATAAGATGGGGTGAACTGTGTTATGAATTGTTGTGATGGGGAAGTTACCAAAAAACCTATCAAGAGTATGACGGCTATGACCGTAACTATTCTCAGCCAAGCAGCCGCCCTAAACCATCCCAGACTGTATATAGCACTAGCCCTGAAGTGGGCTGCCACCTCAAGAACAAAGACCCCTATGGCTAGGACGCCCATCACGACGGCAAATATGAGAAACAATATCAGGTTCTCCATTAGAAGCTGCATATAGTTGAGTGCTAGTTCTTCAGCGGATATTACCGGTATCGCTATCATGCTAAACAAAGTTGATAAGAAGAGGGCGATGAAGGCTATGGCTATTATGAATGTGCCCAGTATTGCGGCACCAGTCACCTTGAAGAGTGTTTGTCTAGTTCTACCGCCCATCTGAATCCAAGCTATGGAGATGAGTATGGGAGAAACTATGTTGACAAGAGGCACGAGTGCTAGGATGTATCCTAGACCCCCAATGATCTTCATGCACGTGAGCATCGGTGACAAAAATAAAAGCTTTCCAGCCTATTTTCTTGATTTGAAGATTGGAAGCACCCCAAGATATATGACATCGCTATGATGCTCGCCCTCCACGAGCACCGTCGCTTTTTTGGCCACGACGCCGCCAGCTAATTTCACCAGCTTCTCCATGGCCTCCATCGTGTTCCTCGTACTCACGATATCATCCACTATCCCCACCTTCTTGAACCTTATCAATTCAACGTAGCGTCCATCGATGACTAGCTCCAGCTCCTTTGCGGATGTTATGGGCTTGTACTTCACTATTAGCGGATTCTCCATGAAGGCCTTTCTTTCCTTCCTGCATACAATGTATCGTGGATGTCCGAGGATACCAGCTATTTCATGGACTAGGGGTATGCCTTTACTCTCAGATGTTACTAGTAATTCGCAGTCGGAGAGTTTCTCTGCTAGGATTTTGGCGCAGTGCGCAATGAACTCTTTATCGCCCAAGCTGTCGAAATAGGCTATCCATGTGTCATCGGAAACCTGTATGAGTGGTAGTCTCCTATTGAAACCCCTCACATTCAGATCATAGTATTTACTACCATTATACTCTCTGACAAGCTCTCCCAACCAACTCACCGGGGGATTTGATGATGTGATGCTGCGTATATTAGTTTTCTCAGCCAGCCGCAGGGCAAATGCCCTAGACGGTCCTTGTTGACCGCATGTTTTCCACATAATACTCTGGAGTTGAGAGCACCAGTATGTGGATAGTGGGCCCCGTTTCAACTGCCTCAAGCATTAAAGCCAGCATCAGGGCTCGGCAAAAACCTGATGTCCCAGATACAGTATCTACTGAGCAGCGAGATACCCAACTCATGGAAATATGCGGGTAGAAAGTGGGGCTCACCACTCCATCGAATCATGTCCAGGTCTGGCTCATTCCCGCCATCTCTGGCGAGGTGGGCGGTGGAGACCTATTCTGAGAAGGGTCAGACAGTCCTAGACCCTTTCTGCGGCAAGGGAACACTCCCACTTGAGGCGTGCATCTCCGAGAGGTTTGGTGTGGGGAATGACCTCGCTCCAGAGGCGTATGTGGTCAGCAGGGCTAAAGTGAATCCGGCGGCCCGACGTGAGGTGCGTGAGTGGGTTCTGAGGGCCTCTAAGGAGATGAGACCCGACACCGTTAGCATCTATGATGTGGATGACGACGTACGTACCTTCTTCAGCCCATCCACCCTGAGACAGATACTTGCAATAAGGGAAATCCTATCTGAACAAGATGATGACCTAACCAACTTCATAAAAGCCATAATGCTTGGAATACTCCACGGCTCTTCAGAGGTGAGCCTAAGCCTGCCATGCAGCCATTCATTCTCAATGGCCCCACAATACATTAAGAGATATGCTAAGAGACATGGTCTCAGGAGGCCCAACAGAAACGTCCTCAGCTGCATACTTAGGAAGGCTGAGATCGTGCTGGCTGGAGGACTGCCGCCCAAGAGGGGCATGGCCTTCAACTTGGATGCACGTAGTCTGCCCATCGCCGACGAGTCCGTAGACCTTATCGTCACCTCGCCGCCCTACTTCAACCTACAGACATATGCTTGGGACAACTGGCTCAGGCTCTGGTTCCTCGGTTATAGGCATGAGGAGGTTAGGCGTAGGCTTTTCGAGAGTAGCTCTGTCCCGAGATACATTGAGTTCATCGGGGATGCACTGAGGGAGATGTATAGAGTTCTCAAGAATGACAGGGCCTGTCTCCTAGTCTTAGGTGATGTGATGCTGGGAAAGAGGCGGGTTAACATGGCAGAGCTTGCCGCAGAACAGGCTGGCAAAGTGGGGTTCGAGACGGCGTATGTCATAAGTGATAATATACCCAAGGAGAGCAAGCATCTCATGTATCTCGGCAGGGAACAGGGTGTCGACAAGGAGAAGGTTCTTATACTCAACAAAGGTAGGCCGAAGATGAGGAGAGCAGTTCTACCCTGGGTGGCGATGTTAGGACATGATACATGAGGTTCACGGCGATACCTGTAGGCTCGGCTATCTCAAAGTCATAGCTTGCCTAGTGGACGACATGGAGGTGCGTACGCCCGACTTCCTCGCCTCAATACTCTATGAGATGGCTAGGCAGGCTGGACAACCAAGACATGATATCTTGGGACTCATAAGGAGTAGGGAGAACGCAATAAACTACGTTGAGCTTGCAGCCGAGCTAGACATACTCAGAAAAGGGTCTTGGACAGCTGGTGAGACAGCCATCACATACTCATCATTAGACGCAGCCAAATACGTGCACGGACAGATATCATCGGGAGGCCCTGCACAGCTGCAAGTTTTATCCCTTGCATCTGTGGAGCGAATATTCTTCCTAAATACACTGCTACACTATGACTTTCATATGGTGACAGGAATTATAGTATGGGTCTTGGATCACAGACGCTTCACACGAAACCAGGCCATGGAGGAGATCATGGAGACGATATATCCAACTGCTTTGAGAAAGGCGCTGAGGGAGTCAGGTGTAAAGATGAGGCAGAAAATACTGCGGAAGCTGGAAGTGGCTGAGTCCTTTTCAGAGAAGCGGCGGAGCTACCCCAGCCGGTCAGAGTGGGTAAGAAGCAGGCAGTATGCAATCTATAGACACACGCTGCCGCCTAGGCTGGAGTGGCTTGTTGACTTGGGGATTCTAGGAAGGGAGGGGCGGGGAAAGTATGGGGTTACAAATGAGGCTTTGAAGATTTCAAGAGAGCTGAGGATACTCGCCTCAGATAGCAGGGAGAGGGCTGAGGAGTCCGTCTTCAGATACATTGCTACATCTCTCCTGGGCGTACGCTCACCGGATAGGAGCCAAATTATGGAAGCACTGTTACAGATGTATAACATGCTACGGCCTAAGCTCCCCAGCATTAGCCTCGACCTTCTCAAGAGTGCTACTAGCTACAGTCTTCTGGAGAAAGGCTGGGCAGTGTCACCAGAGCAGGTGGGCCGGGTCTTCAGCAACCTAGCCCTAATGTTTCCCGACAGGGTCTTTGTGAAGCCCGGACACGGCGGCGAAACAGAGGTTACTAGACTGGAGATAGCTCCGTCAGAGATTTAGTATCTGCTTTGTGGACTAATTACGAACTTAGGACTTCTGATACTATTAAAGCCCTTCTTGGTTCGACTTTCGAAGCGGGGTTTCAAGCATTAGGATGGAATAGGAAAAACATCGTATGGAAAGGCTGAATTAATCCACAGGGCATTAGTATCGATATCACCATTCCTTGGGTATCTTCCTGAAATCCCACGCCACAACCTTGTTGGGCTCCACCCTCACCACCACACGGTTCATCCCAGGCTTCCCATCACCTAGTGCGCCTTGAAGATAGTTTTCACCATCGGCGCCGAAAAGCCTAGTCAAGATCTTCCTCCCAATCTCCACCTGCATCTTGGCATCTCTTATGATGGTGCCACGCCCACGTATGAGCACAGCCTGAGCGCCAGGCTCCAGAGAGCCTATTTCAGGCCTGGCATCCCTGTCTATAAGGACCGTGATGTTGGGGTTTGACTCTAGGTTTCTTATGTGTTGCCTAGGCCTCTCACCAGCTCCTAGCCAGAGGTAAATGTTCCTCCCATCCCAGTGATACCAGAGCGGGGACATATGTACCGCGCCATCAGGCCTTATCGTGGCAACCCTTGCCACATGCTTGCCGTTAAGAAACTCGTTTATCTCCTTCTCTGTCATAGCTACTTCCGGTGACCAAGTATAGCTGGGCATATGCTAAAAGTTAATCCAACGGATATAAGCGTTATCACTGCCGGTAAACCCTTTTCTACCGGTATCGTGGAGGGACTGCTAGGATGGAGGTATCAGATCAGGGCTGGGCTAGGCTGCAGAACTATGTTGACGGCGTGTGGATAGACTCCGTATCAGATAAGGGTAGGGAGGTTTACGACCCAGGTAGGGGAGACGCAATAGGATATGTTCCATTCAGTACAGAGTCGGAGGTGGATGCTGCCGCGGAGTCGGCCGTCTCAGCCTTTGAGAAGTGGAGGGAGCTACCCCTCTCCGAAAGGATTGCATACCTATTCAGGATGAGAAGGATGATGGAGGAACATTTCGATGAGCTAGCTAGGGTCAACACCCTTAACCATGGGAAGACGCTGGAGGAGAGTAAGGGTGACTTGATGAGGGCCATTGAAAATGTTGACATGGCCATCGCAGTGGCTCAGACTCTTGCCAAGGGTGAGAATCTTGACCAGATTGCAGATGGCATAGATGAGGTGATGGTCAAGGAGTCCCTCGGCGTCTTTGCAGTCATCTCACCATTCAACTTTCCCATTATGATTCCATTCTGGTTCCTACCCTACGCCATAGTCTTGGGTAACACGGTGGTGGTGAAGCCCAGCGAAATCACACCACTCCCTATGGCATATCTAACTAGACTGCTGGAGAGGGAAGTTAAGCTTCCTAGGGGTGTTTTCAACATGGTTCATGGCGGGAGGGAGACTGCTGAGGCTTTGATAAGATGTGGAGACATTGTGGGTGTCACATTCGTGGGCTCAACACCAGCCGCCAAAAACGTTTACAAGCTGGCTGGCGAGTATGGGAAGAGGGTTATAGCCCAAGGTGGTGCCAAGAACTATATAGTGGTGATGCCAGATGCCCGTCTCGACAGATTCATGCCATCCATCATCTCCTCATTTTTTGGCAACGCAGGTCAGAGATGTCTTGCCGGCTCCAACCTAGTGGTTGTGGGGGGAGATGGTGAGAGGGTTAAACGCGTATTCGTCGAAGCTGCTTCCCGTCTCAGGATTGGGCATGGACTTGACCACGGGACCGAGATGGGCCCACTGGTCTCGAGTGAGGCGAGGAGTCGGGTGAAGGGTCACATAGCCAAGGCGATTGATGATGGTGCCGATCTGCTCCTCGATGGCCGTGAGACCCTCGTTGAACGGTATCCCCGTGGATTCTACTTGGGCCCAACCATCTTGGACTCTGTCACGACGGACATGCCCACAGCTAGGACCGAAATATTTGGACCTGTGGCCAGCATAATGAATGCGGGTAGCTTGGATGAGGCTGTGGAGATGGTCAACAATGGGAGCGAATATGGAAATATGGCCTGTATCTTCACCTCTGACGGAGGGGCTGCGAGGGAGTTCCGACGCAGGGTTAACGCTGGAAATATAGGGATTAACGTGGGGGTGGCTGCGCCTGCCGCCTACTTCCCATTCGGCGGGAGGAGGAGCTCATTCTTCGGAATCCTGCACGCACAGGCGGACACAGTCAACTTCTTCACAGATAGGAAGGTAGTGATCTCAAGATGGTAGCTAACGGATAACACCGAGTTTGGCCAATCTATCTATCTCATCCTCGCTGACTCCGATCCCAGCTAGAACCTCTCGCGTGTGTAGGCCTGTTGCTATGGTCTTGGAAGGAGGAACCGGTCTAGAGCCGTCGAGTATCATTGGCGGTGTCACAGTTGCCAGCCTCCCCCCATCAAGGTCATGTTCAGCCAGAACTCCTCTACGTATTAGGTCCCCATCTAATGCTATCTCTCTTATGCTCCTCACGCGGGCCACGGGCACCGACTCGCTGAGCTTGGACATCAGCTCCTCTGTGGTGAACCCACGTGTAGCATCCTCAACAATCCTGTCAACTTGGGCACGCCTCTGTATGCGTTGCTGCATGCTATCAAGCTCCGGCATCCTTGTTATGGAGAGCAGGTTACACATCCTCACCCACTGCTCATCGGTTATCACGCCGATGAATATGTAGCCGTCCCTAGTCCTGTATACTCCGTAGGGTGAGTAGCCAGCATGTCCGGCCCCCAGCCTCTCAGGTTCCTTGCCCACCAAGGTGTAGTAGGATATCCAGTATGAGTTCCAGTAAACAGCCACTTCCAGCAGCGGCACCTCTATACGGAGACCACGGCCGCTCCGGCCCCTCTCCATAAGAGCCATCAATATCGCAGATAAGCCATAGGCCGCAGCACCCATATCAATCAAGGGGTTGTTGACCCTCACGAAGCCACCCCCCTCCACACCGGTGGTAGCCATCATACCGCCCTCAGCCTGGGCTACGGTGTCGAAGGCCAGCCTCCGCCGGTCAGGGCTGTCGCTGGCGAATCCCTTGATGGAGCAGTAGATTAGGCTGGGGTTTATTTTGGCTAGTTTCTCGTAGCCGACTCCCAGCTTCTCAACAGAGTCTGGTGAGAGGTTCTCCACGAGTATGTCCGACCTAGTCACAAGCTTTTGGAAGACCTTATAGCCCTCTGGCTTAAGCAAGTCAATGCATACATCCTTCTTTCCCATATTGAAGGCATGGTAGGCCCAAGGTGCGGTCTTTAGACTCACGTCACCTTGAGGCGGCTCAACCTTAATCACATCAGCACCGTATAGGGTTAGGAGGGAGCCGAGGTTTGGCCCGGCGACAAAATGGCCCAGCTCGATAGCCTTGAGACCTTTAAGGGGTTGAAAGCTATTTCCGCTCCGCAAACCTAATCCTCTTCTCTAGAATCTTCTGCCTCGGAGCATGCTGCCTCTTCCAAACCATTATGGTCCTCTTCAGCTCGATGACAGGTACGTTGTTCTGGTTATAGCCCACCGTCTTCACCTTAACGATACCCATCTCAGGCCTGGACTTGGATTCACGCTTCTCCAAAACCTCAGTCTGGGCATATATCGTATCTCCTGCGAAGACTGGGTTAGGCAGCTTAATCTCCTCCCAACCGAGGTTGATGGCGTTCTGGCTCACATCCATCACACTCATACCCAAGACTATAGCCAGCGTCAGGCCACTGTTTATGAGTGGCTTACCCCACTCCGTCCCTGCTGAGTAGTCTGAGTTGAAGTGGATTTCGTTGGTGTTCATAGTCAGCAAACTGAACCAGATATTGTCGTTCTCGGTCACAGTTCTCCCGAAAGGATGGATGTATATGTCGCCAATCTCAAAATCCTCGTAGAATCTGCCCTCCCACCCAGTGTGGATTCTGGACATGCTTAGATTTCTGTGATGACATCTTAAAAGCTTAACCGATTAGGTGATATGGATGCATAGCCTGTCAAAACGCTTATATACCCTCTAGCCCTCTGAAACACCATGCCGAGGAGAAAAAAGTTCGAATATCATGTATCCAACGCATCCGAAATTTCAGCTACGCCGACAACCCCCGGCCCGTTAACACCGCCTGTAGCCAGAGTCAGCAGGAGAACAGCCATAGGGATTGGAGCCGCAGCCGCCGTCGTGGTGGTGGCTGGAGGAGTGGCAGCGTTCCTAGCATCGCGTCCACCAACGCAACCCACCACACAGACAACACCAACAGCCACCACGCCAGCCCAGATAACGCTGCGGACCAACGAACAGTCATACATGGTGGATGAAAATAAGATAAAAGCGTTCAAAGAGCAGGTGGGAATTCAGCTGGAGGCAGACATACGACCAATAGACGAGGCTCGCTCAATAATGCTGGACCCAGCCAACGCCTCAAGATACGACATCTACGGCATAGACACCAGCAGCCTACTGGCGTTAAAAGCTGCAGGTGTGACTAAAAACTATCCACCCAGCGATGTTCCAAGGTGGGTCAGAGGACCCATAGACCCCATATTCACAGCACCTGAAACGAACCTAGGGACCAAGGTTCCCCCACCAGTAGGCCCAACCGGCGAATACATAGCCAAGAGCATGATGTACCCCCACATGTGGGCTGCATCACCAGATGCTAAAAACAAGATGGATGACTACGGACAGAAGGACAAGCTCTTCTTCATATCACCCATTGACTGGAACTATGACTCGGTCCTCTGGAACCCCAAGTACATAAACCTACCATACGACCCAGCCACAGGCATCTCCACAGGCTCGTGGGGGGTTCTTGTGGACCGACAGTATAGAGGTAGGGTTGGCTTCCAGGACATACCGACGATCGCCACAAACCACTATATACTCATTATGATAGCCAACAGGCTGATAGAGCCTCTGGAGCGTGGCCCCAACGACCTGACACCTGCGGAGATGAGGAAGATGGTGGACTGGCTTATAGACCACAAGAAGGCGGGCCAGTTCAGGGTCTTCTGGAACGACTTCGCCCAGATAGTAAGCCTCCATGTGCAGGAGGAGATTTGGGTCTCCGACGGCTGGCAGCCAGTTGAGATGTATGTACGTAACAGCGGCGGCATAGGGTTCTACCTAGAGCCCAACGAGGGATACCGGAACTGGCTGGATGGCGTCGCACCGACGATAGCTACACCCAACTATGCTGCGGTCATGAAGTACATCGACTGGAAGTACAGCGGATGGTTCGCCCAGTACAAGGCTAAGTGGCTTGGCTACTACACCCCCAACTGGGAGTCGGATGAGGTTAAGCAGGTGATGGGGCCGGAGCACTGGGGTTGGTTCTACAAAGCCGACCCAACCTTCACAGAGGTGCCTGTGGAGGAGCATGCAGCTTTCGACCCTGTATCCTACGAGTGGAAGATGTCGGGTACACCCCACTCGAAGGGATATAGGCGTGATGGCGGCGACATCAAGAGGCATAACGAGAGGGTCTCCACTTGGCAGCGGTGGCCTCACGACTCGGACGCCTATATACAGGAGTGGACAAGGCTTAGGGCGGCCTAAACCTTAAAATCCACCCCAATTTTTTGGGTCTAGAATGTCCTACAGCGTAGAAGCGGAGAACTTAACCAAGAAATTCGGAAAGACGGTGGCGGTGGATAATGTATCCTTCAAGATCAGGAAGGGGGAGTTCTTCTGCATCATAGGTCCTAGTGGATGCGGTAAGACGACAACCCTCAGGCTTGTGGCCGGCCTCATACGGCCTGACAGCGGTAAGATATACATGAATGGTGTGGATTATACGAATGTCCCGACCCATAAGCGGCCCCTCTCCATGGTCTTCCAGACATGGGCCCTCTTCCCGCACATGACTGTGTATGAGAACGTGGAGTTCGGCCTGAAGATGCGTAACGTAAGTGAGGCTGAGAGGAGAGAGGCTGTCAAGTGGGCTCTGGGTCTTGTGAAGATGGAGGATTTCGCCAACAGGAAGCCAAGGGAGCTGAGCGGAGGCCAGCAGCAGCGTGTGGCTATAGCGAGGGCCCTAGTAGTGAGACCTGAGATACTGCTATTGGATGAGCCCCTTGGCAACCTCGACTTCAAGCTCCAGCTCAGACTACAGGAGGAGCTGAAGCAGATTCACAGGGTCACGGGTGTTACATTTCTCTACGTTACACATGATCAGAGGCAGGCTATGGCTTTAGGTGACACGATAATGGTTATGAACATGGGTATTATAGAGCAGATGGGCAGCCCCATCCAGCTTTACTCCAACCCCAGCAGCGTATTTGTAGCCAAGTTTGTGGGCGAGTCCAACATACTGGAGGGGAGGATCAGGGCGGTTGAGGGTGGTACAGCACTTGTAGAGACGCCGCTGGCTATCTTCCAGCTTCCGGATAGGGAGGTGAAAGCAGGTGACAGGGTCTGGGTCTTCTGGAGGCCCGAGGACACATTCATAGGTACAGCTGCCGAGGGCTCCGAATATAAATTCAACGGAGAGGTTATGGATGTTACGACTGCGGGCTCAGTAACCAGCTACAAGATTTCGGTGGGCGGTCATATGCTGAAGGCCACGGTGAAAGGTCTTCCGATGGATGGTGTGGAGTCAGGCTCCAAGATACTCGTGGGATGCAAAATCTCAGGACTGAAGTTAATTACTAAGGCCAGTGCCAGCGGCCTAGCCGATGTTGAGCGGATTATATTGGGCGAGTGAGAGCTATGGGTGAGACGGCTGCACCTCAGAGGATGTTAGCACCATACCTGTTATTGGCGCCGATGCTGGCCACATTAGTCGTCTTTCTCATTGTCCCTCTTGTTATGGTGGGGATTGTAAGCTTCTACACACCGACGGGCACAGGTTTTGCGCCTACACTAAGCCTTAACAGCTACATCAAATTCTTCACAGACCCCAACGTATATGGAATACTCCTCAGCACCCTCGGCAACTCAGCTATCGTGACAATCATGGCGTTTATTCTTGCATACCCGGTCGCCTACTTCCTAACCATGAAGATCAAGACATTCAGGGCTAAGACAATCCTGCTGATAGCCATGCTAATACCGTTCTGGATAGATTTCACCACCAGAGCCCTATCATGGATTCCATGGCTTGGAATACAGGGAATCCTCAACCAATTTCTAATAGGTTTGGGGATACTACGCGAGCCCTCTCCCATATTCCTCTTCTCACCCTTCGCCATGCTCCTCGTGATGATTCAGGGCTACACCCTCTTTATGATAGCGCCAATATTCATAGTTATGAGCAAGATAGACCCAACACTGTACGAGGCCGCCAAAGCCCTCGGGGCATCACCTGTAAAAACATTCTATCACATCAATCTGAGACTCTCTCTCCCTGGAATAGGTGTGGGAACCGTCTTCGTCTTCCTCTCCGCTGTTGCAGACTTCGCCACCCCACGGCTGATAGGAGGCCTAGTGACGAGCATAGGCCAGGTCATAAGGGATCAAGTAGTCTTCCTCAACGTCCCACTGGCATCAGCCATATCCGTGGCGCTCACCCTAATAGCATTGGCAATAGTGATGACGGTGTTCAAGCTCATGAATATCAGGCAGGTCTTCGAGTAGGAGGTGGGTGGAATGCCTAGGGACATTGCAAAGATAATACTCGCCCTCTACACCGCTGGGATGGTCTTCTTCATATACGCACCGATAATCACAATGGTTCTCTTCTCATTCAACAGCTCGCCTAGGACGGTCCCGCCCTTCGACGGACCAAGTCTAAGATGGTATGATGTCCTCTTCGGCCAGAAAGTAATACTTCTGGAGGCTTTCACAAGATCTATCCTCCTAGCTATTCTGACGATGCTGATAGCTACCCCACTCTTCACGGCAGCGGGGCTGGCCTACAGAAGGCGTTTCAAGGGTGATGAGTTTGCCTTCTACATGGTCACGATAGGCATAATCATGCCGGGGATAACCTACAGCCTAGGCGTCCTCATATTCTACAACACCTTGGGAATAAACACGTCTCTCTGGACGGGTCTTCCAGTCCACCTCGTCTGGGCTGTCCCATGGGGTCTAATCCTCATGAGGGCGATGATAGACCCCAACATCATATACTATGAGGAGGCTGCCAAGACATTGGGAGCCAGCGACTGGCAGATATTTAGAAGAGTTATACTCCCACTCTTCATACCAGCCATTTTGGGCGGCGCCCTCTTCGCCTTCACACTATCGTTCACAGAGCTTATAAGGAGCATCTTCATAGTCTCACCCAACACGCTGCCTCTACAGGTTTTGGCTGAGGTGACTGTATGGGGTGTATCACCTTACATATTTGCCATTGGAAGCCTCATAGTCCTAATCTCCCTAGCCTTGCTCTTGCTGGCCGGCTTTTTGCTGAGAGGCGTCTTTGAGAAGCTCCAGATTTAAGAGCCACCGATAGTGCCATGGGTGGATGAGGCACGGATGGCTAGGGTGACGCCTGCAGACATACTCTCAGAAAGCCAGATGATAAAAGCCTCCATTTTCCGGGAGGAGCTTGAGCAGGAGATAATTAAATACACTGGTCTTCAGAGGGGCACGATTCTAAAGGACTATGCAAAGGTTGTGGAAGGCGATTTCATCCTGTTCCATAACGAGTCCGTAGTGAGATTCATGTATGAGATGGTTAAAACCGCCATCGGCCCCTTCGGGCAGGATAAGATGGTGTCGCGGGATTTGGGAGCCGCCCCCCCGACTAGGCATGTCTTCATCACGAACGACATCTATGAATTCCTAAACCTTCTGGAGTTCGAGCACCCCATCGGGAAGATGGTGGTGGACTTGGCCAAGTCCGTAGACTCGGAGGTGGGTGACGGCGTAGCGACCGCAGTGCTGCTAGGCTGCTCCCTAGTCCTCCGTGGCTGTGAGCTGGTTAGACATGGGCTCCATCCCATGACGGTGGTAGAGGGCTATACAAAAGCCCTCCGAATGAGTCTTGAGAGCTTTGAGAGGAATGCCATACCGGTCTCCTTTGATGATGATAGACTCCTAGAGTCTATCGCATTCTCGGCCCTATGTAACAAGGCTGCCAACGGCATAGAATCGAATGTGGCCAGACATGTTGTGAGAGTTTTCAAAGGTCTCCGAAACTCTCCCGGCAGCTATCTTGACCTAGCCAATCTGAAGATTGAGAGAGCTATAGGCCCTTCTCTCGAGGAGACATTGTTTATCGACGGTGTAATTCTCAGAAATGAGGTGATACATGACGGTATGCCCAAGAAGGTTGTGGATGGACGGGTTGCCCTGATATCGAAGCCGATAGTAACCCGTGACTTTGACAAACCCGTGGGCTATGACGATGTGGTTTTTGAGTTCGAGGAGCCAACCGCATACAACAGTTACTCAAGCTATAGAAAGAAGGTTCTAGCTGAAGCTGCCAACCAAATCATCGCCTCTGGCGCCGATATCCTCTTCCTCTGTAAAGGCATAGATGAGATAGCCATAGACATGCTGGTTAGGAAAGGCATTCTAGCGGTTAGGAGGATAGTCCCAGAAGATATGGAGCGGCTGGCAAGGGCGACCGGAGGCACCATAGTGGCCACTCCGGCCCAACTCAAGCCCGAGCATCTGGGAAGGGCCAGGCTTGTCGAGGAGAAGAAGATAGGTGATAGTGAGTG
>JAWAEB010000041.1:0-14442 GCA_038891515.1 Nitrososphaerota archaeon | reverse complement strand
AAGGGGATGGTGTAGACTATGGGTGTGAGAATTGGGTGGACTCGTGGCAGGCCTACATAGAGATCCGACAGTTGTTGAAGCTCCTGATCGTCTTTCCCCCCTAGCGTGATAACGGTGGCTCCACGGGACTTCATCTCCATGATACTGCCTATGTTGAGCCTCCTTGTTTCGTCGGGGGGTGCCACAAATATGACGGGTACACCATCATGTATGACGCTTATAGGTCCATGCTTACTCTCTCCGGCTGGGTAGGCTATACACGGCGTGTAGGATAGCTCCATCATCTTCAGCCTCCCCTCCAAAGCTACACTATATGAAAGGCCTCTCCCAAGCACGAATATGGTGTTACTCTTGGAGAGCTTTTCAGCAATCTCGCGCATCCTCAACCCTATGGAATCCACCACAGAAGCCGCTATGTCGGGAACCATTTTCAGCTCTGCATTAATCTCATCCATCTCATACTGGGCAACCTTGCCACGTAGCCTCGCAAGCCTCAGGGCCAGTTGCGCTAAAACAAGGACCTGTGAGGTGAACGTCTTGGTGGCAGCAACTCCGATCTCGGGTCCGGCATTCTGAAGTATGTATGCCCTCGATATGCGTGTTAGGGTGGAGCCCACCGTGTTGGTTATTCCAAGTATTGTCGAGGCTCTGAGTCTGGCGAACTCTAGCGCGTTCAAGACATCAGCTGTCTCACCTGATTGGCTAACCGCTAGGATGACCGTGTCGGCACCTATTGAGTGACCATAATTACTGACGAACTCCGACGCTATAACGGGGTATACAGCGGTCCTAGCCAAGCTGGAGAAGAGGAGGGACGCGGCTTGACATGCGTTGTACGATGTACCTGCTCCAACTAGGAATATCTCCCTACCCCTGTCTAGTAGCTCGGCCACGAGGTCCACGTAAACCTGCTGAAGGCGTAGGGCGTTTCTCAACGTTTCGGCCTGCTCATATATCTCCTTCAGCATGTAGTGGGGATAGCCACGCCTCTCAGCCATCTCCACGGTAAGCTCTAGGTGAATTGGCGTCTTTGAGACGGCAGCACCATTATCAATCTTCACCACCTGCAAGCTGTCCCGACCTATAAACGCCGCCTCACCGTTATCGAGGAAGATGACATCTCTGGTCCAGTCTAGCAGGGCTGTCACATCCGAGGCCAATATGTTAAAGCCGTCGCCCAAACCTATAACAAGCGGTGATTCCCTCCTAGCCGCAAGGATGAGCTCCGGTTCAAGAGTTGTGATAGCAGCTATGGCGTATGACCCCTCAACCCTGCGGATTGCCCGTAGAAAAGCCACCCTTATATCATCGCCCCGGCTAACAAAGTCCTCTACTAGGTGGGCAATTATCTCCGTATCAGTCTTAGATGCGAATGTGTGACCTAGCTCCGCCAGTTCTTCCTTCAGAGACATGAAGTTCTCAATCACCCCATTGTGGACCACACTCACCATCCCGCGGCAGTCGAGATGCGGGTGGGCATTGGATTTTGTGGGTGCTCCATGGGTTGCCCAGCGTGTGTGGGCTATGCCTTTCGTTCCAGGCATCTCATCAAACCTCAACCGCGCATTTATCTCTGCCACCCTTCCAGCATCCTTCCTAATCCATATCTGGCCACCATGTAAGGTTGCCACCCCAGCCGAGTCGTACCCCCTATACTCTAGCCTCTCCAACGCCCTCAACAGGATGGGGCCGACTCTTTCACTGCCTATGTATCCAGCTATGCCGCACATGGGTTTCTATCCACATGAGGTGGTTATAAAGACGTGTTGAAACATATATTGACCGGTAAAGAACATCATTGACCGGTCTATGCGACGCATCAAACTTGTACGGGACGAATACGAGCTGAGCGGGATTATGGTCGAGGATGAGGAAGTCCTAAGGATACTCACGAGCCGTATAGGAGTGAGGATTATGAGGATTCTGTCCAGGAAACCCAGCTATGCTGCTGAGGTTGCCGAGAGATTGGGGACGAGCAAGCAGCTGGTGTCGAATCATATCCGGCGGATGTATGGAGCCGGGTTATTAGTGAAGGATAGTGAGGTGGATGTGAGAGGTGGCAGAGCTGTATTGTACCGAGCCAGCGCGCAGGCGGTTGCGGTGGCAATAGACAGGAGTGGATGGGTTCGTAGAAGCTCCCTAACTACAATGCCCGAGCACTTGGCCAAATTCTTAAGTCCCATGGTTGAGGGTGGAGAGCTGAGGGGGTTGGTGGTGGTGGGCTCCCCCCACCCCCACGGCCCACTCCAGTCTGTGGCCGCGGATGGGCACTACGGTTTTCAGCTAGGGCTGTTCCTAGGAAGGTACGTCAGGCTTCCGAGTGACTTCGCAGTCAGGCTTGATGTTGATGTGAGGGCTGAAAAGCTATATGAGCAGAACATGATACTGCTGGGTGGGCCTGGGACCAACGTGATAACGGCTATGGTCAACAAGGATATGCCCGCAAACTTTGTTGAGGGGAACTACTGGGCTGGAATAGTCTCACCTACCCAGACCTATACCAACGAGTATGTAGGTCTCGTGGCGAAAATACCCAACCCGTATGATGAGAGGAGGACTGTGATAGTTCTTGCCGGGCTTAGGGCTGTTGGTACGAAGGCCGCAGTCATGACACTCACTAACCATCACAGTGACTTGCTGGCCCGTTATAATGGTGGACGTGTCTGGTCTGCGGTGATACAGGGTCGTGACCTTGATGGAGATGGTAGAGTAGACACGGTTGACATCTTAGAGACTCTTGATACGGGCTAAAGCTCGACGTACATCTTCTAGGTCTTCAGGCCTATCTGAGTCCAGCACATCATCCCTATCAACCTTGACAAATCTGAAGCGATGTCTGTGACGTAGCACAACACTTTTGGCTCCCACATCACCTTCCAACATAAGGAGCTCGTGAAGGATCTGACGTGAGAAGAGGGCCGGGCTCACAGGTTCGCCGTCCAGTAGGGCTGACACGCCCAAGCAATCATCCACGAGCTCCCTTATTATTCTAGGTGTGACCGTCCATGAAAGGGGCTGATCCCCTAGAACAAGAAGCAGTCCATCCGAGTCTGGTGGAGTCCAAGAAGCTGCAACCTTCACCGAGCTGCTCAAACCACGCTCAGGCCTGAAATTAACGAGAACTGTGAAGTCTCCACGTATAATGCCCCTCTTCCTGTCTCCCAGTCTAAGAACAACAGCCCTATAGTCCACAGGCTCCAATGACTGTAGAGCCCACTCCAGAAGGGTCTTACCGCCCACTGCTTGGGCAAGCTTGTCACCTTGAAACCTTCTAGAAAGCCCAGCGGCCAAAACGGCTCCAGCTATCTTTGGCATCGCATTTGGTGGGCTGTGACAGCTATTTAAGGGGGTGGAACGCTCACCCGCCATGCTCGGACATCTATCATCAAGACATGGAGAGGATGCTGTCTGCAGGGTGTGCGGCCGTGAATCTAGTGCTGGCGAGCCCTTCCAATATATAACAGGCTTTGGCTACGTGTGTCAGGGATGCGGTCTTCAACCTGTAGTCTGTGACTCATGTGCCACCAAGGTGAGGAGGTTGACGATAACGGTTCTTCGGGGAAGGAGCCTGTGTCTCAAATGCTACAGGGAGGAGCGGGAGAGGGGTGAGAAGAGGATGGTGCGTGAAGTAGGTGCATCCAATCCAGCTGAGGCTATGAAAGTGGCCCTAGAGACCTGCCCTGAAGGGTTCACGCTCGTGGGACTGAGGCTGAGGACTAGCAGCAAGGCTACTTGGCAGGCGGAATACGAGCGAGACGACATATTCGGAATGAGATGTTCCTAACACGATGCGCAAGGTAGTAATGGGGTAATTGTGCTGGAATACCTCAAAGCTGAGCGAAGGTGAAGCATATATTTCTGCTGAATACGGCCAGGCTAGGTATCCATCTTGAGGGTTAGTGGGGAGGATTACTGGCGTGAAAGCATCTACGTCTGGGAGGGATTGGACTCCGTGGGCAGCGAGTCTATGGGTGTCAGGATTGAGAAATCTATCTCAAGCCTCACCGGACACATAGAGAGACTTTCCAACAAGTATAGGGAGATGGTGGAGCGTGGCAGAACCTACTTGGACAGGTGTGCGGAAGCCCTTATAGCTAAGGATGACGAGCGGGCAAAGATATACGCCTCAGAGATAGCTGAGATAAGGAAGCTAGCCAACATAATAGTCCATAGCCAGCTACTTCTACTCCAGGTTAAGATAAGGTTGGAGAGCATCCTTGAGCTCGGTGAGGCAATCACACTCCTACGCCCTCTTACACAGTTAATACAGAGCGTAATGTCGGAGATAACGGACGTAGCCCCAGAGGCATCAGAACATCTCCAATCCCTCATGGTCATGATAGAGACCTTCGTAAGTAGCACTGGCTACACTTCTTTACCCAACTCCTCCGGGGCTGAGATCTCCGACGAGGCAAGGTTCATAATGGAAGAGGCGAAAAGAATAGCTGCCGAGAAAGTGCGGGAGAGCTTCCCAGATGCTCCTCAGCTCACAGAGCTGGAGAAGGCTGTCTACTCATATGTTGCTGCTGTGAACGGGGAGGAGCTGGATCTTCACACCTGTGCTGACAGGCTGAAGATGGATGTGGAAACCATCACTGAGGCGTTGAGAAGCCTACATAGCAAGGGGCTTATAGAACTGGAGATGTCCTAGCCAGTCGCATATCTAGCCTGCCAATCCAACAGCTTTCTCATATTCTCCAATGAGACCGAGGGCCGCCTTCTCTTCAGGACCTCTGTAAAGTCCTCCATAGTTATCGCCCTAGGACTACCATTCTCACCGCCGCCGCTTGCGAAGAACTCGCTCACAACCTTCAGCTGAGCCTCCATACACGCATCATGTATGTCCGCTCCAGAATATCCATCAGTTATCATTGCCAACTGACCAAGCTCAACCGAGCTGTCCATCCCAAGCCCTCGGGTATACATCTCAAAGAGTAGTTTCCTCGCCGGCAGATCCGGGAGCGTGACATAAACCCTCTTCTGGAAACGCCTTATAAAAGGCTCATCCAAGTGCCACGGCTTATTGGTAGCAGCAATAACGTATAGATAGTCCTTCCGACCCTTATCCAACACGCTGTCCATCTCCTTTATCAGCTGGTTCCTCACTCTAGCCTCCCCACCCACCTCCATGAACCTCTCAGACGTCAGAGAGTCCACCTCATCTATGAAGATAATGGATGGCCTACCGTTCCGCGCTTCCTGTCTACACTGATTAAATATCTTGGACACGTTTTTCTCCGACTCGCCCAACCACTTGGACATTATTGTAGCAGCATCAACTATCACGAAGCTGGCATCCAGCTCGTTAGCCGCCGCAGCGGCTAGGAGAGTCTTTCCGCAGCCAGGTGGACCGAAGAGTAATATGCCACGTGGCCACCCCAGCGGAAACAAGTCAGGCCTCTTAACAGGAAAGATTATGCTCTCTTTTATAGCCCTCTTAGCCTCCTCAATATTTACTATATCATCCCACCTCACTTGAGGCTTCTGGTTGAGGACAACATCGCTCAGGGTCATCTGGGGAGGTGTGGTAGGGGCTGGGCTATCCGATGATAGTATGTCGATACGCTCCTGATACTCCCTGATCTTCTCCTGATACACCCTCTTTAGCGATTGGTCGGATGTGAGGCTGTAGATACGCCATAGGATATCCACCACCTCCCTATACACCTTGACAGCCTTACTCTTCTGGCCTAACCTATCGTAGTACACAGCTTCCTTGGCTCTACCAGCTGCTATCCTCTCCAGCTCTTGAGACATGCCTAGTCCTCTGCCGGGAAGGGGATGACTATATACGCTAAGCCGGTCCGTAGCCAGGCTATTACTTTTGGATTTGTGCCGATATACCCCCGTATGATGCTATCCATCCTCCTTAACCGCTTGGAAAGAAACGCATGTCACCGTCCTAGCAACACCCTCCATAGACCTCAGCCTATCCACCACTAGGGAGCCTATCGTCTGCATGGACTCGCTCCTAACCTTCACCAAGATATCCCACTCGCCAGCAATTATGTGAACCTCCACCACGTCCGGCAGCTTGGCTATCTCTTGTGCAAGAACCTTCTGGGGGATGCTGCTGCTCATACCCACCGAGACGAGTATAAAGGCTGTCACCGGTTTGCCCATCTTGCTATAGTCCAGCTGGACCGTGAACTTCCTCAGAACCCCCTGGGCCCGCAGCCTCTTGATCCGTTCCTGCACTGTGGTCCTAGGCATTTTCAGCCTTGCCGCAATGGTTGTTATGCTCTGACTAGAATCCACTTGCAACTCCTGTATTATCTTAATGTCCTTCTCGTCCAGCTTTGTCTCCATCCCGATTGCCCATGAATTAGTCTTTTAAATCCTTGCACAATACGTCGATTGTCGATGCGTTATTAGACTGAGGGCAAACACTTTAAAGCCAGTGAGTGAGCGGACACACAAATGCCGAGGATCGGTGATACGGGAATAGTTGGATACGGCTGCTATATACCACGTTACCGGATAAGAGCTTCTGAGATAGCACGTGTATGGGGTAGGTCGGAGACCGATTTACCTATAGAGGAGAAGTCCGTGGCTGGGCAGGATGAGGACACAGTCACAATGTCTGCTGAGGCTGCTAGGTATGCCATACGTAGAGGTAGGGTGGATGCGTCTGAGATAGGTGCAATACATGTGGGGACAGAGTCCAAGCCATATGCGGTGAAGCCTTGCGGGACCTTGGTGGCTGAGATGCTTGGGATCGCACGCAACACCACGTCTGCAGACCTCGAGTTCGCGTGTAAAGCTGGAACCGAGGCGATACATCTGGTCTCATCAATGGTGAGCGCGGGCCGGATAAGATATGGTCTGGCGATAGGTGCGGACACAGCGCAGGGAAGACCCAATGACTCCCTCGAGTATACTGCTGCAAGTGGTGCTGCTGCATTCCTCATAGGCCGGGCATCGGCCGACAACGTCGCCCAAATTGAATACGCTCTAACCTTTGTGACTGACACCCCCGATTTCTGGAGACGCAGCTACGAGAGATACCCCATGCATACTGGAAGATTCACCGGAGAGCCCTCTTACTTTCACCACACACTCTCCGCTGCCAAGATGATTCTAGAGGAGAACGGCTTCAGGATATCAGAAATAGATTACTTCGTCTTCCACCAGCCCAACGTCAAATTCCCCTTAACGGCAGCCAAGATCCTAGGCATACCCATGTCTAAGGTGGAGCCAGGTATTGTGGCCAATATTGTGGGTAACACATACGCCGCATGCTCCATGCTGGGACTGGTGAAAGTCTTGGATATTGCGAAGCCTAATGAGAGAATCATGGTGACATCCTACGGCTCGGGTGCCGGCAGCGACTCTTTCATTTTAGTTGTGGCAGATGGTATATCTGAAAGAAGGAGTCTGGCCCCAACCTATGAGAGTATGGTGAGGAGGAGGCGTGAGATCGACTATGCCGTCTACCTGAAAAGCCGTGATAAGGTGAGGGCGTAGAGAATGAAGGATGTCTATGTTGTGGGAGCCAATGTTACCAAGGTGGGTGAGCACTGGGAAAAGAGTTTGGAAAACCTAGCGGCAGAGTCTGCTCTCACATCTCTGGATAGGTCCGGAGTCTCAGCAGTAGACCAGATCATTGTATCAAACCTCTATGGTGAGATCTTCCAAGAGCAGTCCAATGTAGGAGGACTCCTAGCTGAGGAGACTGGCCTGCTAGGCGTGCCCGCATTGAGGGTGGAGGCGGGCGGTATCTCTGGACTCTATGCAGTCTCTATGGGTGTCCAGGCAATCCACTCCGGATATGCCAAGGTTGTTCTCGTGACAGGTGTGGAGAAGATGTCTGACGCAACGCCCGAGGAGGTCTTGGCCGCTGGAGCAGGTGAAGAAAGGGCGGAGTACCTAGGCCAGCTAGGGGTCCATCAAGCAGCCGAGGCCGCCCTCCTTTATAGGGAATACATGAGACGTCACAGGGTAACCCAAGAGGATATAGCCTATTTCCCTGTACTGGACCATGAAAACGCCTCAAAGGCACACCACGCCCAATACCCATTCCCCGTGAAACTAGAGGCTGTTCTCAACTCACCATACTTGGCCGAGCCCATCCACCGTCTAGAGGCAGCAGCACCATCCGACGGCGCTGCATCAGTGATACTCTGCAGCGGTGACGCCGCCCAACGCCTAGACACACCCAAATGCCGCATAACCGGGCTGGGCTTCGCCACAGACATAGTGTTGTCTATAGAGAGACGTGACCCGCTGGAGATGGGTGCGGTGAGAATTGCAGTGGAGAGAGCGCTACAGTCTGCAGGAGTTGAGAGGGCCAACATACGCCTCTTGGAGCTCTTCGACAACTACAGCATTATGGCACCCCTATGCCTCGAAGCAGCAGGTTTTGCCCCAAGAGGCAGGGCAGCTGAATATGCAAGCAAAGAGACCTTCTCCCTCTCAGGACCCCTGCCAATAAACACTTTCGGAGGGCTGAAGGCAAGGGGTCACCCAGTTGGCGCCACAGGTGTTTATCAGGTCGCAGAGGGGGCTATGCAGCTCACCGAGCAGGCTGGAAAGAACCAAGTCTACAATGCTAGTGCCGTCCTAGTCATTTCGCTGGCCGGACTAGGGGCTGGTGCTGGTGCAGTGATTCTAGAGGCGGTTTAGATGAAATTCAATATACGTGTGCCGCGATACTGGAGGTCTAGGGGCTTCCTATATCGTCTGGAAGGCAGCCGGTGTGTGAGCTGCGGTGAATTTCATGCATTCACGCGCCTAGCTTGCAGGAGATGCAGATCCAGAAATCTTGTCCCGGATAGGCTTCCAGAGAGAGGGAAGCTGTTGGACTTCACAGTAATCCACCAGGCGCCACCCCTCTATGAGAACGGGCTGCCATATGTGGTTGGGCTGGTAGAGATGCTAGATGGTTCTAGGCTCCTTGCCCAGATAACGGACTGCGACGTGGATGAGTTGACTCTTGGCATGGAGGTGGAGCTTACTTTCAGACGGCTGAGAACAGACGGGGAGGCCAACATAATATCATACGGCTACAAATTCAGACCTATCATTCAGTAGACGCCGGCTGAGGCCCTCTTCCAGACAAGAATAGTTGCGTACTCCTTGGGTATGCTCTCGGCCTGGGCCACCTTCTCTATCTCAGCCCTCAACATCGCCTCAGCCCTAACACCATAGCTAAGTATGAATCTTTTCTTCACATCTTCGTAAACTTTCTGAACTGTCTCCCTGTCGGTTGTCTTCTCCTGGACTGTTTTTGGAAACTCGTTCAACTCCCTAATTTTATCCTCTAGAGCCTTGACACGATTACGTAGGTTCGGAAGCTCCTTCCTAAGCTGGGCTATCCTAGCCTCCAGTTCCTCACGCATGCCTACAGACTTGTCAGCCCTCGACGGCTCCATTTGCATAGTATTGAGCTCGATGCTAGCCCATACCAGCTCCTCCTCAACCTGTGCGAACTTTGAATCTAATACATTCTTGGCCTCACTAAGATACTCCAAAACCTCTTTTGACCTCTCCGCCAAAGCCTTCCTCTCATTCCCAAACCGTGTGAGTATATTCCTTATTATCCTAGGCTCAATATCGTTTGCCAAACAGTGCTCCTGAAACTTTCTGTCCCTAAGCCTCTGCCTAGTAACAAGATCCTGCAGTTTCTCATACTCATTCAGAGCCCTCTCAAGCTTAGCATCCTCCGAAAGCTCAATCTGCTGCATACCAGAGGGCTCTGTCACAACCGTGGATGGGGCGGTATTGACTGCGACGGGCTCAACAGCGGGTATCTCCTCATGTTGGGTTTCAGGCTCAGCTGCCTTAGGAGGCTCACCCGATATTTTCACCACTATCTTCTTAGGCATTCGTCCTACTCAGCCTCCATCCCCCCTTCATCTCTCTGAGGCCTGAGAAGCTTCTTGGCTTTCTCTAGCAGACCAACCCTCCCAGAATACTCCTGACCGACATGATTGTTGGTTTGAGTAGTCCCGGCACGGTCATAGGTCTGGAGACCATGAACGGTGCTCTCAATTAGCTTAGCCTTGTTGATTCCAAGCGAGACAGGAAGCGATATAACCCTCCCGTCCTTAGCTAAATGGAAGACCCTGAACCTGAGACTTGATATTCTCTTAGTCCTGACATATTCGGCGGGGTCAATCACTAGTGCGACGGCCTTAGGGTACAGTAACTGATACCGCCTCTGTGTGTCTATGTCAGTAGGGGAGAGAAATACGTCAAGCCCCGGGTGGGAGTGGTACCATCCCACGATGTAAAGCCCTGCACCCGACTGCGAAAGCTGTTCAGCCACGCTGGCCATCACAGACTCATCAAGGTGGACGAATGCGGGCGTACCATGCTGATCCCCAGTGACGGCATCCCATATCTCAAGAACGTTGGAGTGGCTCTTCCCCACAAGGAGGCCTGCCACCTCCCTTGACGGGTTTGAGGCTGTGTGCTTGATTATCTTCCCCAAGGCTAGGGGGTATATCCTCGCTCGCATCACTTGGAATCTTGGGCGGTTTCTATTAAGAGTTAGATATTCCTACGCGGTCGGAGATTCTATAAGCTTCCCAAAGTCTTGTCAGCATGTATTCGGTGTTTTACCTATGATTAACACTTATATACGCTCAGCTAAACTGGAAGGCAGATGAAGATAAAGATAGTTCCCGCGGTGGGAGGAGGAACACCCCTAGAATTGGAGGTCTCCCCGAACGCCACTATAGGCGCCGTCAGGACTAAGGTTAGCGCCATCAAGAAGCTTCCACCAGACACCACCAGACTCACCTACAAGGGGCGGGCTCTCAAGGACACTGAGACGCTGGAGAGTATAGGCGCGGCCGACGGCGATAAGTTTGTCCTAATAACTAGGACGGTGGGTGGGTTTGGAGATGGAGAGCATCTACGTTGAGCTGCCAGACCAGGCCTGGCATAAGAGGCTCGCACTGGAATACGCGTTAGTGCAGGAGAATGAGCCTAACTTCGACGCTGTGGACGGAGACCTAACCCATTACGAGGGGGTTATCTTAGGGACTGGGCTCTATCAAGACGGATACTTCAGGGTTGAGATTATTCTGCCACGCTCCTACCCATACCACCCGCCCGAGGTGATCTGGCACACCCGTATCTGGCATCCCAACTTCTCAGACGAGGTCCCTGCTAGGGCCTGCGAGTCCGTTTTGAAAGATCATTGGTCACCATCTCTGCGGGTTGTGGCAGTAATCGAGTCTCTTAGGAGTCTACTAAATAACCCAAACGCGGATGACCCTCTTAACGCAGTGGCTGCGTTTGAGATGAAGACCCGTCCGGACATATTTGAGGCTAGAGCTAGGGAATACGTACTTAACTACGCAACGCCCGAGCAGGCTTACGGCCATGCAAGGAGGAGACGCTCACTCATCTGATAGGATGGAGAGATACGATAGGCAGCTAAGGCTGGATGGTTGGAACCAGTCCCTGCTCCAAGAAGCGCGGGTGGCTGTGGCAGGTGTCGGCGCGCTCGGATGTGAGGTATCCAAGAACTTAGCTCTAATGGGTGTGGGAGAGCTTCTCCTGATCGACAGCGACTACGTTGAGCTTTCCAACCTTAGCAGGCAGATGCTTTTCACAGACTCTGACATCGGCAGGCCCAAGAGCATCAC
The DNA here is from genome assembly GCA_038891515.1 of Nitrososphaerota archaeon. Lineage (GTDB taxonomy): Archaea > Thermoproteota > Nitrososphaeria_A > Caldarchaeales > Caldarchaeaceae > HRBIN01. The sequence goes on along the minus strand of JAWAEB010000041.1, from coordinate 2,842 downwards.
GGCCAAGCAGAGGTTGGAGATAATGAACCCTGATGTGAGCATCACCGCTCTCCAAGCTGATGTGCGAAGACTTCCTTTATCAACCTTCGAGGACGCCGACATCCTACTCGCATGCGTAGATAACTGGCCTAGTAGGAGGTGGCTTAACTCACTGGCGGTTGAACTCAGTATGCCCTTGGTGGATGTTTCGATGGACGGGTTCTACGCCAACGTACAAGATGTTATTCCAGGCAAAACCCCGTGCATAGAGTGTCATGGCGACACCCTTATACCTGTCGAGATTCAGACTGCGGAATGCTCCTTGAGAAGGAGAAGACCCGAGGATCTTGTCAATGAGTTGAAGGAGAGGGGTGAGACGCTTGAAATCGGCATGGCGGAGATGCTGTTCCAAGCGGGAATCAAGACGATCTATGATATAAAATATACGCCCCTCTCTAGGTTGGTTGCTCTACCTAGGAGTCTACAAGAGACTGTGGGCAGGCTCAGGGAAGCCCTCAGCCCCAAGATGCCCGCACTTCAGAGTGTTTCAGCCACCATATCGGGGATAGCTGCCTTGGAGGCGGTTAAGATACTGCACAACGGCTCGCTAGGAAAACCCTATGGAGGATTAATAATATATGATGGCCTAGCTGGCAGAGTCTCACGAGTACCGCTAAAGAGGAACGATAATTGCTTCGTCTGCGGCTCAGAGACAATGATGGCTAGGCTTGAGCTGGATGTGAGAAGGCATGAAAACATATTGGATGTGAAGAAGCGGATTGCCGCCAAATTCCTCTACCCCGATGTAGACCTGCAGCTGGGGTCTAAGCTTCTGGAAGACGATCAGTTGGTGGCCGACATACCCTTAAGGGATGGTGAAACACTCTATGTACACACATCGAGGAGGGTGAGTCCTCTGGAATTGAGGGTGAGGGTGGTTGAAGATAGTGGTTAAGACATTTAGCCTCGGGTTCTGGAACCCATACGAGACATCTCAACCAACACAACAACACCTCTCTGAGAAGGCTGAGAGCTGTGTCATATGTGGACTGGAGCTAGGTGATGGGCAGACCTACTCATGCCCCCACTGCGGATGCATAGGCCACTCAGCCTGCTTCGATGACTGGCTCCTAGTTAGGAAGACTTGCCCACTCTGCAGACGTGGCATTGCGGCGGAGGCTGTCTGAACATGCAGGGTGAAGAGGAGGAAGTCTATGAGCTGAACCTCAGCGTGATAGACACACCTAGAGGAAAAGTTGTAACTCTGGAGAGCTTGCAACAGGTCATCCAGCTCATCCAAGCCATCCAGCAGGACAGCGAGGATATAAGAAAGAAGATTGAGAATATCCCCAATATCCAATTGGATGAGAAAGTGTTCGGGGAATTTGCAGAGAAACTCGAGACCCTCAGCAAGGAGATCGAGAACCTCGACGAGAACGTGGCCCTACTGATAGATGCGGTCCAGGAGCTCTCTGCCACGGTAGCAGCTATGAAGAAGGACCTAGCTGATGTCAAAGCACGGTTATGACGTGAGGAAGGCTTTCCTCATCTCGTTTATGAGCTCAGTCAGGTCGGCTCTCCTCTTCTCCATCTGCTCAATATCCTGCTTAAGGGCTGCTTTATGAGACTCAAGCTTCCTCACCTCCTCTTTCAGCCTCTCGGCATCAGCTATCAGTTTCTCGGTCTCCACCCTCTTGGACTCCAGTAGCTCAAGCTTGGAATTAAGCTCGTGCTCCCTCCTAATTAGCCTCTGCACCAACACCTCCCGCAGTCTAAACCTCTTGTCCAGATCCCGCGTGTACTCCTCCAACCGTTTGGTGGCGTCGGTGAACATCGTGAGATACTTCTCAGAGAGAATCCTTATCTCGTCCTCAAGCCTCTCCCTCCTTAACTCGAGGTTCTTGAGGGTCTCCTGAGCCTCTGCGATTTGGCGTTCCTTCTGCTCCAGCTCCATCCTCCACTTCCCAACCTCCTCCCGAAGCCTCCCCAAGCCCTCCCTCTCAGTCTGATATCTCTGAGCTTCGGTTCTAAGCTCCTCGATCTTGCTTGTCAACAGCTCCACAGTCTCGTTGAGGCTATCCCTCTCAGTCTGGATGTCCATCCTAAAACGCTCAACCTCCCTGAGGGTTTGGGATAGTATCTCAGCCCGGGCAAGAATTGTTTGGAAGGATCCCAGTAGCTTGACAGGGTCCGCGGTGATGGCCCTGATGTCCTCCTTCAGCTTGGCGAGAGCCTCCTCCACAAGTGTTATCCTCTCCTCCATCTTGTCCAGGAGCTGGGCCCTGAGTGCCGCCACTTCCTTTCTTATATCGGCTAGACTGTCTGTTTTCCTGCCAAGTATCCCCATACCTTGGACCTTCTGGTCCTTGGGAGCCTATAAAGTATATCCCTACATTTTTCTCGAGGGGCCAAATAGCCCATTGGGGGTGAATCAAAGTAAAGGCCGAAGAAGGGGCGGTGGAATAGTCTTTTATAAAGGAGGCTTTCTCTGAGATGACCGGGATGGCTGTAGAGGTATCCGAGGAAAGGGTGTTGGCTAGGTTCTTCAAGATAGGGTCAATCCTTTCGCTTGTGGCAAGCCTGCACATGCTCAGCCTCCTACTTCCTTGGTATGAGACAATTACCGACACGGTGGCGCAGAGTCGGATTGCTGGCTACATACCTGCTGAAACCCTTATACTCTCCGTGGCAGGAGGCATACTGGCAGGATTGGCCCTCGTCTCCTCCTCACTGTCGAAGAGTGTGGGAACAGTCCGCGGCGTCTTGATGGGTATGGGGTTCGCTGGCGGACTCGTCGCCCTCGTGTCGCCCATTTATCTCATGACAGTCATAGTCCCCAGACTCAATATAACCGGTAGACTTG
>JAWAEB010000040.1:0-15167 GCA_038891515.1 Nitrososphaerota archaeon | reverse complement strand
ATCACTTTCGCAGAGAGGACTGATTTCGAGAGGGTTCTCGGGGTTGTGGACAACGCTGTCAACTCTGCTGTCTCCGACGACACAGGAGTCTTGGCGAAACTGATGGTTTTGTCCGATGCCGAGGAGGCCATAAAAGCTTTTGGAGACTTCTATAAGAAACACATCCCCGCTAATGTCGTCAATAATCTGGCTGAAGACCTTAGAGGGGTTCTGGAGAAAGCCCGTGAGACAGCGACAGTATTGTGGCTGGAGGGACAGAGGAGATGACTGAGGCTACCCCGAAAAGAGGCTTATGAACCTCTCGGGATAGTTGGTAGAAGAGGCCCATGCCTGCCAAGAGAAGTAAGAATTAGGCTGTATGATGAGGTTAGAAGGCTGAGGAGACGGGGACTGTCCTATAGCAGAATCATAGGCTTGATTATGAAGAGGTATGGTGTCAGGTTACGTGAATCGCACATAAGCGTCTGGGTTAGAGGACTTCACAGCCCCTACAACGGGACGCGGATACCGTCAATAAACCTTCTAAAGCCGTCAAAGGAGTTGGCGTACATAGTAGGTGTGGTCGCTGGAGACGGATACGTACGGCGGAGTCAAAGTCTTCGAAGATACTACTCCTACTACGTAGGGTTAGAGGCTAGGGATAGGGAATTCGTCGAGGAATTCTCCAGATGTCTTGCTGTTGTTCTCAACAGACCAGCACCTAAACCTAGACCTAAACGGTCAGAGGGAAGGTTCGTTGTTGAATTAAAATGTAAAGCTCTCTACGAACCGCTGAGAAAGCCTTTCGACATGGAGAAAATCAGGAGGTTCACGGAACACAACGTAGAATGTAAATCGGCTTTCCTCAGAGGTTTCTTCGACAGCGAGGGAAGCGTTGCCAAAACCGGAGACATAACCGTTTACAACACCGACATAAGTCTACTTGGATACGCCAAGCAACTGCTCGAATCTCTCTCGATAAAGACAACAGGCCCAGACTTCTATGGAAGGCGTGGAGTCTTCAAAAACCCAAAAGGAAGGACATACAGGACAACGAAGGACATATATTATTTATATGTTCCTTCCGACTTTCGGCTGAAGTTCTACCAACGAATAGGGTTTACGATAAAAAGAAAACAACAAAGGCTGGAAGACTATCTTATAAGAGCTGGACGACTGAAGCCTCCAGCCAAACCTCCCCTATTTTTTCCTAACTATATCATGACTTCATATATCTTGCGGCCGCCGGGATTTGAACCCGCGATTTTGGGGCCTACCCGCTGGACGGGGCCCCCACGTCATACTAGGCTAGACCACAGCCGCCCAAATAAAGGGTTTTGAAGCCAGTAGAAAAGCCTTAGCCCTATGTTCTATTTTATGGAAATAAAGGGTGGCTCTGTTAACTTAGGTACTGCTCTGCTGGGAATTATGTCTTCCTAAGGCTTGGAGCAACGAAATTTCACCCATCGTAATACCTAAGTTAACAGAGCCTAAAGGGTCGGCTATCCACTTATATCCGAGGCGAATGCGATGGGGCGACAAATCCTTTACAGCATAGTTTCTCCGGCCCAAAGCTGAAGGGGAGAAGCTTATCAATGGAAGTCGTTATAGGTCTGCCTCTAGGTCCAGCCACTATCACCTTGAGCCGAGGGTTAAACTCTCTCAGGACCTGCCTGCATGCTCCACATGGATATACGGGGTTGGCTCTACTTGACACAACGGCTATAGCCCTAAACCTCCTCCTGCCCTCAGATACGGCCTTGAATACTGCGGTCCTCTCAGCGCAGTTGGAGAGTCCATAGCTGGGGTTCTCAACATTGCAGCCTGTCACAACCTCGCCTTCCTCGGTCAGCAGTGCGGCTCCAACTCTGAACCGGGAATAGGGAGCATAGGAGTATCTCATGGCCTTCCGGGCTTGCATGAGAAGCTGGGCATAGTTGACCATGTCAACTGGTTTCGCTAGACGGATATAATGTTAGCCCTTCACAGCCCTTGAGACGATTGTGGCCGTTAGTGAGCCCACGATGGCCTGTGGAATTATGAAGAGCAGTATGTCTGGACCGACTGGTTGTGTCTGCAAGTCGGCTGGCGGTGTCTGGTCTGGTGGGGTGGGCTGGGGTAGAAGGGCCGCCAATGTTGTGACGAGTATGCCGAGCAACAGGAGATAGCCTAGGATCGAGGCTAGGAGCGATGCTGCGGCAGCCTTCAGGCCCTCACCTCTATGCCTCATGCCTATCACACTGCCTATGACCGCTGCTATGACGGGCCCCACGGCAAGCATGGCTATGAGGGTGCTTGAGAATATCAGTAATGTGAGCACTACTGAGAAGATGTTGTCCTGCCCATCAGATGGTGTGGTGTATGCTCTGGTAAATGTGAGGAGGAGAGAGTAGCCCAACCCCATAGCCAAATACAGCGCCAGACCATATGCGGTTGATAGGAGAAATCTTGGAAAACCAACCCTCTTCACCGGTTCAGCCTTCTCCCTAACGGGCCTCGCCACCACCCTCCTCCACTTGAAGCCGCACGACATACACTCAAACTCATCGCCAACCATGACGAAATTGTCGCTTCTACATCTAGGACATGGCATAGCCGGTGGAGGTATTGACTAACGCATAAAAACTTTCTCGCCCCCCATCTTGGGGAGTAAATTGAGTGTGGGCAGGGTTGCTGTGCTTGGGGATATCAACTTGGACATCATTGCGTTTCACTCGAGATTCCCATCAGAGGGGGGCGAGGAGGTGGCTGAGAAGGCCTATATCGGGCATGGTGGCTCTGGTGCGAATATAGCTCATGCTCTCGCTCTGCTTGGCGCTGATGCGGTTATGATAGGCTGTGTAGGTGATGACCCTCTTGGAGCCATACTGGTCAAGGGGCTGGAGGATGTGGGAGTGGATACTTCCCATATACAGCGCACTAGGTTAGATGCTACAGGCGTTGTCTATGTGGTGGTGTGTAGGGGTGGCGAGAGGACCATGCTGGCATATAGAGGAGCCAATAGATACCTCAAGTACGAAATGCTGGGCGAGGGTTTTATGAATGGTGTGAAGGCCCTACACATATCTGGGTATTGTTTTCTTGAGGGTGAGCAACGGGAGACTGCGTTCAAAATTCTTGAAAACGGTGGTAGGAGGCTTCACACTATGGATATGTGCATACCTTTGGCCAGTCAGACAACACTTCTGGACAGGATAGCTAGGCTGCTGGACTGTGTATTCATCAACGTTCCAGAGTTCAGCCTTCTCTCAAGGCATATTGGTGTGGAGACGGTCTCAGACCTTGCCTTACGGTGGGGATGTATGGTGGTTTTGAAGAAAGGCAGGGATGGATGCGAAATCTCCACCAAGAACGGTGAGTTGGTGAGGCTGCCCGCAGAATCCGTAGAGCCTGTGGACACTACAGGTGCGGGTGATGCATTCACGGCAGGCTTCATATACGAGCTTATGAGGGGGTCAACACCTATACAATGCGGCCTGACAGCCGTCAGGGTGGGCGCCCTAGCCTCCAAAACGGTAGGCGGTAGGCTGGAGCGTGTTTAAAGGTATTTTTATCGGAGGATAGGGGGTAAATCATGCCCCAACCTCTTCTACCTATGAAGCCCAATGCTCTGGCTGAGCTCTTCAGAAACCCCAAGCCCATCATAGCCATGATACATCTTCCACCTCTCCCGGGTGCTCCACGCTATTCTGGTATGCCTGTTGAGGATATGATTGAGTATGCCCTACGTGATGCTGAGCTTCTCAAGAGCGGTGATGTGGATGGGCTGCAGGTGGAGAACATAGGTGACTATCCCTATCTGAAGCCTGATGCGATAGGCCATGAGACCAGCTCAATCTTGGCTGTGGTGGCCCGTGAAGTGAGAAAGTCCACAGGCCTACCTGTCGGTATATGCTGCCTAGCCAACGGTGTCATACCCGCCATCGCCGCATGCCTAGCCTCCGGTGGTAGGTGGGTCCGGGCCGCCGAATGGGCCAACGCCTACATAGCCGATGAGGGGTTCGTCGAGGCTATAGCACACCAAGCCCTAAGATATAGGGCCAACCTAAGGGCCTACGATGTGAGGGTCTTCGCCGACGTACACGTGAAGCATGGAAGCCATTTCATAATAAGTGACAGACCCTTCGAGGAGCAGGTGGCTGATGTGGAGTTCTTTGACGCTGACGCCGTCATAGTATCTGGGACCAGGACCGGCGCTGAGACACCCCTTGAACGGGTGGTGAAGGCTAAGCAGGCCACATCACTGCCCGTGCTGATTGGGAGTGGACTTAATCCCACCAATGCAGAAAGTCTGCTCAGCGTGGCCGACGGCGCTATAGTGGGCTCCTACATGCGTAGGGATGGGAAGTTCTGGAACCCGGTTGAGCTTGAGAGGGTGAAAACCCTCATGACAGTTGTGAAGAGACTACGATAAATGTGTGAGCAAGGTTCATAGCTAAGACATTTACAATCCTGACATGGGTGATGGCGCAGACTAAGCATTAAACATACGAATGTATCTAGCCACATATTTTCGAGCCAAAGTGTATGAAATTGTATTAAATCACGAACATTGTAAGATGAAGAAAGCACGTATAAATTCTAGACGGCAGATTATACAGTGAATGCTCTATGAAAAATAGAGTATCTAGGAGAAAATTCCTCGCAGTTTCAACCACTACTGCTGCAGCTGCTGTTGCGGGGGCCGCTGTTGTTGGGGGTGTTGCAGGTTTCTTTGAAGGACAGTCTTTCGCACCAACTAGAGAGATCACGTACACGAACACCATTACCCAGACAAGAACTGTTACCGCCCAGCCGGAGAAACTAAAGGCGGGCTACATATACGTGGGTCCTATCGGAGACTACGGATGGTCATACGCCCATGATGTCGGGAGAAAGAAGGCTGATGCCAAAACGCCTAACGTTGAGAGCGTATACATAGAAAGCGTTCCTGAGGCCGAAGCAGCAGGAGCCATTGATACGTTAATTGCGCAGGGAGCAAAATTAATTGCAGCAACATCTTTTGGTTATATGGATGCGCTAGCTGAGGCAGCCGAGAAACATCCTGACTTGTACTTCCTTCATACTGGAAGTGGATTCCGAAGTGGTGCGGCTGGAAACGCACCTCAAAACATGAGCGTGATATATGCCGAGGAATATCAGGTATATTATCTGAACGGGATGGCTGCGGGAGCAGTGACTAACACGGGCAAGCTGTGCTTTGTGGCGCCTTTCCCCATCCCTGTCGTCTGGCGAAACCTCAATGCCTTCGCGTTGGGAGCCAATTATGCCTATAAGAAGAGAACTGGCCGAGACATCGAGGTCTATGCCATATGGATCTACACTTGGTATGACCCGGGCAAAACTAGGACAGCCGTAATAAGCCTCATAGAGGAAACGGGCACAGATGTAGTTCACACATACGAGGACTCACCGACTACACTGCAGGTTGCTGAAGAATATACAACCAGAAAGGGGAAGCGTGTGTGGGCTTTCAGCCTACATTCGGACATGGTTGAATATGGTCCTAACTCCCATCTGACAGGATACATAAATGATTGGGGCCCGATCTACCAAGAAATATACAGGATGGTGCTAACTGGGACTTGGGAAAGTGTTGATAGACGGGTAAGGATAGGTGACTATGTTCCATATAGGTGGAAGAGACCGGTAGAGAAGAGCACTTATGGATTAAGCGAAGGTGCCATCTATCCAATGAGGCTGAATTCCGTAGTGCCAAATGAGTGGCAGGCTGAGATCAAGAGAAGGTATGAAGAGATGAAGGAACTCCTATTTGAGCCGTTCAGCCCCGAGGCCAACTTGAACCAACCAATTCGTGATGTTGACGGGAATGTGAGGATCGACGGGAAAGAAGTCCCCCGTGCTTCCATGGATATGCTTCTGAGCATGGATTGGCAGGTTGAGTATGTGAAGACTCCGAAGCCATCTTAAATAACTGTTTTCTCCCTTTTTATTTTTGGGTGTGCATAATTGGTGATTGATTCCGACTTGTTGGACAAGTTAAGAGGCGTAACCAAGTATCCAACGGACTTCTATCTAGAAGATATTCTGTACGGTAAGGTGGTCAGAAGTCCTCATCCACATGCGATGATACAGTCCATCGACACATCAAAAGCCGAAATATATCCAGGAGTGAGAACTGTTATGACTGCTGCTGATATACCAGGCAGTCGTATGGCCGGCATCTTCAATGATATACCTGTTTTAGCTAGTGACAGGGTAAGGTATGTTGGTGAGCCGGTAGCAATTTTAGCGGCTGAGACTGAGGATATAGCTGAAGAGGCTGCTAGTCTTGTTCGTGTTAAGTATAAGAAACTAAGGCCTGTCGGTAGTATTGATGAGGCCTTAGACCCTCATGCTCCATCCATCCATGAAAATGGGAATATCGCCTACAAACTGTCAGTAGGTGACACAGCAAGGACACGAGAAACGCTCAGAGATTCTTACGCAGTAGTAGAAGCCCAGTATGAAACAGGGCGGCAGAAGCACATGTATTTAGAGCCTGAGGGAGGTGTTGCATGGTTCGATAACATGGGCATATTGAATGTAGTGGTTGGTGGCCAGGCGCCTCATAGGGACGCTAGAATGATAGCTAATATTCTCAACATGCCTGAGGACAGGGTGAAGGTTCATATACCCTTCACAGGAGGGGCCTTCGGTGGGAAGGACGATGTCACTGTACAAGCACACTTAGCACTGCTCGCTTGGAAAACCCGTAGAGCTGTAAGGCTGGTCTGGAATAGAGAGGAATCTGCGTCATCGGGATATTCTAGACACCCTATGAGAATTTGGGTGAAATTGGGAAGTGATAGGGAAGGTCGTTTTACTGGGCTTGAGGCAAGACTTGTCGCAGACACCGGCGCATATAGGAGTCTAGGCCACTTCGTGATGGAGGTGGCGGCGGCTCATATCACTGGAGCATATAGGATTCCCGTCTTCTCTATTGAAGGACTATTGGTGTTTACAAACAACGGCATATCAAGTGCTATGAGGGGATTTGGAGCACCACAATCAACATTTGCAATAGAAAGGGCTGTCTATGAGCTTGCGCAGAGGTTAGGAATAAACCCAATAGAACTCAGACAGATGAACGCATTAGTGCCCGGAGATAACGACCCGTGGGGCGTGAGAGTTCCTGATAATCTAAACCACCTTGAGATATTAGGTATGATGCGTGCTAGCCCTCTTCTTAAAGATGGATTCGGACCCTGGACGGATGCTGCCAGACCCTGGATTGTTAAAGCCGTGGGGATATCCTTTGGAAGGAAGAGCCTAGGTATAGGTACTACTCCGGACTACCAAACTGTTGCAGTAGAGCTTTCCCACACTGGCAAGTTTCTGGTCAGAATTGGCGCAGTCGACTACGGACAGGGTGTGATAAGTTCTCTTAGGCAGTTATTCGCCACCATTCTTGAAGTGCCGATAGAGCAGACTCTGGTCATCTCATCGGATTCTGCTGAAACACCAGACAGGGGTTCGACGATAGCATCAAGAACAATATCAACGCTCACCCCTCTCTTAGTAAATGCTACACAGGAGCTTAAGAGACGTATCCTAGAAAAGGGCGCAAGCCAGCTAGGGACTAACAGCAACCTTGTTAGAATAAAAGATGAGTATGTGGAGAGTTATGATGGAGAAAAAGTTAGGTTGTCCAAGATTGCCGAGCTCCTAGGAGCTGATAGGGTTGTAGCGATAAGGGCTGAGGCTCCAAGGCCCACACATAAAATTGAGAACACACTCCATCTCCCACTCAGCGGTCATTCATACATGGGGGTTATCGCTTGTGTCGAGGTTGACACAGAAACGGGAGCTGTAAAGGTTTCCGATATGGAGCTTTACTGCGATGTAGGCACAGTCATAAATCTGAAAAGTCTCATTTCCCAGATAATGGGTGGTGCGGTCATGAGTCTTGGATATTCTTTGACGGAAGAACTCTTTTACTATAAAGGGAAACCCGTCAACATGGGGGAGGACTTTAGGTCGTACATAATTCCATCATCCCTTGATGCTCCTGACCATATTGTGGTGAAATATGTGACATATGACACTAGTCTGGAATCGCTCCGGGCAAGGGGGGCGGGTGAGTTGGGGATGGTGGTTCCGCACGCAGCGATAGTTAACGCTATCAGTAGAGCCGTTGGCAGACATTTGACGAAAATTCCGGTGCATCCATGGCACATCATTAGCAAGGATGCTGCGATACGCAAGGATGTAAATCACATTAGATATGTCAAAAAAACGGCTGTGAAGAGATTGAAGTGAAGCTATTCCTCTGACTTCTCTAGGGGTGGCCCTCCTCCCAGCGGCTCTATGACAGTAAACCTGCATGAGAGGAGTCTATCAAGTAGTCTCCCGTCTAGGTGAAATTCTCTAAGGAACTCTCGCAGCACCCATCCAATCGTCTCTAGGTCACCTTCTGTCAGGAGCCTATGCTCCACCCGTAGCTCCCTGTAGTATTTGTTCTTGTAGAGCTTGGATATGCGTCTGAGGGCCTCGCCTGACAGCATGTTTTTCACTTCGTCGTATGTCAGCGCCGTCTTCTCCACTAGTGTGTGGAGTGTCTTGCTGTCTATTAGTCCCTCTATGGCCAGTCCCCTGAGATATTGAGCCACATCCTGCTTGGGTGGGTTTAGCCCGATTCTCCATGGCTCCACGTAGCCACGTATGTAGATTCGCCCGCCGACCATGCCCGTTGCCGTGTACCTGCCCACCAGCTGGACATCTTCTCTATCGAGGGCGTCCAATCCTAGGATGAGCACTATACCTCCGGCCATATACTCGCCCAGATAGTCGTCGGCTCTACCGCCCACCACTAAGATGGGCTTCCTGTTCCTGAACTCACGCATCTGGATGGCTGCACGGTTTCCCACACTCCCCCTCACCAGTATCCCTCCACCCTGAAGCGCCTGACCCACAACGTCTCGTGCGTCTCCATGTATTACCACACGGCCCCCATACATGGCGTCCCCCACATCATCCTGGGCGCTTCCATAGACGATTATCTCTCCAGCTTTATTGAAGTTGGCTAGACAGTTTCCGGCGGTTCCGTAGATATGTAGTCTACAGCCTGCGGGGATGTTTATCCCGAGGTATCGGTGGCCATTGACGCTCTTCAGCATAATCTCCCTCACACCACATTGGATCAGTCTTGTCACCAGCTTATTCACTTGGCTGGCGTTCATTCCCGAGACATCTATGGCATCGGCTGGCGGCTGGTGTGTGCGGTATGGGCCGTAGAATAGCTGGATATGCTCCCTACCGCTGAGTATTATCCCCCTCTTGAGCGACGCGAGGAAAACTCCTCCAGGCGAGACCGGCCAGACACGGGCCTTATCCGAGAGGCTCCTTACCTCAGCCTCCTCACTTGCAGCATATATCCTACCATCATCTTCGCCCACCACAAGAGGTCTGAACTTGGTGCGATCAGCCATAGCGAGCATGTAGATGTCATTTCCGTCGCAGAACCCTGCAATGACGCTGAAGGGCCCGTCTAAGCATGCGCCTCTGAAGGCTAAGTGCTGGGGGATGGGTGTGGGGTTTTCGTCGAAGCCGTTGGCGAGTAGTTGAGCAGCTTGATATATGGGCAGGTGCTCCATATTGGTTAGGTAGTCGAGGATATAGGCGATGACCTCGCTATCTGTTCCCACGAAGCTCTCAAACCCCCTATACCTGAGGAACTCCATGTTAGCTCCGAATGAGCTCACATCACCGTTGTGGACTATCGACCATTCATTTGAGGCGAATGGATGGGACCATATTGGATATATACCCGGCGAGTTGGTGGGCTGGCGTGTATGGGCGAGCCAGAGATCACCCTTCAACCCCTTCTCATTCAGTCCATAGTAGCTGCAGACATCGGAGGGGTAGCCCACCCCCTTGAAAACCTCCATATACCTACCCCACGAATATATCCTACCCCTCACCCCATCAGAGAATAGGCTTCTGTTAATTCGGCTAACTATTCTTCTAGCCGCTTCCGGCTCCATCCTAACATATGCAGCCCATGATAGGAAGCTATCCACAGCTATGCTGTCAAAACCCAATAACTCAGCAATATATTCGCCGAGGACTGTCCTAAGTAATTCAGCTGTCTCCTCAGAGTCTACAAACGCCTTTAGCTTGATATTATGTCTAGGTCTTTCAAGGTCGTATACTGCGAACCCTGCACCTAGCCGGCTGCCCCTATATCTCACGCATTCTATTGCAGTGAGTGTCTCATCCACCCCAACCTTAGACCCGCCCAACTTACGCATCACACCTAGGATCCCACAGCCAGACTTCACCGCCGATAGCATTTTATCCTACACCAGCCTGCCTCACACCCAGCTTGTATCTCACATCAGCGCTCAGGCCAATAGCCCTCAAAAGCTCACGGTTACCCACCAAAGATGTGAAGAGCCTACTCACGCCAGCTGCGCCGGCCAGAAGCTTCACCTCCTTCTGAAGAGCTAATGCGAGGTTCTCAAGCCTCTCATAGATCACGTTTTCAGGAATTGCATCGTCTACACAGCCCGAGGCTATTAGGGCGGCATCACTGATGGCAACGGCGTCCGCGCCAAGCGCTAGGAGCTTGAATATGTCGTCTGCTCCTCTTACTCTCCTACTCGAAGAGAGCAGCGTTGCATGGTCTCTCAATGGTTTTCCATCGTATCTCAGCTTTCTAAGCTCTTTGTCAACAAGCGATGTTGCCACCTCTATAGGTGTTTCATGGTCCTCATCCACCAATACACCAGCAATATCACCCCAGCCCAGAGACTCGAGCAATCTAGGATCGGTGGATGATGTGATCTTCAGGATTTTGGCCAGCTCACCTATGTTTTGGCCGCTTCCAACCAGCACGAGATACTCACCCATCTCCCCATGCATATAATCCAGCAGAACCCTCTCACTATAACCATGTAAATCAGGTTCCAGCACCGCTTCACCATAGATGTATGCCAGTAGCCCAAGATTGTAGGCAGCTCTCACCGCAGCACGCCTAAACTCGGGTGGATAAGTCTGATGGACTGTGAAGATTAGGGGCTGGGAGAGTCTTATGCCCAGTCCCGGGAGATATACCTGAGTGTCCACAGGCTCCCTATACGGGTCTATGCTGGGCCGCGTAACTTGAGCACCATCACATACCAAGTGGTCTCTGATGAAAATTGGCTCTTCAACATTCGGCGGCCCAGTACTTCCCATGCTAACTATCAAAGGCTCTCCAGCCGACTTGCCCGAGGTGCCAGCCATCTCCATCAAGTGGCGGACACGCCTATCTGTCCAGAACCCCTCTAACATGTCCCAACTCCCAGAACCCCAGCATCGTCGGATGGAAGCCCATCAGCTACCAGCAGGTCATGCCGGGACACGAGAGACTCCAAGCGGTCCACTCCAAGTCTATCCATTATCAATTTGAGTTCCTCCGTCCAACCCTTCACGAGGTTGACAGACCAGTTGGTAGCGGTCTCTAGTGAGAGTACGCGGGCTGGGTTCTCCTCTATCTTGTTGGTTAGTACTGCAGGGCAGAAGCCTAGGTGACATTTGTGGACCATTATACAGCCCATTCCTATGAGGGCTGCAGTCCCGATAGATACGCAGTCAGCTCCCAAGGCTAGTAGCTTTGCGGTATCCTCTGCACTGCTAACACGTCCAGCTGCTATCACTGAAAAACCATCTCTATACCCCTCCCTGCGAAGGGTTCTGTCCACAACAGGCACAGCTATCTCTATTGGCAGCCCCACATTATCACGTATAACTTCAGGTGCGGCACCGGTTCCAGCTCCCTGCCCATCCATGATAATGCCATCGGCACCCATCCTAGCTATGCCCGAAGCGATGTATGCGATGTAATTGGTGGCGCCTACCTTGACAAAGACAGGCTTGTCCGTAGCCTCCTTAATAGCCATTATACGCTGACCCAAATCCTCTATAGAGTATATGTCATGATGTGGGGCAGGAGATATTGCGTCCAAGCCCACGGGTATCCTCCTCGTCTCGGAGATGGGGCGTGTAACCTTCACACCTGGTAGGTGGCCGCCAATGCCGGGCTTGGCCCCTTGGCCAATCTTAATCACTACAGCCATCCCAGTGTTGAGGACATCTAGGTCCACGCCAAAGCGGGCTGAGGCCCACTGCACAGTTATCCTATGGTATCTCCTCACCTCCTCATGTAGTCCACCCTCTCCGGTTCCTGTGAGAATGCCTGTGAGGTCTGCGGTCTTAGCTAAGGCTATGTTGGGTGTTCCGCTCAACGCTCCAAATGACATGTCCCCGAGGTAGAGCGGCGAGGTCATCCCTATCTGGTTGTAGGCCAGTGTTGTAGACGTGTCCAAATCATCCACCTCATGCGGCTCTGCATTAGGCTCTTCCAGCTCAGCCCTGAACCTGACCCTATCCAATATCCTTCGAGATGTGAACTTGGCCTTGTCCCAGACCCATACAGGCCTACCAAACCTAGCCAGCATTCTGATGTGTTCTATCCTCTCAAGATTCCAAAACTCCATTCCCTGTCTAGCCGGTATTGGAAGAAACTCCTGTATGACTCTGGTCTTATCCAGCCAATTCACCTCGTTGAAGTGTCTTCATTCTCGGTAGAGATATTTAGATGTTTCTACATGGTAGTCTTTGGGCGCCGATTAACATTATGACAGGTCATGTTGACTTACTGTTAGACTTTTACCTGAGGCACGTCATTCTGCCGGCAGGCGGATGAGAATGTGTGTAAATGTACATTTTCTACCGTAATTTTATCCTACCCTCGTAAATCGCTTTACCCAAAACCACACCACCGAAACCCATGTCTTTTAGAAGCTGTATGTCCCCTTCTCCGGCTACACCGCCGGCCACCAGCGTCCTTCTCCTAACATCCTCCGGTATCCTATCCAGCGGCGATGTCGAAACACCCAGCAGGGTCCCATCTCTCGAGGTGTCAGTCACTATAATCTCTCGAAATCCAAGCTCCTCCACATAGTGGAGTGCATCAAGTAGGTCTAGCCCCGCATCATGGCTCCATCCATGAGTGGTTATACGTCCGCCTTCTCTGAAGTCTAGAGCAGCTATTATGCGGTGGGCTCCTATCCTTTCCAGCATTCGTGAGGTCTCAGCCCTATCAGTGAATACCACTGATGAGACAACAATCTTCCCAGCTCCCAGCCCGATGATCTCCTCAGCCTTCACGGTACTTCTTATCCCGCCAGCCACCTGTACCAATTTTTCCGAGACTTCAATAACCTCACGTATGGTTTGGATATTCTGGCCACGCCTGAAAGCCGCATCCAAGTCCACTATGTGAAGCCTGTCGCATCCACTGCCGCCGAATATTCGGGCATATTCTGGTGGTGCGAGGGGATAGTATGTAGGCTTGTTCGGGCTTCCTCTCTCAAGCCTCACAGTCCTCCCCCCCATGATATCTATGCTTACAACGATCTCAAACCTCAAGGCTGTCTTCCCCTAAGCTTGATAGATGGTAGGTATAAGTAGATTGCCAGGGCTGATACTGCCACGGCCAATGCTATGATAAAGGATAGTGAGATGGCTGACTTGAAGGCGGCTATCTGCTCTGTTGTGAGGGTGGGGGTGGGAGACGGGGAGGGAGACGAGTTGATGGAGCCCATGACACCTGATAGTGGTATCCACATGACTGCAGCTGCGACTGCACCGCCAAATGTCCTGAGAAAGCTCAGCAGAGATGTGGCGACACCAAGCACACGCCTCTCCACAACCGTCTGCGTCGTAATCAGAAATGTTGAGACGGTGAAGCCCATGCCAACGCCCAGAAGACCAAGAGCTGTAAGCAACAGTAGGAGATTATCAGCGGCCACCGCTATGGCTGCAGTTCCTATTATGAGGGCTAAACCGCTTGAGATGGCTAGCGGCTTGGGACTCGTACTCACCACCAGTCGGGCGGCTAGGTTGGCTGAGATAAGCCATCCGAAGGTTGTGGGTAGCAGCGCTAGTCCAGAGGTTGTAGCTGTGAGATTCATGGCCCATTGCAAGTAGAGCGGAAGATAGGCGATGGAGCCGAAGAAGATGAAGCCTGCAGTTAGGTTTCCGATGTATCCTCCCCTCAGGACCTTATCCTTGAAGAGATTGAGCGGTATCAGTGGGTTGGAGGCCCGTCTCTCAACATAAATGAATGCAGGGAAGATGGCCAGGGAAAGCGGAAGCATTAAACCGCCCAGCATGCCCAGACTGTTGTACTCGTTGATGTAAATTAAGAGCGTAGTAGATGCTACTGCGAAGAGTATCGTTCCAACGACATCTAGGCCTTTAACCTCACCCCTTCCACGGGTAAGGTTCTGCCATGCTATGGAGATAGATGCGAGGCCGAATGGGATGTTTATGAAGAATATCCAGCGCCAGTCTAGACTGTCCACTAGAAATCCACCCAGTGGCGGACCTATGATGCTTGCGATTGCCCAGACAGAGGTTGTATAGCCAGTAATCCTAGCTCTCTCCTCAAGCCGGTAAAGCTCACCTATCAAAGTGAATGTAAGGACTAGGAGGGAGCCGGCTCCAACTCCCTGCAGGGCCCTGAATACAACCAGTTGCGTCATGTCGGCAGCTACTCCACAGAGGGCTGAGCCAAGTATGAAGAGGGCTACACCGGCCATGTAGATAACTCTCCTGCCATAGATGTCGGATATCCTACCCCACAGAGGCCCTGAGATTGTTGAGGCGAGTATGTAGGCTGTGAAGACCCAGCTATATATACTGACACCGCCCAGAGACGATACCACACGAGGCATAGCAACCGAGACCACCGTCGCATCTATTGCCGCAAGAAATATCCCTAGAAGCAGACCTAGGAGAACAGCTGAACGCGCCCCACCTGATTTCGCCACGGTATGACATCCAACCATCCATACTTATTAGTTCTCCATGCTTATCGCCACGGTTATGCTGAAGAGGGCTGGGGCTACACCGATTATAAGCTGAATTATAGCTATTGGTGTGTTGGATAGTTCTTATGGCCTTGGGTTGGTATGTCTTATCCTATGCCCTCTGGGAGGTGTGGGGGCTGGTCCAGCTACAACGAGGCTTTAGTGAAGAGGGCTGAGCTGCTCTTCTCCTTCGAAGTACTGGATAGATGGGACGAGGAGCTCGAATCGATGAACGACGGCAGGGTCGGCGCACCATACCGGTATCCAGACAGCTTCATAGGATGCCTAGTCGATATAAAGCATCTCCTTAAGGTAGGTTACAGGCAG
>JAWAEB010000039.1:0-15233 GCA_038891515.1 Nitrososphaerota archaeon | reverse complement strand
CCAGCTCGTATGTCTTCAGCTCGGGGTTCTCCTTACATGTGTAGGTCGTCTCACATGGTGGTGCGACACCCATTTCAAAGAGTCGCACATAATCAGATGTAGCATCGCTGTCAGACTCTATGGTGGTTATCACTTTTTCGGCTAGGCCTGATTCTTCAGCCATACCAAGTGTGTCAAAGATCTTCTTGAGAGAGTTCATGGATGCCTGAATGGTTTTGGGATCCGATGTGAAGCTGGCTGAGATGAGGTTGTATATGGCAGCAGTGGCCACAAGCCTGGAGGCATCATAATCCACGGTATTCAAACATCATCCTACTCTATGTAGAGTGTGTGGAGCATGCTGGGATTCTTCCGAGCACCCCTGTCACCCTCATCACCAAACCAGACCGTGAAAGCCACAGAGTAGGTCTTCCCCCTCTCAATATCAGCCTCACCAGCCGACTGGTCTGAAGCTTTCATCTTCTTAGCCAACACCACACGCCACACACCATTCCGCCACCTACCCCAGCCAACAGCATCCTGTGTGGGCAGCGTTGCTATGGTCGCAGGGCCCTTGGCGATTATCTTCTCAACAGGCGTATCCTTCTTGGGCTGCGATATGGGGTTACCTACCCACGTCCCAGCTAGCCTAATCCTGGCAAAGTCAGGCAGGTCTATGGTCTTCGGTGGCTTCCCACCTGTTATGGACTCCTTGAGAAGTGGGTACATGTCCACAGATATGTTGGGGAACGCTTTCTCGAGGTCTTGGAATCCCTCCTCTATGTCCACCTGCCAGTCAGCCTTCCAGTGGAGTATCGTGGCAGGCATCGTCTGCGTACCCATGAAGCGAGCCTCTGGCGGTGCAGGATATGATGTTACCATCACAGCACATGCGTCCCTGAACTCCGTCACCTTAATCGCCTGTGTGTCAGCCCTCTTGTCCGACCACTCAAGGAGGAATCCTATCACCTCACCGTCATGGGCTGCGCGCACCTTAACAGGCTCCTCGGGAACAGCTAGCTTAAGGGGTTTGGTTATGGACTGGTCGGCTAGGCTTATCCTAGAGAGGGGGACATTATCCCAGATAGGCGAGTCAGGATCCATGTCAGGCACCTTATTCACTAGAATGGCCGTTACATCAGCCCTCGGCCCCTGCTGCTCCTCACCTGGCTTAGGCGGATTGAGGAACTCCAGTACCTGCTTATGGAAAACCGCTGCCAGCATCGTGAATAATGCTGTGCCAGCCACTATGGGTAGAAACAAACGGTCAACCGTCTTAGCCGACCTAGCCACACCGGCGCCCATCTGGAAGATCGCACGCCTCCTTCTCCAAGCAGACTTCACATCCACCACCCCCTATGTAATGTTATGCCTATACACCTGCAACCGGTCATCATAGAACGGCCTCACCACAGCCGGCTCCTTCAGTGGGATCCTAACCACCTCGTGGCCATTCTCATCGTATCCAGCCACCTCGCTCGAACCAATCACCTTAAACTTCGTCATTATCCTATCAATGGATACGTTGAGGAGGAGGGCGGCCACCAGCTCGATGTCCTTGCCCGCTATGGCCCTGTTATATGTCTGGATGGCCTGGTCGGCACCTGGTCCGAAGAGCATTCTGAGGAAGTTGAGATTACCCACGTGGATGGGGGGTATGTAGTATATGTTGGGCTCAAGACCCAGCTGGGGAAGCAGCGGAAGTCCGACCTTCTTTATATGGACCAGAAAATCTAGGGGGTTTTCAGGGTCTGCATTCTCAGGAGTGTTGAGATATCCGAACATCCTAATCTTGCCTATGCAAGTCCTCATGCAGCGGGGCCAGATGCCCTTCTCAACCGCAGGGTAGCAGAGGACGCATTTCTCTGAGATGCGGGTGACGTGATTATAGAAGACCTTTTTATATGGACACGCCTGCACACACTCCCTGTACCCTCTACACCTAGCCTGGTCCACCAGGACTATGCCGTCCTCCGATCTCTTGTATATGCTGAGGCGGGGGCAGGATGCGAGGCATGCCGGGTAAGTGCAGTGGTTGCATATGCGTGGGAGATAGAAGAACCATAGGTCGTGTGGCATCCTCAGGTAGAACTTTTCCTCCACCATGATGTCATTTGTCTCGTCCTCACCTCTGTTGGGGTATGCATAGTCCAAGTCGCTTGGTATGTATCCTAGGACACGTTCACTGGGGCTGGCTGCCTCAAATATAGTCTTGCCCCTGTACACGTATCTTTCACCCTCCAGAGTCCATCTCTGCGGGCCGAGCTTCTCAAGTATTTTCACATCCCAGCCCATCGGATATGAGCCCCATGGCTTGGTCTCCACGTTGTTCCAGTACATGTATTCCTGCCCCTTCCCAGAGGTCCATGTGGTCTTGCATGCGACAGTGCAGGTCTGGCATGCAATACACTTGTTCGTGTCGAAGACGGCTGCAGCCTGCCTCCTCGGCCTAGACTCCTCATACCAGTAATCCATCTCCCGGCCAATCTGCCAGTTGTAGACCTTTGGCATGCTAGCTCACCTCCACATACTGCCCGGACAGATACCTTTTCATCTGGTCGCTGGCATACGCCGGCCTCAACCCGGCCGCCGCAGGGCTCCACAACCCCTTCTGATCCTCACCTCCGGGCTCCGCACGAGTTATCTTAACGAAGGACTCCTTAGGCGCGCCAACCACCTGATGGACATCTAGGGCGAAGCCCTTCCCCAATAGCTGGCCATAGTATTCTTTTCGGACGAGACTGTCTGTCTGGAGGGTGGGCTTCACCCAAGTTCTCGTGGTGGACTGGTGACTCCCATATCTATAAGCTGCCTGATAGCCGGTCCTCGGGTTTTTGGCAAGTCCATCGGCTCTTTTCTCATGGGCTTCTACGGAGCCGTGGGTTGCAACATAGAAGTGGAACCATGCTCTAGCGACGCCGGGCGCTATGTTGGGGTAGTGCCGTGCTCTTACGAGCCATCTGAAGACCTTGTAGTCCTCCGGCTTATTGGTCCATCCCACGAAGGGCCTGTCTGATGGGTCTGCATCACACCAGACATAGTCTCCGTCCTCGATTCCCAGCCTCTTGGCCACGACGGGGTTGAGATCTATGTAACCCTCGCTTACCCATGGCTTCCTCTTGTCATGCCTGTAGAAATCTCCGAATGGGCCGAAGAAGGTGGCTTCAAGGTCTGTGCTGGCACCCATAGTGTGGCATGCATGCCTATACTTGGGGGTGACGAGTATGTGTCCATACCCCTTATCCACAAGCGGGTTCTTGGTTCCACGCACCTCCTCCCAAGACATAACCATATTCCGCACCTGCCTCACCTCAGTGGACATGTCTCCCACCGGTATACCATAGTCTGTGGGCAGCTTGGGTCTGAGAGCTGGATGTGGTCCGGAGACTATCACGTTGGGCTCATATGGTGTGTTGTCCACAGGCTCCCGGTAGACTGGCAAGTTCTCACCATACTCTATGAACTCATCCTCCTCCCGGTAAAACTCAAGCCTCCCACTCTTGGTATACCATGGTCTGCTTTCGTTGGTCTGCTCCCAACCAGTTATCCTAGGGCTGGTCCGCACCATCATGTAATAGGGTGTGCCGTCTTTGCAGCTCTCCTCCAGCTCCTCAAACCTATACCCACGGGTTGTGTTGCCGGCTTGGAAAACCCTGTTGAGATAGACTTCCATCTTATCCTCATAGACGAAGTGCCAGTAGTCCCTGAAACGCCTGTCGCCGGTAAGCTCGGATAGCTTCTCAGCGATGCCCGCCAACACCTCCACATCATCCCTCGTGTCATAAATCCTCGGTAGCGGCGTCCTAGGCCAGGCCTGGAGAAACGGGTTGGTGACCGAGCCATACATGTCAGGCTTCTTCCTTTCAGCCCAGCTGTCCACGCCGAAGACAACATCAGCATACTCGCAGGTGGCTGTCCATAGCCAGTCATTCACCACTATCATCTCAATCTTGGGCAGGGTGTTCACCATTATGTTGTGGGCCCACTTGCTGTTTCCCAGTATCGAGTTGGTGTTAGCCCAGAACGTTGCCTTTGTGGGTGAGGGCATATGGGTCTTACCTGTGAAAAGCTTCCCACTTATACGGAGGGGCCTATCATCATATGCGTAGTAGTGGGCCGACTCCTCCTTCCAATACTTTCTCTGCCGAGCAGGTTTGGAGGGGTCTAGCTCCGGTTTGAATGAGTCCTCCGTCACCCATTGGAGAACACCGTTAAGAAGCTCCATCCTATAGTTGCCCGCATAGCTACCCACCGTTCCGCCGAAGTGGCCTATGTTGTTGGTGAGGCTGGCCACAAGAATTATTCCGCGGTCCTTAAGATCGCTGTGGTAGAAGTGGTTGGGGCCCATACCCTCTACGAAGAGTGTTCTCGTCTTGTTGGCCGCTATGAGGCGGGCCAGTTCCTCGATGGATTCAGGTGGCGCCCAAGTTATCTCTGATACGGTGTAAGGGTCGAAGTGCTCCAGATACTGTTTAATCAGGTCAAAGGCTGGCCTCACCGTCACGCTGGAGCCGTCAACCAGCCTAATCTCAAACTCGCCTTCGAGAGCTGGGTCAAGGTCCAGACCTGTGAAGTGTTCTCCGACTTGATCCCTCGTAACCACCCTTGGCTGCCGAGTCTTATAATCCCAAACCATGAAGTCGTCCCACTCGGCCCTGAGCTGCTCCGGGATTATCTGGTCCTTCTGGAGCTGGAGGGGCGGAGGTTGCTCCCCCTGTTTTAGGACTACTGTGAAGTTGTTGAGCGGGGAAGGTGTATACCCATCGATCACATCTCTAGCCCTGAGGAGCTTCAGGTTATCCATCCTGACCAGAAGCGGTAGGTCGGTGAATGATTTGACAAACTTCTCATCGTACAGCCTATCCCTGATTAGGACATGCGCTAGCCCTAGTGCTAATGCTTGGTCCGTTCCTGCTCTTATGATGATGACATAGTTGGCTTTGGAGCTGCTGGACTGGTATTCAGGCGCTATAGTCACTATCTTGGCACCCTTTAGCTTGGCCTCGGTGAGCCAGTGTCCGTCAGGCATCTTAGTCGCAATCCAGTTCTTACCCCAAAGTATTATCAGCTTGGCGTTCTCCGCTGTGAAGAGGTCGAAGTCTAGGGTCTTATTACCGGTCACCATGGGATGGCCTGGCGGCAGATCCGTATGCCATGCATAGTTATCCCATCCCCTAGAGCCCTTGGCATGGTCAGAATCCACACCCCTAACATATGAATCCAGAAGGGCCATCATGTTGGCGAAGCGGTAAAAACCACCTATCCTGATGCCTGCGTTGAAAGGCATCCCACCCCTAAACTTGACTGTCCTGGTCCCAGCCTCCTCCGTGGTCTCCACCATGGCAGGGTCGTATCCCTGTGCTAGAAGCCTCTGCTGCCCCTCCCGCCCGCTATAGGTGGAGACTATGTTGATGAGAGACTGGGCTACTATACGAAAAGCCTCCTCATACGAGACCTTTACAAACTCCTCCCTACCACGTCCTCGGAAGTATTCAGGGGGCGGCTGACCGGTTTCAGGGTCTCTTGGATACCCATCATCCACCCATTTCTTGAATCCCTTCCTCACATAAACACCCTTTATCCTCCTATCGGAGTAGAACCTCCTGACATATGATAGGCCGCTTATGCATGCTCTGGGGTCCCATCTGGAGGATGCTCTGTTGCCGTAGATATCCGTGGCCCTGCCATATCCGAAGGATGGGTCTGCATAGATCACAACGCCGTTCTTGACGCTGGCCCTCAGAAGGCAGCCGTGAGTGTCGTTGGGTGCGCAGAGGTAGTGGAATGTGCTATCGGGCGTGTATATATCCCTGTAGACACTTTCCCAGTTCCTGTTTGGATATGTGGTTAGTGGGTTGATACTAGGATCTATCGGTTCAATATACTCCAAGGCTAAGATATCCTCTGGAAGTCCTGCCAGCACAGCTGCAGACAACGCTGCAGATGGAACTAAGGCGAGAAAATCCCTCCTACTCAGTCTCAGACAGTCCACCCGGAGTTCAAGTATATGGGATTCGGATATTTAGGCTACCTAAACATTTAGGCTCTTTAAGAATGGAATATTAAGACATCCCAGCATACCTTATCTCGTCAGGTATCTCCGGGCCGCCGGCCAGAGTCATGTATTCCTTAACAATCTTTTTCAACGCTTTCCTGACGGTCTCCGTGAGTGTGGCGGGAGTTATGCCAAAGAGTTGGGCCAGCTCCTTAACATGTATCTTCTTGGGGTAGTCGAAGAAGCCGAGTTCCAGCGCTGCCTTGATTATAAGCTCTTGCCTGCTGGTCAGTCCCCCGTTGGATTTTACCACGCTCAGCTCTAGAGTCTTATACATTATCCCCTTATCAGCCAGCCGCTGCATGAACTTCCTGAATGCTGAGCCAGTTCCTATGAAGCGCCAGACCACCTCACCGTCTGGCCCTGTGCTGACACACCTCAGTATGCATGACCCGGCCTCCTCTATCCCGCAAGCCTTGCTACACCTCACCATTGCAGTCCCATATATTAGGCCGTCCCTAGACCTGACAATCTTCACGTCATGGAATGATGGCTCCTTCCTGAGAAAGGACTCCACCTCCCCGGCCTTACCACCGGCTGCAATGCGGAAGAGCTGATTTCTCCACACGCCGTCTACGGACTGCTGCTCGACCACCTTAGTGGAGAGTTGACCGTCCTGCTTTGAGAGCTTTGATAACCAGCATATATCGCCCGGGTTGACCGAGATGGTGAGAGCCATAAGCCTAGACATACAGGGTGATTATACTCACCAAACTTTTAAGGTTGGTGTCCATGTGCCAAATCTGGGATCCTACACACTATTGCAGTAGGCTCACCAACACGGTGGTACCCTCGGGAATCTCCGAGCCCTTGTCCACGGTGACAAAACCGTCAGCTCTAGTCAGGTTGCTGAGGGAGTTAGTCCCCCAGGGCATGGGATTTGCTAGAACCTCATTGCCAGACCTCTCAAGCTTCACTAAGTATGAGGTGCGAATGTTGTTTTTCGGCCTTACATCATCCGAAAGCCTTGCCTGGGTATGGATGTGCATGTGGCTCTTCATTCCCGTGAGATATGCAGCGAGGACTGAGCCGAGGAAGTGGATGGCGGCGGTCATAGAGACCGCGTGCCCCGGTAGCATGAGGGTGGGTTTTCCAGCCACAGCATATCCAGCACTTTTGAAGGGATTATGCTGTACTCCTGAAAAGTACAGTTTGGCTCCCTCCAACCCCACAACTGTTCTCTTTACTATGTCGTTCCCCCCCACTGAGGAGCCGCCTATCGTTAAGACGGCATCAACATCTCGGACGAGCTTGTTTACTATGCCCCCTAGTAGGGCTTCGTCATCTGGCACAACCTCAATTGTTGTGACGTTGCAGCCCATTCTCTCCAACTGGTTTGCTGCAAGGAATGCGTAGCTGGCCCCGGCCAAGCCCCTCTCTCTGAAGTTGTAAAAAAGTTCATCACCTACGCATACAATCCCCAGCCTAGGTATGTTGTAAACCTCCACAGTTTTGACGTCAAGCTCCATGAGAAGCACCACATCACGGGCGGTAATCCTCTGACCCCTACTAATCACCTTGGAACCTCTCGGGATGTCTGAGCCTTTTCTAACTACGTTCTTACCCCTCTCCACAGGTCTTGAGACTATGGCTTCTCCGCCCTCAGTGAATTCCACCTGCTCAACCTTCACAACTGTGTCGGCGGATTCTGGTATTGCGGTGCCCGTGTATATTCTTGATGCACAGCCTGCCTCTAAAAACTCCGAGGACATGAGACGTAGCCTAACTGGGTTGGAGGAGGTGGCTGAGGATATGTCGCTCCACCTAACTGCTATTCCATCCATGGCTGATATGTCTCTGGCCGGGATATCATGTCCGGCGAATACGTCAGATGAGGCTATCCTCCCGAGGGAGTTCTCCACACTTACCCATTCCCTGCCCAAGCTGAGCCCGGCTAGGCTAGTGCGGATTATCTCAGCAGCCTCATCAGGGTCGGCTAGCTTGAGAGGTGTGTAGTCCAGTCTCCGACGCTGTGCCACGTTAGCTCTTCCGTCCTCTCCCTAAAAACCTCTTCCAACCGCAGCCATCACCATCTCAGCCAGCCTTTCTCCTTCATCCTCCAGCGAGATTAGGGGTAGGCCGGGTTTAGTTGGACTTCGACCGGTTAATACTATGATGTCAGGTTTAACCGTTTCCCTGTATCTATCAGCATCCTCCGCTGAGCCAATGGTGAGTATCTTGAGCACTCCATCACGTTTCCCAAGAACCTCTTGAAAACCCTCGGCAATCGTCACATCTATCCCCTCACCCTCGAACAGTCTGAGGAGATGCACCAGCTCCGACTCGGTGGAGTTAGGTTTCTTTAGTATAGCAACCTCGTTGGGTGAGATGCTGGAGACTATTGCTGCGCCGCTCTCACGCATCTTCCAAGTGTCCTTACCCTGTGTGTCCATCGTGAATGAGTGATGTATGTGCTTTATGGATGCGACACGAAACCCAGCTGACGACAACGTCCTAATCAGGAAGGTGGCAGTACGTGTCTTTCCACTGTTCTTCCCACCCATTACAGCCACTACCTTCAATGGGAACACACCGTTTAGACTGGCTGTCCCACCTCCTGCCTCATAAAATCTTCCATAATCTTCTTCGTGCCCCTCCTCAGAAGTATAGAGAGAGTGGGGGCTGAGCATCCCATCTGTCGAGCCAGCTCCCTCAATGAGATCTTATGGGGATAGTCGAAGTAACCTTTCTGATAGGCTGCATAGATGGCTTCGCCCTGCCTTCTCGTCAGCACCCTCTTCCCATCCATCCTATATATCTCTTCAAGCTCAGCCTCCACATCATAATCATGCATAAGCTTCACAAGGTATCTTATATCGGTCTTTGACTGACCACAGACAGTCCAGTAAGCCCCTCCCCTGAAAGCGTTCTCGTGGATAAGCAAACATGATGTGTCGCAGAGCGCTTCATAGAGGGGGCAGATGGGTGTCTCGAAGATGGATAGCTTTGATCTTGAGTCAAGGTTGTAAGGATTTACAGGCTTTAGTGAGTATCTCTGGAGAACCCTCTTGGAGATTGTCAGCGGCTTGGAGCTGCTGACGACTGCTAGGTGACTGAGCCTCTCCCCCCTTCTCTTGAGTGACTTTATGGCGACAACAGCCTCCCTATTCTGCCTAGGTATTGCTAAGGGACAGTAGGACGGCGCCCTAACACTCAAGACGCCTTCAAACACGTGAAGGTGTATTCTGTTAGGTCTTATAAGTATTATTTCCCGAGCTTATCCACCCTGAGGCTAACATGTTAGGTATGTGACTTAAGAATAGCCGATAAGCGATAGTAGAGCGTATGATGCATCTCTTGGAGAAAATGGATGAGAAGGACAGATGGCAGGACGAATGGGTACCAACAACATGCAGTATGTGTTTACATCACTGCGGTATATTGGTTCATGTGGTCAACGGTGTGGCCATAAAAGTTGAAGGTGATCCCGACAACCCAGACAATGCCGGCCATAACTGCGCCCGCGCACCTGCTGTTCTCATGAGGCAGTATGATCCGCTACGTGTTAAGAAGCCAATGATTAGGACAAACCCGGAGAAGGGTGTGGGTGTTGACCCTAAATGGAGGGAGATAAGCTGGGAGGAGGCTTGGGAGATTATCGTCCCCAAGCTCAAAAAAATACTAAATGAAGATCCTCGGAAGCTCTTATTCGCCGCCACCGATTTTAGGAGGCCCTGGATATGGGCTTGGGGTGGAGCCGTCTTCGGCACTCCCAATGGCTTCTTCAGCGACTTGGGCACCACATGCGGTGGAGGCTACCACCCGGTCAACGGGATAATCTTTGGCTCATTCGCAACCCAGCCAGACTGGCGTTATCTGAGGTATCTAGTCTCTGTTGGCGGAGGCGATGGGTTCGAATCACATCTTCACCTAACATGTAACATTAGACGGGCCTCCGAGGCTAGGATGCGTGGCGCGAAAGTGGTTGTGGTGGATCCACGTATGTCCAACGCGGCCGTCAAGGCCGATGAGTGGATACCAATAAGGCCGGGCACCTCCCTCGCCTTTGCGCTTGGAATGCTCAATGTTATGCTCTGGGAGATAAAGAGCTATGATGAGTGGTTTCTGAAGCATCGGACAAACGCGCCTTACCTCATAGGGCCTGACGGATACTATGTTCGGGATGGTACTTCGAAAAAGCCGCTGATATGGGACCGGCTGGAAGGTGGGGCCAAGACCTTCGATGACAAGAGTATCGGAGACTTTGCATTGGAGGGTGTGTACAGCCTTCAAGGTAAGCAGGCCAAGCCGGCATTTCAGGTAATAAAGGAGAGGCTGAAGGAATACACTCCTGAGTGGGCTGAAAAGATAACGACTGTCCCGGCTGAGACGATAAGACGTATCGCACGTGAATTTGTTGCCAACGCCCACATAGGTGAAACTATAGAGATTAATGGTAAGACCTACCCCTATAGACCCGTATGCTTCCAGTGGTATAGGGGTGCGCATGCCCACGAGCACTCATGGCTGGCAAACCTAGCCTACAAGTATGTCAACATGATTGTAGGTGCTGTGGACACCCCCGGGGGCCAGATTAATGTTCCACTAGGCTGGGACCCGCATATAGATGCATGGGCTGAGAAGAGATATGGTTGGAAGGGCCCTGCTTATAATTTTGTTGTACCAAACGAGGATGGGATAGTCACGCCATGGATATACGAGCTGAGACCACCAGTGCCGATGGAGTATCCTCCCAAACATCTAGACCTTTTGGAATACTTCCCCGTCGGCCTAGAGGCAGGCCACCTATATGTGGATGCCATTCTAAACCCAGATTATTTTGGCATAGATTATAGGCCTGAGGCGGCGTTGTTCATCCATGCTAACCCTGTCTGGAACATTCCAGGCTCTCTAAAGACGATTGAAGCCCTCAAGAAACTGGATTTGATCATAAGTGTAGACCTCATCTCATTCAGCGAGACCACTAGCATGGCCGACATTGTTTTACCGGATACGTCACCCTTGGAGTCATGGGCACTTCTTCACTGTGAGGCACCGTTCGTAACCGGCTACACGCTGAGGAGACCGGTGGTTAAGCCACCGCCCGACGCTATGGACGCCACCGATTTCCTAACGGAGCTCTCTGCCAAGCTTGGGATCCTAAACAAGTGGAATGGTTTCCTCAACTGGCGGTATATTGAACCTTGGGGTAAGTCCCAGTATTACCTAGCTCCAGACCGGAAATACAGCGTTCCAGAGTTTCTAGACCTGTGGATGAGGGCCCAGTATGGCGACGACCATGGGCTGGACTGGTTTATCAAAAACAAGAATAACATACGGGAGATGACTCCAGAGGAGCTTTACTGGCCATATGGTGATGTGAGGCTTCAGCTCTATGTGGAGACGGTGAAGAAGTACGGCGATGAGCTGGAGAGCTTCTTCAAACGTATCGGGTACCCCAAGCCTTGGATGAAAGGCTGGACTAGTGATTATCTTCCATATCCCCAGTGGCGTGACCTAAAGATACACAACCCATCAGATCCCGCCTACGACCTATACATGATATACTATAAGCTACCGCATGTTACGTTTGCAGACCAAGCCACGGTTCCATGGACAGCCGACATACTTCAGAGCAAGCCTGATCTCGTCTCAGCCCTAATCAACAGTGAGACGGCTGCAAGAAAGGGTCTCAGGACAGGTGACGAGGTGGTGATAGAGTCACCCGCAGGTTCGGTAAGGGCTGTTGTATATGTGACTGAGGCTGTCCACCCGGATGTAGTGGCTTTGAGTAATGCGGGCCGCTGGGTTAGGCATCCATGGGCTATCGGTAAGGCACCTTCTTCCAGCATATTGGTTGAGGGCGGGTTGGAGCTCACGGATAGGGTCTCGGGATGCCCTGAGACTGCAGCCAGGGTTAGGGTTGTTAAGGCTCGGTGAGGCGTATGGCTAGGCTTGGTATGTTGATAGACCTGAAGAGATGCGTTGGATGTGATGCATGTACGATGGCCTGCAAGTCGGAGCACGTCACACCGCCCGGAGTCTTCTTCGCAAGGGTGTACCGTCACTTCTACGGAAAGTATCCCAATGTCAAGGGCTTCTTCCTGCCTGTCCTATGCAACCAATGTGAGGATGCTCCATGTCTAAAGTCTTGTCCCAGCGGCGCCATATATAGGACAGATGATGGTGTCGTACTGGTGGATGAGGCGAAGTGTGTGGGTGCGAGGGCATGTGAGGCGGCCTGCCCATACGGACACATGTTCTTCTTCCAAGGTGATGGTCACTACTTTAAGGACATGGGTTACGTGACGCCGATAGAGGAGCTACACTACAGATACAGACGCCCCAACACAGCCATGAAGTGTAACTTCTGCTACCACAGGCTGAAGGAGGGGAAAGAGCCAGCATGTGTGGTGGTGTGTCCCGCTGAGTGTAGGATATTCGGCGACTGGGACGACCCTGAGAGCAAACCCAATAAGTATCTGAGGGAGAGGAGACCCGGCGTGGAGCCCATACCGATAAGGCCTGAGGCGGGCACCAAGCCCAAGGTCTTATACCTTCCATAGGTGACGGCGAATGTCAACACCTGTTCTGACCCGTGACGTGATACCTGTCTCAGTGGTGGATATGCTGGCCCTCATATCAGTTATCATAATAGCTGCTGGTGTGGTGTACAAGCTTCTGGAATGGCGGCGGATAATCCCTAGGGGTTTCATGTCGGAGGTGAGGGCTAGGCTTGGCTACGGTGGCGTCGGCTCGACTCTCACTAGGGAAGTAGTGGACAGGGTGGTGGCTAATCGGGGTCTTTTCAACGAGGGGTGGAGGCGGGCGATCCACCTCACAATGTTCTGGGGGTTCGTAGGCTTAGCCGTGACCACCACTTGGGCGTATATCGTCAATCCACACGCAGACTACCGGCCAATAAGCGAGCCGTACAGGATACTCGGCAACGTGAGTGGTGTGTTGCTCCTATTCGGAAGCACTGTGGCCATACTCCGTATCCTCTTCTCAAGCCGCTTTAGACACGCTAGAACCGTTAAGGACCTGCTCTTCCTATGTTCCCTATGGCTCACAACTGTCACCGGCTTCACAACCCAATACTACCGTGAGATAGCCCAGACATCACCCGTAAACCCATCCATAGCCACATTACTGGCGTTCAACTATCAGCTACACTTCATCCTTGTCGGCACACTATTGTTGACCGCACCCTTCACATCATTCATGCATGCGATAACAACTCCCCTCTTACGCTTATACGAGAACCTCGGCAACAGGTTAGTTCCACAGCTAAACCTGCGAGGCATAAAGACCAGTGCAGACGTATCATTCATACAGCGTATCTATGAGGAGCAACATATTCTCAGCCTGGTCCAGAATACCTCCAACCCGGCTGGCGTGGAGACTGGTGCGGAAAAGGCTGAAGATAGGGATGTCCAATTCTTCGAAAGGATTTACAGGCATGACTAGAGGGTGTGGGTCCGAGCTACGTTCTTCGTAGCCCTTGGTACGCATTCCCTCCGGGCTCCTCCTAAGTTCATAGGCGCCTCATCGGTCAAGTCCCAGTTCAGGGTATTTCACGCCCCATACTTATGACACCTCCCGGGAGGCGTACTTCAGGCCGATATTCTTGCCCACAACCGCCTTCTCAGACAGCCTCCGCGCAATCATCCTCCAGTTGGCTTTAGAGACCTCACGGTTGTGGGCCTTATGACCGATGGACATACCGGCCTTATCGAGGTTCTCAATAGCGTGGCATACTGGGGTCCACGACCTCAGCCCAGCCCTCTATACCTCCTTTCAAGCTCCAGACCTTCCCAAGCCCCAAATCCCTCAGCATGCTAGCCGTCAACCTACTGAGATAACCTCTGTGACAGTAGAGGACAACTTTACCCGCCTCGGCCAGCCTTTCCACCTCATCCCACAGCCTACTAAGCGGTATCGCTACTGAGCCCTCTATCCTGCATATTTCACGCTCCACCTCCTCTCTCACATCAACCAGCAGGGGCTTATCACCGCTCCTAAGCATGTCCAACAGTTCCTTGGGAGAAACCTCACATGAGCTGTCTGTCACTACACCGCAGAACGTTTCATAATCTTGGAGACTCTTGATGATGGGTTTTTGGCCGCATGCTGGACAGTCCGGGTTCTTTGCTATGGGTATCTCGCCGAAGACCGAGCCTGAGAGATCTAGGAGAAGCAGCCTCCCGACCATGGGCCGCCCCACACCAGATACCAGCTTGAGAACCTCGAGGGCTTGAACAGAACCGACTAGGCCGGGGAGTGGGCCTAGGACACCACCATCCGCACAGCTGGGCATGGCTCCGGGAGGTGGTGGCGCCGGGTATAGGCATCTGTAGCACGGCCCATCAGGCTGGTTGAAGACTGTAACTTGGCCATAGTATCTGTAGATGCTTCCGAATACGTAGGGCTTGCCCAGAAGGGTGCAGGCATCGCTGAGCAGGTATCTTGTGGGATAGTTATCCGATCCGTCCAGAACCACATCATAGCCTCTTATAATATCTAGGGCATTCTCTGACGTAAGCCTAACATCAAAAGTCTCAATTTCCACAGACTGGTTTATCTCGGCCAGAGTCTCGGCTAGGACATGTGTCTTAGGTCTTCCAACATGCGCTGTGTCATAATAGACCTGACGCTGTAGGTTGCTGAGCTGGACAAGGTCGTAGTCCACCAGCCCTATCCTTCCCACACCGGCCGAGGTCAGACATACCGCCGCCTGTGAGCCCAGTCCACCCAGTCCAACAACTAAGACGCTTAACCTCTTCAGAGCAGAGATGCTAGCCTTGGCCGCTATGGTCTGATGGTAACCATACGTCTTGGTTTGCATGATGATCCGGCTAGCCGCCAGCCATACCCATCATGATCTGAACATCGCCCGTCTGCTCTACCTTGATAAGTGCCGGCGTCTTCCTACCATCGCTGCATCTAGCCCTAGCATCTTCATAGGCTTCTTGAATAGTTTTGCCCACACCCACCACCTCTCTACCGATGACAGCCACATACTTACCACGAAAGAGGTTGGAGAAGAACTTCTTGTTCTGAAGAACCCAAGTATAGTCTATGTCCACAGACATGTTGTAGATAGTTTCACCGGGATATTTATATCGATAATTTATATCAATATTTTTATTGGAGCCCGACGCCTTAGACCTTGCTCGGCTACACCCCCTAGAAACCGCTGACTATTAAAGATTAAGAGTAGCAGCCATCCAGATGCGTGAGTTCAGGAACAGGAAGC
>JAWAEB010000038.1:0-15403 GCA_038891515.1 Nitrososphaerota archaeon | reverse complement strand
CTATTAGGGGAAGCTTCTTACCGGCCAGAAATAGGACAAGTGCGCCCCCCGCTGTGCTCACATGATCCACCCACTCCTTGACGCCGAGTATCTCCATAGCAGCAGAGAGATGACCCCCACTCACTATCGTGGTTCCTAGGGATGTGGCCGTGGCCATTAGGAGGTCGTGGGTTCCTTTTTCAAACCCCTTTCTCTCAAAGGCTCCAGGTGGGCCGCTCATGAATACAGTTCCTGAGCTCTTAATAATCTTGGAATACTTGGCTATTGTCTTTTCACCTATGTCCAAGACTTGGGAGCTTCCGTCCAGCTTGCTTACATCCACCTCAACCCTCTCCCCGTTCTTGAGGACAGCCACATCTTCCGGTAGGTAAAAGTTGTCCCTGTATTTGGAGAGTAGTTCGGCAGCCCTTGGTACGTATTTATCCGTCTGTGGGTCGGGCGAGGTTTTCAATATGTTGGCTGCTCTGAGGAAAACCATTGCCACAAGGCCTGTTAGGAGCACGTTGTCGGCCTTGCCATTCTCTATAAGTGCGTCTATAGCCTCAAGCCTATCAGAGATTTTCGCACCCCCCAAGACAGCGGTGTACGGCGCCTTAGATGTGGCAACTATCCGGCTGAGGGATTTGAGCTCCCTCGTCACCAGTAGCCCAGCG
Source organism: Nitrososphaerota archaeon (assembly GCA_038891515.1). Lineage (GTDB taxonomy): Archaea > Thermoproteota > Nitrososphaeria_A > Caldarchaeales > Caldarchaeaceae > HRBIN01. The sequence continues at coordinate 14,750 of JAWAEB010000038.1, read as the reverse complement.
CAGGTGGGGAGAATCTCGGCAAAGCCCACGATGGATGGATGAGCTCTATGGGCTGTGGGGAAAGCATCCAAAACACATGCCTCAAGGTGAGGTGCAAGACATGAGACGAAATGCGTTCTACACGCTTCAGCAAAGGAGTATTCATAGTTCTCCTCCGCTGCGAACCTTAAGTTCTCTAGCATGAGTATTTCGCCTTTACCCAGCTGGTCTATCTTACTCCTCGCGGCCTCACCGAACACATCCTCCACAAACCTAACGTTCTTGCCAAGCACTTGGGATAGTGCTTCACTGTGCTGCCGGAGGGATATGTAGTCATGACGTCCAACACGGCCTTGATGCGAGGCCACAATGACGGCGGACTCGGATAGTGCCCTTATGGTCACCGACGCCTCCCTAATCCTATTGAGCTCCAGAAGCCTGCCTGTCTCAGGGTCGACAGGCGTGTTGACATCAACCCGGGCGAAAACTTTTTTCCCAGCTATGTCGAGGTCGTCGAGTGTAAGAAAGTCAATCATAGTAGGTCGTGGATGGTGGCCGGGTGCCATCCAATTTAAGTGTTAACCAATTATGAAAGGGACTGTCAAGTTAAGGTCTGACTGATTTTTTCTTCTGATATGATGGTATTACCTTTACTCTAGAATGGTTTATAAAGGGATAAATCTGTAAAAGAACAGACCTCCCAACAAAACCAGTTAAAAGATAAACCTACACAACCCTAACTTGACAGTACCTATGAAAACTCTTCAAGATATAAATTGCCGCGAGACAGCAAAACTATGAGGGCCGGTAGATCAGTCTGGAAGATCGCCCGCCTGGCGTGCGGGAGGACGGGAGTTCAAATCTCCCCCGGTCCATATTTTCTATATAGGAAACAATAGGATGGGAAAGAGGGGGATAGTTGGTTGGTGGTTGTCAGCCTTCCGCTGCGTCCAAGTCTTCAGACCGTAGCCGCTTCTATATGATTGTCAGATTGATGTTCCCTTAATAATCTCTGCAGCGTTCAATGTATATTCTTATTTTATCAATATCTACTGGTTTTGAAGCAGGTCGTAGAGAACTTTCGAACTGATCTCCACCCGATATAATCACTCACCGGAGCGTGTCTAAAAATAGCCTTTATGCGCTTGTTATGGTTGGATTCTGATTCTACCGGGATGACAAATATGGGACCATAAGGAGCTTATGCCGGTAGTAGAGCCTATTGTGGGGGAGATTCTCGAGGTTGCTCTACTGCAAGAGTGGGAGGGGGGCTGATAGGGATCCGGTGGGGTACGCCTCGATTGTAGTTGTGAAGGAAGCCTTCAGGAGGCCTTCAGTAAGTGGGCTGACCATGGCGTCATTCACTGCTGGGAGAGGTAGTTGAGGAGGATAGGGACGTTGGACAAGGCTCTGGAGGAGCTTGGAAGACTTATTCGAGATATAGGTTCACTGTGATGGACTCTACATGGTTCGCGTAGCCTCTAGAGTCTGAGATTTTACGGTATATCCCGTGGGAACCTGCATCCCCAAAGTCTGGAAAACCTGTCGATGCAGTGGAACGAGCCGTACCCTTGGGAGAGGCCTATCGATGACTAATGGATGGTACGATGACGAGAAGTCTATGGAGGTTATGGTTGGAGTGGGTTATCTGCCTTTGATAACGCCATGCCCCAAGAAGTAGGAGTTAAAATAGGAGGAGTGAGGGATGTCATATAGGTTTTGGAGGACAAACATGAGCTGAGGCCTAAAGGGGTGAGTTCATGTTTGGCTCACCGACCAACAGGCATGAAGAAATCAAGTACACAACAACCGTCAGGATATTGGATGGGGCTGGTAAGCTACGCAGCCAAGATATACCTGAAGGCCCTAAAAGCAATAATACAATTGATAGACACGTTCAGTCTCCGGAAGCATCTTATAGAAGTGGTTTCCGACAGTCGATTCCAGTATATTTATCCCAGCCTCTTGTAACATCCTCAAAACTCTTACGTTGCCTTAGCCTTTTTGTACTCCTATCATCATAACATCTTCAAGCTTTGCATTTATCTCTCTTGATAGCTTTCGTTGTGTCATATCTCTACCACCTTGCCCATTTTTTGGAGGGTTCTCCTCCTGCGAGGAGACCAATCATACCCAGCCACTACCCCACTCCCAACGGGCTGGCATCCAGAAACCATGGACCTCTCCATAGCATTCCCGGGAGACCTGAGCCGCCAGAGATTACTATCCGACAGGAGAGAGTAACCTCTTTGAATATCTTTTATCCACATTATTTAAAGACATGCATAACCTCCCAAGAACACAGCATGGCATAGATCTATTGGAGAAAGACCTAAGTTGACAGTACTTCTCTAATCGCTTCGTTCCTATTTTATCTGGCTGGCGATGCTCCCACACAAACTCCTTACAATCTATGAGATGAATCCATCCGCAATTTCGGGCATCTCTTTCTTCGCTCTCTCCGCAGCTATGGCTGTCGCTTCCTTCAGTATTGCCTCTGCCTCGCTGTCGAGAGATGTGTAGCCCACATACTCGTTGGAGACTGTGCCCACGCTTACTGCCAAATCTTCTAGAAGGTCTTGAACACCCCTCAGTCCTTGGGAGACTTCTGGGACGACGCCGCCTATATCTTTCTGAACTGTAGCTAATACAGCTGAGATGGGGCCTATGGCTTTCCTCACCTCGCCGAAGTCCTTGACAGCTTCTAGTCTTAGAACCACGCCCTCGAGGGATGCTTGGCTTCTGAGCGTGGAGTTGACCATCTTCCTAAGCTGGGCCAGCTCGTTGGCATATGTTATGGCCCTGTCCTCATCTTTCTCCATCTTGGCCCTCACTATCTGCTGGAATACCTCCCGCCCCCTCGTGGACATGTTCCTAGCCTTGTGGTCGAGCCTATGCTGTATTGTCTGGAGCTGGATTATCAGTTCTCCCAGCCGGTCCCATATGGATGGTTTGGGAACCTCCTTCCGGCGTCTGAAAGGGTTTGTCACCATACAGGCGGTTGGCCATTGTAGATGGCTAAATAGGTTGAGCTGTACATCCCAAGACCTAATCCTCAGGACATCTCACCGTAGTATGCGTGGATTACCCAAAGTTTTTAAAACCCTGCCAATCGCTACTCTCTGATGCCAAGCAGCCGGAGGGGCGTGAGCCTTGTTATTTCAGCCCTCATAGTGACTGGCATATTCCTCACCCTGGTCAGCAGTCTATTGGCTGTCCAGAACAGCCTACATCAAGCCGAGATTGATGCTTTGAAGAGGGAGACGATGAAGGCTATGGAGGCACCCTTCCAGATATTCTGGCTCAACGACACCCATGTGAGACTCTTCAACAATCACAGCAGCGTGGATATAACGCTCAAATATTGGATAACCTCGGGACTGTCGGTCTCGGTGATAGCCCTCAACCCCCCCGACTACTCCGTGGGCCCCGGGACGTATAAAGATGTGAAAGCAGGAGACCCGCCGAAGACGTCTGGGAGGACGTATAAGGTTGTCTCCGAGAGGGGTATGGTCTTCGTGGTGGGTGAGGCTGAGCCGGGAGCTGAGCCACCGTTCACAATTACAGATGAGATACGGCAGGTAAGGCCTGGGTTCAACGCTCTCCTCACACGGGTCATACTGGCGACGAATGAGGTTTTCGGCGGCGGGCAGGTGGCGCTTACATGTGTACCTGGCACGCCTGACTTATGCAGTCTATGGGGAATAACGTTCGTCCCCTCAAGCCCTGTCAACGTTCCCACAGGTGGCGCGGTCACAGTTAACATAAATGCCAATATACCATCCACCCAATCTACTGGGAGCTACTATCTAAGGCTTAGGGCTGCGGCGGGGGGCTTTTCCAAGGAGTTCGTTGTGAATGTCTTGGTAGGTGACTTTACAGTTACTGTGGGACAGACAATCACCCTCTCTAGGGCCGGATGCCTCGAATCAACCACCGTCAACGTAGGTACATTACTCTATCTCGGTGAGATCTCGCTGAGTCCAACGAATGTACCCAGTGAGCTGGCTGTATGGATCTCGCCGAACCCTCTAGACCTCTCCCACGGACAATTCTCGACCAGCGTATATGTTTACAGACTGTTCATAGCGCCCACCGGCAATGCTTTCACCACCAACACGATAACCCTGCAGGCAGATGATGGCCTAGGTGCCACGAGAACAGCTTTACTGGTGGTTGTCCATAGAGGCACTCAAACTGGCAACACCTGCTGACCGCGTAACACAAAACATCCGGAAGTAATACATCGATATTTAGGAGCAACGAGGCCCCCAAAAGCTATAAATAGCCCATATGAGGGACGAGCACTCATGGGCGCCGGAAATCAAGACCTAGGGTTGAGCCCTCTCGTTGCCGTGATTTTGCTGATAGCTATTACGGTGGCTGCTGCAGTGGTTGTGGCCGGTGTTTTCTTCAACCTCAGTAGCGTAGCTGGAAGAAGACCAACAGCAATTCTAGACCAAGTCAAACTAGTGGCAACACCAAGTGGGGCAGGTAGTTGGGTAGTAGTGGTGAAAAACACGGGAGACGTAAGAATAGCATCTTTTGGAACACCAACTTTCCCAGACGGGTGCTCCGGCACCATGACTTTTAACCCGTCTAGTAATGTAAATCCCGGTACTACAGCATCAGGGACCGCCTCGCCGACAACGGGTTGTATATTAGGCCAGACTTACCGCATAATTATACAAGTGAACTTCGCAGATGGTTCCACTCAGGTTCTGTCTACTGCGGCAACAGCGACAATCGCTTAAACAACCACCATTTTCTTATTCGCCCTTAATCCCGTTTTTGTGTGTTATTTATACCTTGACTATTTACGTTGTCGTAGCCTTTATTGGTAGTCTTATCTTTCTGCGGAACCGTAATAGGTTTAGATGGGTTCCCATGTTGTGTTTTGCTATTCCTCTATGTTTTGATATCCATGGTCTTAGCAGGGATGCTCTGTTCTCACAGCTGTTGACATGAATATCGCCTCCTCACATACTCTACTTTGGCGTCGTTTACTGTGTAGGATTTGTATTCGTCTGTAAATATCCTTGAACCTCTCTCAACATATCCATCTCCCTTAACCCTACCTAACCTACAATAAACACACACAATAACCATCAGATCACCTAAACATCCTGAGCAAATCAGCCAACCATCCCCCCACATCCAACACAAACCTAAACCACTCCAACCCCCTCAAACCACATAAAACCATGCCTTAAGGCCGGCCACAACACTGGAATGAGTAATGTCTAGATTCCTTCTCTGAGGCGGGGTGGGGCGATAAAAGCTTATAAAGCACCGACTGTATAACAGACTAAGACTTTTTATTCATTTTTCCTCGCTTTTGGGTTGAACTTGACTGTGGAAAGACATGCATTAAGTTACATAGTGGGTGCTCTCCTCATACTAGCTATCACCGTCTCCGCCGTAGCCCTCTACTCCTCAACTACATCCTTCCAGTCCCAGGTTATTTTTAGCCTCTCAATCCTGGATGTAAAGCGGGTGAGCGAAAGCCTGGTTATAGTCGAGTACCATAGACCATCAGACACTCTTGTCATCTATAATGATGGGGTCGTATCTACATGCTTTGTTGAGCTGGCCTTGGTCGGTGGTCCCATCTTCTATAGCAACCCCTCATGCACACCTATACAGCCAGGCCAGTTCGCCACAATCACGGCGGGCCTCGTCAGCCCGCCCCAAAAATTCACCATCATAGCTCGAACGATCCACAACAAGATCGTCACTTACACGATCAGCTGAGGTAAGCACCAAGAGCCATGTGTTCCGGCAGGGTTACCTCACTCCATTTAGGGTGGGATGCTGCTTAAACGAACGTTGATGCTATCCAATAGGTGGATAGTGTGGCGAGAATACCCCCACCAGCCCGCCATGTAGCCACGACCGTCTGATCCTCAGTCCTAGCCACTGCCACGCCTAGGGTGAAGGCGACCATGACTGCGCTGGGTAGGACTGGCTCGAGGGATGGTGTTATGAGTAGTTTCTGCACTTCCGCTGAGAGTTCTGGGGGTAGGTTCGTGAAGGGCAGTATGGTGAAGCTGGCTATGGCTATTATGGCGGCTCCGCTGGCGATGGCTATCGCGTCATAGAGCTTCATTCTGGCCCTTGCATTTGTGAAGCTGAGGTAGATGGTTATAGCCAGCCTAGACATGAGGCTCAACGCCTCAGATCCTAGACCGCCCATTCTAGCAAGTCTTACAGTCTCTATGGAGAGCCTCATAAACCTATTCAGGGGTGTGAGGAACAGTCCTCTGGCCACTGCCTTGGCATATCTGGCATAGCGGGGGTCGGAAACAGCTTCAAGACTCCTACCAACTGGGTAGCCTGCTCTGAGCCTAGCTGCCACACCGTCCAGCAGTAGGAAGGCAGCTTCACCCTCGGATACTGCCCTGCGGACATACCTGAAGTGCGTGTATAGTCCCCAGACCAGCAGACCTATCCCCACAGCCAGCGGTATGATGGTTAGGTTGACGTAGATGAATAGAAGGGCGAGCAATACTCCACAAGTTATGATAAGCGCTGTCGAAGCCAGGAGTGTGGGCTTGGGTATATCTACTATGTGCATGGGCTCGCTGGACGCAGCCACTATGTAGAAGACCGCAGCTGCGCCGACACTTATCATGACCGAGTAGATAACTGGGAATCCTCCCAAGATACTTCCCACAAGATAGAGCAAGGGGACAAGTAGGATAACTGATACTATTGATTCGCCGAGTGTCTCCACCGTACCCACATACCTGCTCCACCTTTCACTCTCCCGTGCAGTAGACTGCTCCAGAAGCTTCTCCAGCTTCTCCACAACACCGAACCCACTCTCCAAATCCTCTCCAAGTGAGCCCATAAGAAGAGAAAACTCACGGCTGGGATGGACATATTTGCTAAAGCTCTCCCCCAAGGTGGATTTCTCACCCATCCTACGTAGGTAACCGGCCTCAATGGAGAGCTTCTGGATAATCTCCCTCTTGGAGGCAGCCTCCGCCAAGGCGTGGCCTATGGTCTTACCGCTCCTCAGGAGAATATACAGTATCGCTAGAAAGAAAGTCTGCTCCCTCTCCGCCGCAGCTCTCTTCTCCGACGCAGCTATCTTGTTCCTGAGGAAAAATGCCGCCAGCCCGAACGTGGATAGGACTATGTAGGCCCAATATTGGATGACAATTTCGAAGATGCCTAAGACGATAGGCTGAAAGTCCGCCAAGAAGTGGTCCTCCCTAAATTTTCTCCACTTCCACGCCGAAGGTCTGTGCCACCCTTAATGCGGCATCATCAACATCCAGCCCTGCCACAACCCATCTAACCCTCCCAGCAGCACCCTCTATCGCAGTCTTCTCAATATCGAGCCTTTTCACGGTCGACGCTATAAGGTCGTTGGGTGTAAGCCTGTAAAAGACGGTGTAGAGCCTTGTTTCGGAGTTGTCCTTCTTTATAGCGACTACATCCATCACATGGGTGGTCCCACTAAGCCCCATAACCTTCACCTTCTCCCTCACATTAAATCCCCCAGCTATAAGTTTGCGGACAAGCTGCTTGCTAGGGTCTGAGGAATCCAAGAGGGCACGACCGTCCCCCGTGACGGCGTACCTCTTAAGAATCGTCTGTACAGTATTCTTGAGTTCATCCACCCAACCACAACTATAACACTCAGCCATAGCCTCAGGCTCATCAAATAGATTTCCACAACCATCGCAGAGGAACCTATGACCTATCACGTTCACCATAGATCTATCTAGGGCATCCCTGCATTTGGGACATGAGTTGAGTGCGGTGAGTGCTGACTCCGGTATCGAGGCACCGCAAGTATGAATATACACTGCCGACTTTACGATGTTCTCGGAGTGGCAGGATGGACATGCAGTCCTAGGTGCGAGGCTTGCCCCACCACAACCACCGCACTTGAGCAACTTCCTATCAAAGGTTGATACGAGAAGACCCCTCTCCACCAAGCTATCTAACCTCTTGACCAACTCCTCCAAGGAGAGCCCCTCAGGCGAGCCGGGGGCAGGCCGCACTTCACCTGTAGCTCTTGAGAATAGGAAGAGCTGGCATGGAATACCCTCTCTACACGTCTCTTCAACCCAGCGGAGTATTTTAAAATCTTCCGCCGAGATGCTAGGCAGCGACAATCTCCCATGACCTACGGTGTTCCTCGATTGCTCGTGCAAACTCCTCAGCATTCCACCTCACATCCATGTCAAGAAGCCTTTTCAACGTGAAGCATCTAAGCTCATATTGGCTCCTCATCTGAGGGTCTCTCACTATTGTAGGCGAGTTCATAGCCAGCTGCCTCCAGTTCTCCGGGAAAAACCTATCGAGGGGTTGGTCGTACCACGAGACTAGATACTCTTTACCCGCCTTCTCCACCTCCCACACACTTATCACCTTACGGCCCCGGAGCGTCCCACGTATCAACACCACCACGTCTAGGAAGGAGAGTTCCTCAGGCTGTACACCCATGCTCACCGAGGTGAGCCTCTGATAAACATCTTCCAAACCCTCAGCATGTATCGTTGAGGCCATGCCATGACCTGTGGAGGCAGCTGAGAACATAACCCTAGCCTCTGTCCCCCTCACCTCTCCCACCACAGTGTAGTCAGGCCTGTGGCGCAGGCTTAGCCTAAGTATATCAGCTAGGCTGTAGGCCGTCTCCCCCAACGTTCTCCTCGTCACGAACCTATGCCAGTTACGATGCCATGAGAGGTTTATCTCTGGGTGGTAATCCTCTAGGGTTAGTATCTTAGCTCTGGAGGGTAGGAGTTGGAGGAGGGATGAGAGGAATGTTGTTTTGCCACTCCCAGTAGGACCGGCTATGATGACGAATTTTTTCTCCTCCAGCATGGTCCAGAGATATGCGGCCGTGATATAGTTCACGGTGCCGTTTCTTATGAGGTCCAGAATTGTGTAGGGTGAGCGGGGAAACTTCCGTATGGTTATAGTGCTAGAGCCCGGTGTAAGCTCTCCTGCATATGTAATCGCTATCCTATCACCGTCATGGGTCATGACTTCGGCAGAGGGCTTGGCGATACTCAGCTCAGCACCGTTCCTCTCAGCCAGAAGTCTGGCCTGTCTATCCAGTTCCTCACCTGTCAGGGAGATGTTGGTCTCAATCCAGCCTAGGTCCGGGTGTCTACGGTGTATGACGTAGGCTGGTCCCGGCTTAGTGATGGTTATGTCCTCAAGCTGCTCGTCCCTTATAAGGGGCTCCAGCTTCCAACTACCCTTCAGGTCCTTGATGACATGGTATGTGATGGCCTTGAGGGACTCGTCATCAAGGTCTAGGTCCTTCAGGATTTGGGCAGGGTCCACCCCTTTCCGAATGTATGTCGCCTCTATCCGCTGGACGATTTGAGAAAGCCTCTCATCCAAGGCAGGCTCCCGGACGACATACTTGGCGCTTCCGTCAACCCTCATAAGGGTTACGCTTACTACCTCGTCTACAGTGTACTGATCGATAATCCCAGGCTCGACGGTCTCAACCTTCTCCACCACCTCTACAGATTCAGCCTCGACGGTTACTCCTCTACGCCTGACAATGAGCATGGTCACTACTGCCGATGTCCCAGCCGCAACGGCTAGGACCATGGCCAGATTTAACGTGCTAGAAGATGCAAAATTTACCAAGCTTGCTATGAGCCACTCTAGGGTATCCAGTAGCCTACTCAGCACAACAAGGATCTGGGTAGCAAACTCCAAGACCAGCCACCATGAACCCTCAAAATGGGCTATTATAAGATTTGGCCCCAGCCGATGGGGGTAACCACCATAGTAAAATCCCAAGACCATTGGAAAACATATCAGGATATTACATGAACAACCCCTCCACTAGGTGTCTCCAGCGTGTCGCAAGCCCATCTCTTAAATACAGCTATTAGGACAAGACAAGCCGATGGGGTTCCAAGTTGGTAACAAGGCCTTGCTGAGGGTTGAGGGCGTATCCAAGAGATATGGCTCAACCGTCGCCCTTGACCATGTGGATTTTGAGCTGGGACGTGGTGAGATACATGGGTTGCTTGGTGAAAACGGCGCAGGTAAGACAACCCTCTGCAACATAATATATGGGATCGTGAAGCCTGACGCCGGACATATATACCTGGACGGTAAGAGGGTCAAATTCAACTCCCCAAGAGAGGCCATGACAGCAGGAATAGGAATGGTACATCAGGATTTCACACTCATACCCACCCTCACAGTTGTCGACAACGTCGTACTGTTCACCGGCGGCAATGGAATATTTGTGAAACGGGAGCAAATGGCGGAGAGGATTGAGAAATATGCACGAGAGTTTGGTCTCAGCATAAACCCTCACGCCAAGGTTTCAGAGCTATCCGCTGGTGAGAAGCAGAGGCTGGAGATTATTAAGTCTCTGATGCACGGGGCTCAGATACTTATACTGGATGAGCCTACTTCTGTCCTCACAAGAATAGAAACGGTCGAACTCTTCAGAGCCATGAGGCGGATGGCTTCCGAGGGCAGGTCCGTTATACTTGTTACCCACAAGATAGATGAAGTAATCTCCACAGCTGATAGAATAACCGTCCTACGTCAGGGAAAACGTGTGGCTACGATAGACGGGTATGAGGCAGATAGGACAACCCTTGCTAGATTAATCGTAAACCGTGACGTGGTCTTCAACTTGGAGAAGACCGAGGTCAAGCCGGGTGAGCCCATCCTATGCCTCTCGGACATTGTGTGCGTTGACCAGACCGGGTTGAAGGTATTGAGTCACGTGAATCTAGAGGTTAGACGTGGTGAGATCGTCGGCGTCTGCGGAGTTGCTGGGAACGGACAGAAGGAGCTGGTGGAGGCAATTACGGGACTCAGGCAGGTGAGCTCGGGGGGCATAAGATTTCTAGGCCGTGATATCACTCGCCTTCAGCCGGATGAGAGGAGGTGGCTTGGCATTGCGTACGTACCTGAAGAGTTCTCCATGGGGCTCGTCCCCGAGTTCAGACTACATGAAAACATAGTCCTCCCACCCACCATTGCCTCTAAATTCGTCAAACGGGGACTAATATCATCCAAGAAGCTTAAGAACGAGGTGGCAAGCCTAATATCCCAGTACCAGATTAAGGCAATGTCTGCAGACTCCTTCACATGGAGTCTCTCAGGCGGTAACAAGCAGAAGCTTCTCCTCGCCCGCGAATTCTACCAGCAGCCCCTCCTAATCATAGCTCACAACCCTACGAAGGGGTTGGACATAGCGGCAACGGAGTATGTGAGGAAGTTTCTCTTGGATAGCCGCTCCCAGGGCAAGGGTGTCCTTCTCGTATCCAATGACCTCGAAGAGATAGTAGAAATGAGTGATCGGATGCTGGTGATGTATGGTGGGAGAATAGTGGGTGAGTTTGACCACAGCAACTTGGACCTTGAGCTTGTAGCTAAGCTCATGCTGAGCGGCAGGGAAACTGCTATTTGAAAGGTTTCATGAGGGCTGCAGGCGGTCTTGCGCCTCTTGCGAATAGGGGCATGAGAGCGATTATAGTTAGGTAGGGGAACATGTTGAGGACGTAGTATCTGACTCCTATATCTGCTGTCTGCAGAATTATCTGCACCGAGTCTACGAAGTTGAAGATTAGTAGTGGGAGGAGAAGTCTGACCGGGCTCCAGTTACCGAAGTAGACTATGGCAATGGCTATAAACCCTCTTCCAAACGTTATGTTGGTCACATAACTCCTGAGGAAGGCCGTTGTGAAGTATGCACCGCTGAGGGATGCGAGGGCAGCACCTATGACTACGGCTAGCATCCTGACCCGCAGGACATTTATGCCGGCTGAGTGGGCAGCCCTAGGATTTTCTCCTGTTGCTGTGATCTTGAGCCCTAGGTTTGTGTGGCGGAGGAGGAGCCAGACCAGCGGCACGAATAGTAGGGCGGCATATACCAGAACGTTATGTCTGAAGAGTATAGGGCCTAGGATTGGGAGATCCGAGAGGATGGGTATTGGTGTCTCGGACAGAACAGATACAACTGGAGAGCTAACCTCCCTGAACGATATCCTGTATAGAATGTCTGGTAGTCCGAAGCCGAAAATCCATACTCCGAGGCCGACTACGACTTGGTTGAGGGCGAGGTAGACGGTCAGTAGAGAGTGTATGACCCCCATGACGATGCCTACTAGCAGGGCCGCTGCTAGGCCGGTGAGGGGCTGTCCCGTGAAGTATGAAGTGTAGAAGGCTGTGAAAGCCGTTATAAGCATCACACCCTCAGTCCCAAGGTTGACAACTCCCGACTTCTCCGCTATTACCTCGCCGAGACTTGCAAACAGTATGGTAGGCGATATTCTTATTGTTATTGCCAGTGATGTGATGATGAACTCTATGGTGAGCAGGTTTTCTACACCCACCTATACCCACCTCCTATATGTCTTCTGTACAACAGTCAGGGAGATGAGCATACATCCAATCACAGCATAGACCAGTGGGAAGGGGATCTGAATCATCCGCTGCATGTTCTGGGCCCCTATCATTAAGTAGCTGAAGAAGAGACTGGAGAAGATTATTCCGATGGGGTGGGCCGCACCTAGCATGGCTACAGCGATCGAGATATATCCGAAACCCGTCTCAGCATAGCCTGCATCCATCCTGTAGAGAACACCCATGAGATGAAGGGAGCCTGCGAAGCCGGCCGCAGCTCCCGAGATAACCATAGCCTTAAACAGGGTCCACCCAATACTTATTCCCGAAACTCTAGCTGCTGTGGGATTGTAACCCACTGCCTTGACCTGGAGACCGAAATATGACCTCTCAGAAATGATGTAGAAGCAAGCTGCAGCTGCTATAGCCAGTAGGAGGGAATAGCTGAGCCGCGTGTCTGGGACTAGGGATGGAATGCGGAACTCGGCTGGGATTACGTCGCTTAGCGGATAACCTGCCGAGAAACGCCCCCGAATCGGCCCGTCCAAAGCCCACCAGAGCACACTAACAGCCACCAAGTTCAGCAGGAGCGTAACAACTATCTCGTTTCCGCCAAACCTGGACCTTATAACCGCTGGGGTTAGGGCCCAAAACGCACCTCCAGCGGCGCCGGCCATAATCATGAGGAGCATCACCAGCGGCGCTGGGAGGTGGAGGTGAAAAAGCTTCCAAGCCATCATGTTGGTTATGCTACCTACCAGAAACTGCCCCTCCGCTCCCACATTCCAGACTCCAGCTCTTATCCCAAAGCCTATACCTTGGGAGATGGTCAGTAAGGCAGCGAACCAGACCATCATCTCAGCCACATTGTAGAAGTCTGAGACAGGTGCTATCAACAGTGTTGTAAGGGCTAGACCCGCATCGGCTCCAGCAGCCAAGACTATCACAAGCCCTAGTGCAAGACCGAGCCCCGCCGCTCCTAGATTGACTACCGATAGTCTAAAAAAATTTGGGATATTCATCTGCTCGCCGCTGGGTTAGAGCCCATGAGCCCTAGCCGCTGTCGGCTTGCACTCCGGCTTCGCGGGATCATCGAAGCATGAGTAGTCGAAGGTTATCTTGAGCGTCCCCTCCAGTATCTTGCTATACAGGGCCATAACCTCATCCTTGACATTCTGGGGGACGTTTCCACCCAAGCTTATCGTGACAATGCCGGAGGCCATGGTTGCCGTATGGAAGCCATTCTTCCAAGTACCCCTCACGTAGTCCTTGATTGCGGCGTCGAACACTATCGCCCATTTGAAGACTATGGACCCCATCAGCTTCTGAACGTCCGGTCTTAGGGAGGGTAGATCCGCATAGACTGTGGACGTCCACACGCCCTTCTCTATAGCAGCTTCAGTCACACCCACATCTATGCCGTCGCCACTCGATGAAACCACGTCAGCACCAGCGGCGACCATGGATTCGGCGGCCTTCTTGGCACCCGCCACGTCAGCCCATGAGAGGGGCATGTAGGCTTCGAGAACCTCAGCGTTTGGATTGGCCAAACTGACACCCAGCTTGAAGGCCTCATGGCCTTCCCATATGGAGGGGACTCTCCCGCCCCCCACAATCCCGATTTTGTTGGACTGCGTCAACTTCCCCGCTATGTAGCCCATGAGAAAGCCGCCCTCACCCAGAGTCATCCAGATGTTATAGACGTTCGGCGCCACCTTAGCCCCAGGTTCGAAGACACCCACCAAACCAGGTGCACAGTCAACACATACAAACATAGTGTTGGGGAATTGTGGCCCTATCTTATGGAACATCACCATGTACTGTATTCCCTGACCTATAATGATCTGATATCCCCTCCTAGCGTAGTCAACCGCATATGGCTCAGCCTTGGTCCCGTCGAATAGGTTTCTCTCCACTGAAACCTCAAAACCATAGAGGTCTTTGAGCGTCATCACAGCGTCGTATGCAGCCTTATTCCATGAGTTGTCTTTCTCATCGATCGGTAGTATCAAGAGGACCTTCAGGTCTGAGAACGGAGTCTTTCCCGGCGCGGTAACTGTAGCTGTCTGCGTCATAGTACGCTCTACTGTCACAGTTGATGTTTGAATGCGGGTTTCGGTTACGGTCATCTCCCTGCCTCCTCCGAAACCACCTAAGGCTAGTGCACCGATAGCGACTCCTATAACAAGAGCCACCACGACAAGAACTGCTGATATGGCGGTACTTATTCCAGCGGAGTGTCTTTTTCCAAGCATATCCAATCGTCTTCCCTGACTCTTATGGGAGTTAAATAAATCTTTCGCCACCTCACCCGGTACTGTCGACTAGGTATTACAGCTGCTTCTGTCTTGGTTTTGAGTAGTGTGTTGTGTGTGAGGGCTATGGCTGTGGCTATCTCCTCAATACTCTTGACT
>JAWAEB010000037.1:0-15839 GCA_038891515.1 Nitrososphaerota archaeon | reverse complement strand
TCCTAACACGGGGAAAGACATCTCTATCACCAAAGAAACCTATAAGACGGCCTAGGCCAACCCTGATCTCAATCACCTCCAACGAATGGGAAGGCCCAGGCCATAGGCCTTAAGTTGACAGTCTCAGAGAGTGTGAGAATTATTTAATACACTAGCATGTTGGAATTGCTTAAATATGCTCTTGCTGGGGCGGAATATATGATGAAAGTCTCTAGGGAAAATATTAATGACCTTGCTGTGGGAGCTGCTATTTTAGGGACCGGCGGCGGAGGAGACCCATATATCGGTAGACTTATGGCTCTTCAGATCATAGACCGAAGAGGCCCGATTGAGCTTTTGGACCCTACTGAGGTGGATGAGGATGGATTGGTCATACCTTCGGCCGCAATGGGCACTCCAACAGTCCTGATTGAGAAGGTTCCCAGTGGTGAAGAGGCCATAAAAGCGTTCGAACTGCTACAGCGATACCTAAACAAGAGGGCTTGTGCCACATGCCCAATAGAGGCTGGTGGCGTCAACTCTACAATACCATTCGTGGTGGCAGGGGCAATGAATATCCCAGTAGTTGACGCGGATGGAATGGGGAGGGCATTTCCAGAGCTGCAGATGGTTTCGTTTACTCTCTATGGAGTCAAGGCGACCCCGATGGCTATGGCGGATGAGAAAGGCAACAGTATCATGTTTGAGACTATCAACAACCTTTGGACCGAGAAAATAGCGAGGGCTGCCACAATAAAGATGGGTGGAACAGCGTGGATTGCATTGTACGCCTGTCTTGGAAGCAAGTTTAGAGAATCAGCCATATGGCGGACTGTGAGCAAGGGCATAGAGATAGGTAGAAGGCTACGTGAGGCTAAGGCTAGGGGTGATAACCAACTCGACGCATTATTAGACTGCACGGATGGGTACCTGCTTTTTAGAGGGAAGATTGTCGGCGTGGAGAGGGCTAACATAGGCGGTTTTGCCAGAGGAGAGGCCGTCATACAAGGTCTTGATGAATATAAGAACCAGACGATGACTATACGCTTTCAAAACGAGAACCTTGTTGCAGAAGTTGACGGAAAAATAATCGCATCTGTACCGGACCTTATCTGCATAATTGACTCAGAGACGATAAGCCCTATAACAACGGAAAGACTGCGATATGGTTACCGCATTCTAGTAATAGCATTCCCATGCTCAGAAAAATGGCGCTCCAAGGAAGGGCTACAGCTCGTGGGGCCGAAATACTTTGGATACGATATTGAGTACCGACCTATTGAAGAGTTTGTTGGGGGTGGTTAGATGCTTCTAATGGGGGTTGACATCGGGAGTACACACACTGATGCTGTCGTGGTGAATGAAGAAGGTAAGCTATTCTACGCTGCAAAGGCTGTAACCACACGTGATGTGACTTCGGGGGTTCTCAGGGCTATGGAGCTTGTAATGTCCCAAGGCCCGAATCCCGCTGAGATAGGTGCGGTAATGTTCGGAACCACCCATGGGCTTAACGCAATCATCGAGAGACGTCGTCTAGCCAAGGTGGCGGTAATACGTATAGGATTGCCAGCAACTAGGGCTATCGAGCCGATGCTAGATTGGCCCCCAGAGCTTAAGGAGGCTGTAAACGGCGGCATATACGTAATTGCTGGCGGCTATGAATATACAGGGGAGGCAATCTCAGATCTCGACGAATCCTTAGTCAGAAATATAGCTAGAGAGATCAGGGTGAGAGGTGTCAGACATGTTGCCATTACATCTGTTTTCTCGCCCGTGAACCCTGAGCATGAAAATAGAGTTAGAGAGATTTTAATGAATGAAAACTCTAACTTATCGGTAACAGTTTCTCATGAAGTGGGTACACTAGGACTACTTGAACGGGAGAATTCCACGATCCTAAACAGCAGTATAATGCCTGTCATCAAGGAAGCTATCGAGTCCGTCAGCCGAGCTATGAGAGACCTAGGCCTTGAGGCCCCCCTTTATCTTACCCAGAATGATGGTACAGTAATGTCATCCGAGCACGCTTTAAAATATCCGATCTTCACCGTGGCTACTGGGGCATCAAACGCTATCAGAGGGGCGTTTGTTCTAACCGGAATAAGGGATGCAGTTGTATGCGACACGGGTGGAACAACAACTAACGTGGGTGTTCTGGTGAAGGGTTTCCCAAGAGAGTCTTCGCAGGAAGTGGTGGTCGGTGGTGTCAGAACTAACTTTAGAATGCCTGACATTGTATCAGTGGGATGTGCTGGTGGAAGTATGGTGAAGATCGTTGATAACAGGGTAGTGGATGTTGGTCCGGAGAGTGTCGGATATCGACTTATAGAGATGGGCGTAGCTTGGGGCGGTGATACCCTCACAGCCACGGATGTAGCACTGGCTCTGGGGAAGATGAAGATAGAGGACGGGAGTGTGGACCCCAGTAGGGTGTCTAAACTGTACAAGGATTATTTAGAGCAGGCATATACACTAATCGTCCAAAAGATAGAAGATGCGATAGACCGTATAAAGACTAGCGCCGAGCCGACACCTGTCATCTTGGTCGGTGGTGGAAGTCTTATGCTTCCCAAGAAACTTACGGGTGCCAGTATGGTATATAGGCCGGAGGGGGCCCAGTATGCTAACGCCATAGGTGCAGCTACAGCCTTTATAGGGGCTGTGGTAGACAAGGCGTACTCCTATGAGCATGTCAACCGCAAAGATGCGCTTGCTGACATCGAAAGAGAAGCTAGGAATAGAGCGGTACTTGCGGGAGCCGATCCTGCTACGGTTGAGGTGGTTGATGTGGAGGAAATAGCTATGCCCTATCTACCCGGCAACGCTGTCAGGATAAGAGTAAAAGCTGTTGGAAGGCTTGGGAGACGTCCCAAAGTTTAAATCTCTTCAATGCAACTACGCGCTCAAGATGAGTGCGCTTGACTCGATATTTAAAAGAGTTACCGTCCGCCACTACGAGAGCAGGCCAGTTGATTTTGATAAACTGGTCACCTTGGCAAGAGCGGCACACAAAGCACCCACAGGCGGCAACACGCCCTACCGCCGAGTTATGATTATAGATGATTTGAATACAATAGAAATGATTAAGAAAATAGCCCCTGGGTATCTGAGCAATGCACCAGCAGCCATCCTCATCTACACAGACCTAGATGTTGCTGAGAGGGGGCTAGGTAAGCTTGGAAGAGATGTATGTTCGTTGATTGACTCTGGAGCCGCAGCAGCTAATGTATCCATCGCAGCGGTGGAGCTGGGATTAGCCACATGCTTCACAAAATCCTACAGCGAAATCGGGATGAGAAGAGTTCTCGATATACCGGATAACCACAGGACTGACATACTTGTGCAGGTCGGATATCCTATGCCAGGTAGACCTAAAGGTATAAGAAGTAAGGCTGCAGGAAAAATCATTTATCACAATAGACATGGGGTGCCTCTCAGTGAGGGCTGATCAGCTTAACAGAGAAGTCTTCGACCATATACTCTTCCTACTAACGGCTGCACGAGGTTGTGTTGATGAGCCGCACATGTATGGGCCGCTCAGGCTAATAGACGCTGTTAGTAGAATAATAAGTATCTACTTTAGGGTGGGAGGGGCAGATGATGAATTTTTAGATAGATTGAAGAGGGTGATTGATGAAAAGAAGTATATCGTCATGGAGTCCGAGGATGAGTTCATAAAATTCATAGAAGAATTAATTGCTGAAAGTGTTGAGGAGATGAAGAAAAGGAGGATCTCAAGATATGAAAATAGGTGTTGAGGAGATCAAAAGCCTAGCGATAGGAGCCGCTATACTTGGCGCAGGAGGTGGGGGAGACCCGTATGTAGGCATGATGATGGCAGTCAGAGCCATAGAAGAGAATGGAGAGGTTGAGCTGCTGAACCCCCTTTCCATTGATGATGATATGTTCATCATCCCAACAGCCATGATGGGTGCACCAACCATAATGAATGAAAGGATACCGTCGGGGGGTGAAACTATCAAATCACTGCGTGCGTTGGAAAAGCATTTGGGGCGACACGCTGAAGCGACGATGCCTATAGAGTCGGGTGGTATTAACTCTACAATTCCCTTCAATGTGGCTGCCAGAACCGGTCTACCAGTAGTAGATGCTGATGGCATGGGAAGAGCTTTCCCGGAACTGCAGATGGAAACCTTTCACATATACGGGATAAGTGGCTCGCCAGCTGCAATCACGGACGAGCGGGGGAATACGTGTATTCTGAATACAGTGGATAACTATCAGCTCGAATGGCTAGCAAGAGGAGTGACTATAAGGATGGGTGGTGCCTCACATCTGGCAGAATACCCTATGACAGGAAAAGACGTTAAGACCACCGGTATACATTACAGTGTATCACTTGGTATAAGGATCGGAGATGCAGTAAGGGGTAGGGGTGCCGGCGGGAAAACACCAATAGAGCGATTGATGGGGGTGACTGAGGGGACAACATATGGGAAATGTATACCCTTGTTCAAAGGTAAGATACTTGATGTGGAAAGACGCACCACTGCCGGATTCGCTATCGGCAGCGTCACTATAGTAGGCTTAGATGAGTATCAGGGGAAAACAATGAAAATATCATTTCAAAACGAAAACCTTGTAGCGAACTGTGATGGAGAAGTGGTTGCCTCGGTTCCTGACATAATCTCGATCCTAGATAGTGATAGAGGACTCCCTATAACCTCTGAAAACCTACGGTATGGGTTTAGAGTTCAAGTAATAGGCATCCCTACACCTGAGATAATGAGGACGCCCGCAGCACTAATGGTATGGGGTCCACGATACTTTGGATACGACTTTGACTTTATCCCGCTGGAACTTAGGCATAAGGAATACTATTCGAACGCTAGGCTACCTCCAGAAAAGATGGAAAAATACCATGCGGCACTGAGGTGAGAAGTGTGGGGTTTAAAGTAGGCATTGATGTGGGTGGGACCCATACTGACGCGGTCATAACATCAGGTAAAAACGAGATATTAGCAGTCGCAAAAACCGAGACAACACCAGATCCTACAGACGGTATAATCAGAAGCCTAGACCTAGTACTCGAGTCAGGTGGTGTGTCAGTTGATGAAATAGATCATGTCATGATAGGAACCACTCATTGTATAAATGCAGTTATTGAAAGAAGGAGCCTATCCCGTGTTGCTGTGATAAGAATATGTATGCCTGCGGGTCAAGCTATACCACCAATGTATGGCTGGCCTGACAGCCTTAGGGAGGCAGTTGGCGCGTCTTACTGGATGGTGGGCGGAGGATGCGATTACGATGGTCGTAAGATTGGAGAATTCCGAGAGTCTGATGTACGAAATATTGTAAAGGAAGCATGGAATAGTGGATTCACTGCATTCGCAGTAATTGGTATATTCTCCCCCGTGATCCCTGATGAGGAATTGAGCGTGGCTGAAATCATAAACTCTGTTTCCGATGGGAAAGCGCACATCTCACTATCCCACAAGATAGGTAGAATAGGATTGCTGGAACGGGAAAATGCCACTATACTAAATGCTGCATTGACTAATGTGGCACACTCTGCGACAAACGCTATAGAAAAAGCTTGTAGAGAACGTGGAATTTACGGCAAGCTCTACTTCTCCCAAAATGATGGAACACTCATGTCAATAGATTATGCTAGACAGTACCCTATCTTCACTATAGCGTCAGGACCTACTAACAGTTTCCGGGGCGCGTCTTTTTTGACGGGTCTCCGTCGCGCTATAGTAGTTGATATAGGTGGAACTACTATGTTGGCCGGCATGCTGGTCAATGGCTTTCCACGACAGTCAGCAGCTTCCGTTGAGATAGGTGGTGTGAGGACAAATTTTAGAATGCCAGACCTTGTATCAATAGGATGCGGAGGTGGTACCGTAGTCAGGATCAGTGATCGACACATATCAATAGGACCAGACAGTGTAGGATACGAGTTGGAGAAGAAAGCGCTTTCATGGGGAGGAGATGTACTTACAACAACTGACATAGCGGTGGGGTTAGGCTATGTGAGGCTAAGCAGCACTAAGTTAACCACCACTTGGATAAGCAGATTTGATATGAAGCATCTAGAGAGAGCCAGGGATATTATATTAAGGTATCTCCAAGATGCTGTTGAGCAAGTCAAGACAGAGAAGGATCCACTACCTATGGTACTTGTTGGAGGAGGAGGTATAATAATTCCCGAGGAGAGCTACAAAAGCATCAACGGTGTATCCGAGGTTATAAGGCCGGAGCTCTTCCAATATGCAAACGCCCTAGGAGCAGCCATAGCTGAGGTGGGCGGCGAGATTGAGAAAGTATTTCCACTAGATGGCGGAATCACTAGGCAAGAGGTCCTAGAGCAAGCCAAGAGACTTGCAATCCATGAGGCTGTAAGAGCTGGTGCAAATGAGGGGACAGTCGAGGTGGTTGATATTGACGAGACATTTCTAGCATATCTTCCAAGCAACGCTGTAAGGATAAGGGTGAAAGCTGCTGGCAAACTTCAGACCGGTAGGTAGCGTCCGGACGGGTGGTATATTTAAAGGCCGGGGTTTGTACTTCTTCTTGGATGTTGTGGATTTGGTCTCTGGTTGTTTTGGGGGTAATAGAAAAGTCTTGGGGTTGAGGTTCTAGCTTTCTTGGAGTACATGTCCGTGGGAGAGGGACGTTGTGGCGGTTGATGAGACGAAGCTAAGGGTTAGGGATAGATTGGTTTGCGTCTGGTCTGCAGTGGACGTGGATTCTAGCGAGTTATTGGCTTTAGAGGCTTCCTATGGGAACTGTCTGAACGCCCTGATATTCCTCATGAAAGCTCTTAGACTATACCTCAACAAGCCAGAAGTGATAGTCGACAGGGGGTCCATGGTATCCATGGCTCTAGAGAGGCTTGAGTATGAGCCCCAGAGGTTTGGCATGCGTAACAGGGTTGAAAGATTCTTCAGACACCCTAAGGAGAGAACTGCTGTTTTCCACCATAAGCTTAGCAC
The DNA here is from genome assembly GCA_038891515.1 of Nitrososphaerota archaeon. Lineage (GTDB taxonomy): Archaea > Thermoproteota > Nitrososphaeria_A > Caldarchaeales > Caldarchaeaceae > HRBIN01. The sequence goes on along the minus strand of JAWAEB010000037.1, from coordinate 8,898 downwards.
GAGAGACCACATACAGGGGATAAAAAACCTAAACCTATCCATGATATACCGCCAGACAACAAGAGGAGGAGGTGACTAATCAGGACACTATCGACCGGTATATAAGAATATTTATAAACGACTGTATGATTTTCATATCACATGAAGCTGTATGTGCTGCTACCCATCCTCCATGATGATGCGTTGGAGAATATAACCAGACAGGAGATAGCGTCTGCAGTCGGTCCTACAACAGAATTTACGGTTGACTCTCTGGAGATGGGGCCATCTTCCATAGAGACCTATTTTGATGAGGAGGTCGCGGCTCCTTGGATAGTTGAAAAAGCCATTAAAGCTGACAAGGATGGCTATGACGCAATTATAATTGACTGTATGGGTGACCCGGCGATACATTCCGTGAGAGAGGCGGTTAAGAAACCTGTTGTAGGTCCACTTATGGCCACAACATCAATAGCCTGTAACTTGGGAGAGAAGTTCTCAATAGTAACTGTCCTAAGGGAATCCATCCCGCTCTTCAAACGAAAAATAAGAGAATACGGGTTAGAACATAGATTGGCTTCTGTTAGATATGTAAATGTACCAGTACTAGAGCTGGAGAGAAGAAGAGACGAGGTCAGGAATCAGCTGGTAGAAGAATCTATCCAAGCGGTTAATGATGGGGCTGATTCAATAATCCTAGGATGTACTGGAATGATAGGGATGGCTAAGAGTATGCAGCAACGTCTTGACATACCTGTGATAGATCCTGGTGTTGCCCAAGTTAAATATGCTGAGTTACTAGTCTCGCTGGGATTAAGTCACAGCCCTAATGTGTATCCCAGTCCCAGGGTGAAAAAAAGAATAATTCCGTCCCAAGGGAGCGGCTACCAAATCAAGACGACAGAAGTAGGTGTCTTTGCCGATGGGGGCAATCGTAGAAGTTAGGAGGCTAGTGAAGCGTTATAAGGAAAATGTTCTTGCACTTAGAGGAGTAAACATCGACATTGATCGGGATGAGTTTTTCGTCATAATGGGTCCGAGTGGATGTGGAAAGAGCACGTTGCTTAAGGTCATCGCAGGAATTCTGGATTACGATGAGGGAGAACTATACATCAATGGAAAGAATATGAAGAATGTTCCGGCCCACAAACGTGATATCTCTCTTATGTTGGAGAACTACGCCCTTTTTCCCCACATGAATGTTTTTGATAACGTGGCCTTCGGGTTAAGGATGCTCAACAAAGATGCGACTGAGATTGAAAGAGATGTTAGGGAGATACTGGCTCTTCTAGAGCTAAAGGGGTTAGAAAAACGTTTTCCCAACGAAATCAGTGGTGGACAAAGGCAGAGAGTTGCATTAGCCAGAGCATTGGTTATCAACCCCAGTGTATTACTACTCGATGAACCATTAAGCCATATCGATTACCGTCTTCAGAGGAGATTCGCTGCGTTACTAAAAGATGTTCATAGACAAATAGGTGGAACGGCCTTTGTCTTAACAACGCACGACCAGCACCACGGACTCAGCCTAGCTGATAGAATGGCGATAATGAATAGTGGTCTAATTGAGCAGACAGGACGACCAGACGACATATACAACGAGCCTCAGACACTATTCGCGGCGAGATTTGTAGGTGAGGTTAACACGTTCATGGGTGAGGTTCAAGAGGTTGGTGTGGATAGTGTATGGGTAAAGACAAACATAGGATACCTTAAGTGCAGTAAACCCAATGGAGCTGAGCGATTTGTGGGACAGCGGGTCGCATATTTTATCAGACCTGAGAAAGTCAGTATATCTAGCTCACAGGAAAAGGTAGACAACTCGATAGAATGCTACTTTGAATACATGTATTATTTTGGCCACTTCGTCGAACTTATCTTTAGGACGTCTAACAACATGCGGATAAAGTCCGTAACCCAGACCCATAAACTTTCTAACTTCAACATCAACGAGAAGTATTGGCTGTCATGGCGAGCCGTCGACGCTAGAATAATCTCTAAACCCTCAGTAGTTGAAGGAGTTGACATAGAAGACCTGATATACGGTAGGTAGAAATGCTCATCGAGAGATATGGAAAGTATTTACTTCTCATTCCCGGGGTTCTAATAATTGGTTTTTTCCTTATATTGCCACTTGTGTTGATAGTAATTGTTAGCTTCATGCGGTTATTTACATTGACCTCCCCCATATTAACTTTCCAGAACTACATAGACTTTATAACATCACCACAAACACCGATAATACTATTCAATACCTTCGGCATGTCTATAGGAGCAGCCTTGTTGACGTTAATCATAGGATATCCAGCTGCATATTTTCTTGCATTTAGAATAGAGAGAGCAAGAACTCGCAATTACATCATAAGCCTGCTACTAGTTCCATTTTTCATAGATTGGAATGCACGTACTATCGCATGGATCCCGATTCTAGGTGAGGAGGGAGCTGTAAATTACGTCCTACAGATCTTGAACATTACTAGAGAGCCGCTGCAGTTACTCTTCTCAAGATGGACTCTGCTCATAATATGGCTTCAGACCAACATTCTCTTCGCAATCTTCCCCATTTACTTGTCATTGATACGAATAGATCCGGATGTCATAAGTGCTGCCCGAGTTTTAAAGGCCCCGCCGTACAAAGTATTCTATAACATAATACTCAAGCTCTCGCTACCCGGAGTTGTAGTTGGCTTTACATTCGTGTTTGTTAATACCTTAGGCGATTACATAACACCCGCGTTATGGGCTGGAGGTGTTCAAGTTCTTGGGTTATCGATTTCCAGTTTTGCAGCCAACTTCGTATGGCCGTATGCCGCTACACTCTCAACAATACTAGTACTCATAGCGCTGGCTGTACTCTTTATACTTTTCAAATTTGTGGACATAAAGAAGCTGGTGGAATAGTGTGAACCGCTGGAACTTTGTGGGGAAGATTTACATCGCCGCCATAATAGCTCTAATCTATTTGCCGGTCGCATTTATGGTCGCGCTCTCTTTCAAGTCGGGGGCAAAAATTAGTTTTCCAATCGAAAGATTTACGCTGGATTGGTACATCAAGCCGCCTGCAGGAGAGTATGCGGCATATTTATCACTTTTCCATGATCGCCAAGTATTTCAGGCACTCCAAAATTCTGTGATGGTATCTACAATTGTAGCTATCGTGAGTATGTTCTTGGTCACAACCCTAGCACTTTCTCTGCGTAGACGGATAGCCGGTAGAGATCAGCTGTTTTACTTGTTTCTTCTCGGATTTCTTACACCGGGTGTCGCTGTTGGGCTGGGACTCAATTTTCTGTTCAGCCTACTCAACATCGAATTTTCAATATGGAGCGCAGCTTTCATAAACGTGATCTACGCCGTACCTTTCGGGCTCATCCTTATGATGGCTAGGTTTAACCCCGACCTGCTATTATATGAGCAGGCAGGCTCAGCTCTAAGGGCGTCACCTTTCAGAGTGTTCAGGAGGATCACTCTCCCCCTCATAATCTATGAGGTAATTTCAGCCGCTATTCTGGGATTCTTATTATCATGGGGTGAGGTTATTAGAACCCAGTTCGCTTTAAAAGGCATAGGCACATTATCGACATTCATAAAGGTGCAGCTAGGAGTCAATCCTCTCACCCCAAAATGGTACGCTGCAGGAGCTGTCTTAAGCGCTGTCTCTTTCGTTGGTTTGGCTATTTTCGCCTATTTGCTTTCCAAAACCACTCGTTAGGTTTATGGGTATGAATTACTGGATCAGAGGCAAGCAGTTCAACCCCGACATCCTACGTAGAGAAGTGCTGAGCAAGACGGACATAGGTTATAGGAAGGTTATGGCTAAGGACTCCTCCCTCCTGCCCCTTTCCCATGAAAAGGTACCATCACAGACCATATATTCGTACGGTGAGCCGGCAACTGTTATGAGTATAGGCTCCAACATCCTAGAAGGGGAGAGCTACATATATGACTTAAAAATTTTGGTCTTATGGTTGAAGGGATTTCTATCACCATTGTTCGGGCCGGGGAAAATGTATAAGATGATACAAACAGATAGGGGCTTGACCCTAAAAGCATCTAATCTCAGACTCGTATCTAAACATCTATCGATTAAACATCCTTTCGGAGAGATTATATTAGGCTCTGGACTGAGCGTCGGAAAAATATTCGGCGACCACTCTATCTATACTTCACTCCTAACAACACTTATCATAGATAAGTGCCTCGAGATGACGATAAAGGGATATGTAAAACTCCGAGATTGTCTGGAGGGACTCATCATTTTCAACCGAATATTTGAGAAATTGCTAGAAGAGTTTAGGATGGATGTCACCTCTAACAAGTTGAGTGAGGAAGACATATTAAGGTATGCCAAAATTTTGGATAATGGACCCGGAGTTAATACATTAATCCAACTCGCAATCAAAATAGCCAACGATGTACCAGGTGAGATATTTCAGCAAAAGCCAATCGACAACATACTAGATTTCAGGACGATGGAGACAGGGTCAGTATCGGAATCCGAGGTGGTGAATGGTGTAGCGTTCCCTAAGGAGTTTCCACATTATATGCTTCCCAAACGCGTTAGGAATGCTAAAATAGCTGTTATCAAAAGTGGGTTGACTATCCCAAATTATGTGGGACGTCATCACAAGATCATGTATTCCTGGGATGATAGAGACAGCCTAAGTCGCAGCCTTGCAAACAAGACCAGATTGCTTAGGGAGTATGTCGAAAACCTGTTTTACACAGGGGCTAATGTCATCGTCGTTGAGAAGGGTGTGGATGAGAGTGTTTTTGAAATCTTTAAAGAACATAATGCTGTGCTAGTAAGAGGTCTATCGCCACCGGAGTTGGATATTGTGGCTGAGGCTTCGGGAGCTAAGCCTGTGCCGTCTTTTCACACTCTAGATTTAAGCGACTTGGGATATGCTGGGTTGGTGGAGTATTTGAAGGTTAATGGAAAAGACTGGATATTCTTTAGAAATTGCTTGAATAGTAGTAGATTGACTGTAATCTTGAAGGGTTATTCATTAGCATTCAACCAAGATTTTGAAGAAACTTTGAAGGATGCGGTTAGATTTATTGGGACGATTAGGCGAGAGCCATCATTCATTCCTGGAGGTGGAGTAACAGAAATCATGATCGCGAACCACCTCACCGAATTTGCTAGGAAGATGTGTGGCCGTACATCCATGGTTCTCGAGGCGATAGCCGAGGCTTTTGAACAACTTGTATCCATCCTCCTATATAATATGGGTCTCGACCCCATGGAGATATTAGCCGGACTCAGGATGAGCTTAAACGGTGGAACCGTACTGGACAGTTTTCAAGTTAAGCTCACTGCTATAGAGAATGCTATCGCAGCAGCTAACACCGTTCTAAGAGTAGACTCCTTTATCAAGGCTAGAAAATATTCTGATGCCGAGGTATCTTATCTAAAAAGGATAAAGGGATTATCAAAAGAAAACAAGAGAAGGATAAGGCGGGACTACGATGTAGAGACCCTTGAGATATAGAGCTCATTTAGGGACGGCGGCTTTCAGCTCCTCATATTTCTTGACGTAGTAGTCATTGTCATCAGGTAGGTCCGGCGATAGGAAGTATCTAGTCATCTCCTCTTTTTCCTCCACCGAGCCCAAGTCTCTTATGTTGCCTTTGGGATGTGGTGACCCTGTTCTAGGAGGTTCGCCTGTCCAAAAGTGTTTGAAATATAGGTCGGGAGCAAAGAGCGCGTTGGTGAGCCGATCGGGTAGCTCAGCCAACTGAGGTTTATCTGGAAACATGAATTTTACGGCCTCATCAGCAGGCAGATAGGTTGCTTTCCCATTATAAAACCAGTCGTAGAACTCGGCCCCCATCCCGTCCTTATAGTCAGACCATCCGAAGGCTGGGGTTGGATACCCCTGCCGTGTGTAGAGCATTTGAGTGAATAGGCTTAACTGCCAGTTAGCTAAACTCATCGCCAAGTCGGCCACCTCCCCCGTCGCAAATCTGGATACATATGTTGAGTTATACCAGAAAAACGGCCCATGCTTCAAGGCAGCATAGTACGCGGGTGTCCCTGCCTTCCTCGTGTCGAAGCAAACAGGCTGCCAAGTGCTAGCAGCCCAGACCTCCCGTGTCGACATGAGAGCGACTATGTCGCCATAGTTAAACCAGAACGTCCTTATCAGTCCATTTCGGACAATAGGGAGCAGGTAGTCGTATATCTTGTCTACTTCTTGGCGACTTAGACTGGTTAAGCCGCTGGAAATAGTGAGCTGTTTAGTAGCGTCAAGGTAGTTAGCAACTTCGGTAAAGACCGTAAATGCTTCGTCCTGCATTGCCGTCCTACCCTTAAGCTCTGGATCCCATAGTTTTCCATATTCGAAGTTCCGGTTCTGAGCACCTCTCTCTTCATATGGAAGTAGCTCAGGCAAGTATGTGACCGAGTCAAAGTTCCACATGATGGGTACGGCACTGAATTGTTTATTCGGATCAAACCAAGTGAGCTTGTTGAATCTTCTTACGGTTTCATCTAGGTTTCCCGCCTTTAGGAATCTTTGTGGTTCCCTGAATATTCTTAGAACTTTGTCAGACTGCCATCTAGGTACCTTATCCGCTGGTATTGGTTGGACTACGCCGCCATCTATAATTATACGGTATCTTCCAGAGCTAGCTACGTCCCAGACCTGAGGATTAGCCAACTGCTTCTGAGTCATTACAAAGAATTCCTCGTATGTCACCTCAACATCGGTATTGGGTACCTCCTTCTCAAACTGCACCTCAGCGTCTTGAGGGAAGTAGAAGGGATGTGTTGAATAACGCAATTTCCTTATCGGCTTAGGTCCGAATGCCGTGTAAGCCGCCACACCAGCTACAGCCGCCACAACTGCAGCGCCTCCTACTGCGGCAATAAACCTACGTCTGGAAGTACTTGACATATTATAATAGTGACCAGTGGGGTTATATAAATCTTGTGGGTTTAGACACCAAACCGGGAATATACTCCCATAGAATGAATGGAGTTTATGCTTCTGTTGAGCTCTTCTTCTACTTGTATTCTTGGTTAGAATCTTTCAGTGATTTATCGGAGAGGATTAACCCCAGCCTAAGTTTTTGACCGCATCGGCTATAGTGTCACAAAAGATTTTGCATCTTTTTATAGGTAGTGTCCGGACAACGCTTTAAATACTCTTAGCTTATGGTTGTAGACGTTACAGGAAAGAGAAAGTTCATCCAATCTTTAAATACCCTCCTTATCCGGATGGTTTTCCAGATATGTCCCCCCCATAATAGCGTTTGCGACCAATACACCTTTCGTTGTCAAAGTTTTCATGGCGTATGCGAGTCCAGTCCGCTATCATGTCGTCTCTAGATGTTACTATGCGAACTGTTACGATAAGGCGTACAGGTCGCCCATACCCAATCACACCTCTCGCCCTGTCGTCACACACCACGGCGAAACCCTGCCAGACATCATCCTGGAGACCAGTCTTCTCCATCTCCTCCATGATGGCCGATGCCTCTCTGCATATCCTCAGCTTCTCTGACGTTATACCACTTATGATGTCTGCTACTAGGCCTTGGGAGGCTGAAACCTTGCATAGAACATGGCACAGACCGTATGCGGTGCTTCTTGGAAGGTGTCTTTGACAGTGAGGGGCTCGTAAGTGAAGATGGGAAAAATATTTAGGTGTTACAACTGTGTCCTCCAACTTCTTGACTACGTGCAGCCACTTCTAAAATCACTAGGAATCGGGATAACAGGCTCCCCCATCTAGCGGTGAAGAAGGGAGCCATATCAACAAACTGAAGAACCGGCGAAATAATAACCACTAATCGTGATGAGTACTATATCATGGCTGGTAGTCGCCTAATGTTATATCAGCGTGTAGGATTCACAACACGGATACAACAACGGGAGAATCTCTCAGACGACGTTATATCTGGATCCCTGTTGACCCCAAGACCCTCATGACCCGTTTTCATGGTGTCTATAATATCAACGATGTTACATCCTTTAAACCTCACAACTGGCTGTTCCTGCTTAAGACGGGGATTTCCGCTGAAAATCAGGCGAGGGTCGTTGCTGAAAAAAATCTAAGCCGATATCAGGGGCGAGAAACAGTCTGCTGCCTTTACAGGCGAGGGCTACTGTCATATTGAAGTTGGACAAGTAAAAATTACCGTCTGAGGAGAGCTTACTCCACTGACATAAAGTGCCTTCAGGGCTTCCACGTCTAGACATTCTGAGATGAGCTTAGGGTAGTAGTTGAGGGTTCCGTACATGAGGTCGTTGGAGTCACTCGCATGGCCGAGGCCTAGGCAGTGCATCAGCTCATGCCTCAAGACGGTTTTGAAGAACTCAACCTCCTGCGGGCTGCCGAAAACCAAGTTTCCACCCATCCTTACTATGCAGCCTACTATTATGAAGGAGTTGACCCTATCCCTTTTTAGGAAGGCTTGACCCAAGACAGAGCCAGCGCCGTTTTTGAGCTCCACGGTTATGTCGGCTTTGGTTTTGTCTGTAACAATATCACCTACTGAAATGCCGCCACCTACTGCATCCAAAGCCCCTTTCACACCCCAATAGCCGAATCTACTATCACCTACTGGCTGGGCCCCATTCGCCGTGCTGGTTATGACATCTAATGCGGCATCGACGGTCGACTGTGGCACACCACCCTTCGCCACAATCTTGAAAGTGAGGGTCTTGGAGGTGTTCCACCTGCCTATAAGGTCTATGCTAGATGTTGTGGCTTGGACGGATACTGTTGTGAGGGCGAATAGAAGAATAGAAGCGATGAACAGGCTTGAGGCTGTTGATAACTTCATTGTCGCAACACATGGCAACTTGCCTATTTAAGCCTTTCCCAAATACTGCTGTGTTGGATAATTCTTATGGCCTGACTTGTACGCCTTATCGCATGCCATCCAAGGCTAGGAGGGGCTGGGCTG
>JAWAEB010000036.1:0-16300 GCA_038891515.1 Nitrososphaerota archaeon | reverse complement strand
CGGAGATGATAGAGGAGCGGATATTGCCTAGGACTATCTCGTCCCAGCATCCAGACAATGTATATGGCCCACCATGGCTGGGGGGGCCAGTCATAGCGGGCGACGCCGAGGTGGAGGAAGTCTTCTACTCGTGGGCAAGGCTTGGCTGCATAGAGTGTATGTGGGATGCTGAGGGCAAGGATGTAGATCTAAATGTAGTGAGAAAACTTTACACGAGTCATGATGACTTCTTCAGAGAACACCTGATAGGTAGGGACTACTTTCTCACTTATAGGATACCTAACCCGACACTCGAAATCTCCGATAGGAAGATCTACTTTGAGACCCTCCAGAGCATCCCCAAACACGCAGACGCAGCCAGCCTCTTCTACGGCAAGGACGTGAACCCGCCCGTGTTTGAGGTTATCCTCCCCTTTACCAAAACGACAGGCGAGCTCGTTAGGCTCGTCAACACGTACCAGAGGGCTGTAGCTTCGTTAGGTGATATACCAATTGACTATCCCGACCTAAGGCTTGGGGAGGTCATCGGCGATGTCAAGCCCAAGAATATCGAGGTCATACCCCTCTTCGAGGATTTCGACTCCATAAGAACTCTCGACAGCATAATCAGTAGGTTTGTGGAGCTCCAGTCACCCAGATACATGCGTGTTTTCATAGCTAGATCAGACCCAGCCCTCAACAATGGACTTGTTCCCGCAACCCTGCTGTCCATGCTTTCCCTCCAGAAGATATCCAACGTCGTCTCGGAGACCGGCATACCCGTGCATCCGATAATAGGTGTGGGAACCATGCCCTTTAGGGGAGGACTGGCTCCAGACCATTTGGAGACTTTTCTCAAACAGTATGGTGGGTTCACAACCGTCACAATACAGTCTGCCTTCAGATATGACTATCCCGAGAACTTGGTACGGGAGTCTATAGCCCGCCTCAACAACACGCTCCCCAAGACACGGCTTCCAGACCCCAAGACCTTGGAGGAGACCATACTGTCGGATGTGGTGATGAAATTGGCTGAGGCCTACCTTGGAATTGTATCCGAAGCGGCACCATCTATAACTGCGCTCTCAAGACTTGTCCCCGCTAGAAGGACTCGAAAGCTACACGTAGGCGCCTTCTCATACTCAAGGAGGGTGGGAGGGCTGGAGCTGCCGAGGGCTATACCGTTCGCCTGTGTCTTCTACTCGCTGGGCATGCCACCAGAATTCATAGGACTTAGAGCTATACGCCTCATGAATGACACTGAGCAATCACTCATCATGGAGAGTTACACCACCCTAAAGGACGACCTGAACAGAGTTGCCCCACTTGTTAGTTTTGAAAACATAAACATGCTGCTGGAGAGGGGTGAGGAGTCCACGCTTCTCAAGCCGCTGCAGTCCTCTCTACCTCTATACATGGAGGACATCCAGACGGCTGAAGAAATATTCGGGGTGAAAACTGGGCCAAGAAGGTTAACAGAAAGAAAATACTCCAACATGGTCAACAACTTTCTAATATCTCTGCTGGAGGGCGATATGGCGTCAGCCGCTTCTGAGCTCCTGTCTGCAGCTAAAATTCGTCACTGCTTGGGTTGACCCACTATCTCGAGGCGAGGGCCACCCTCTCCAGCTCCATCCTCTTCTTCACAGCGAAGCTCTTGCTATCCTTCTCGGCGGCTAAAACGATCTCGTCTGCCAGACACTCATCAACAGTCTTCCTACTCCGGAAAGACGCCTCACGCGCCGCTTGAGCGATGTAGCGGAGCGCCAGATCCACCCTACGTTGGGGGCTTATATCAACCGCTTTGAAGTATACTATGCCACCGTAGCTCAGTCTCGTCACATCCTCAAGAGGCGCGCTGTTCTCAACAGCTCTCACGAGAACCTCGACCGGGTTTCTTCCGGTCCTCAGCTCCACAATGGTAAGGGCGTTCCTGATGATCGTGAGGGCCTTGCTCTTCTTGCCTCCATTTCTTCCGGGACGCATCAACATATTGGCCAGCCTCTCCAGAATATTCACCCTAGACTTGGCGAACCTTCTATGCTCATGCCTTCCACTGGAGTGGGGTACAATCTGGGGGGTGAGAGAGATGTACCTCTTGAGCCCTTCATCGAGCACATCTATCCCCTCTACCGGCCACCTGCCGAATATTTTTATCTCCGTCATCGACCACAACATCTGGTCAGGATTTAATAAGGTTTGGTTACTGGATAATCACATGGTCCACGTCAAAATGCCTCTTGATGATGTGCCGGGCCAAACTTATGTTCTTACCATCCCTACCGATGGCTATACCCTTATCCCTAGGACTCACAGTCACCACAGCTATCTTCCTACCGTCCGGTCTTTCAGTCACCCTCACGGGGTCAAGTATCTCGGCAGGGTATAGGAGGTTCTTTAAGAACTGTGCGGATTCCTCAGCAAACTCCACAACCTTAACCCTCTTCCTCATCATCCGCGCCACTTCCTTAACCCTAGCACCCTTCCCAGTAAGGGCCTTTCCCAGCTCCCCCTTCCTCACTATAAAGACAACCATGTCCCCCTCCTCCACACAGTCAACTACACTAGCGCCTGTCGCTGCCTCGAATAGCTGTATATACCGCATCTCCTTATCGGTGAGCTTGATACCCTCACTCACTCTGTTCCTCAGCCTCCATCTGTCCTAAATCCGCGCTTCCCGGATCTATTATCGCCAGCGTGGCTACTGGAAAGTTCTTCCTTAGGGCAACACCTATCTCCGACGGAGAGAGCGGCGTAATCATCAACCTCGCTCCAGCAACAGCCGCCGCAGACTTCACCGCCGACTTTACAGCCTCAGCCGTTCGCTCCGAGACTATCAGCAGAGTGGCTCTCTTCGATAGACATGCTTCTAAGCTCTTTCTATAGCCTACGATGTACCTTCCTGTTCTGCTAACAACTTCAAGGCTCTGCTTCAGGTCCATCCACATTCTCACCCCCCATGCGGCCGTGGGTCATGAGAAGTGTCACCATACCGGTTCCCACAGCTATCTCCTTACCGATCAGAATCCTCTCCACATTACCCCTGAGACTATCAACCTCCCCCCTCGCCGCAGCCTCCATAAGCGTCTGAACACTGATCTCGTATGCTGCCCGAGCCAACACACTACTCTTCAGCTTCACCACACCATGTCTCCCGATCTGTCTCACACTCCCACTCACGGTCATCATGTCAGCAAGTAGCAGTAGATGTCTAATGTCCACATCAAGTCCTTGATCCTTCAGAACCTCCTTACATTCCTTTACAATAGCATTTCGTGCCGCCTCTATGCCTAGAATCTCGGCTATCTCGTAGATATCATTTGTCTCCACTCTACGCCAATCAACTCCCGGTGCTTCTAGTATCTCTCTAAGGTTGGAGCCCTCGGTTCTTATCACGTATTCGCCTCCTTCCTTGAAAACTGTAGCCTTCCTAATCTTCCTGACCCCCTTTATACGTGTCTCCTCTAGTCGCTCTCTCACCTTCCCAAGGTTGGTGAGCATATCATCTGTCAGCTTAACGGACAGGACGTGCCTGTCCGGGTCGTAGATAGCCTCATAGGATTTAAATGCAGACTCGATGTCTTTCTTCGTCACACCCCTCTCCTCAAGTCCCTGCTCATCCAGCCGGAACTCAAGCTTACTACGTTTATAGTTTACCGTCACCTCAATCCTGACATCAGCGAGCTTGGTGTATTGGATCTGTCTTGCCAGCTTTCTAGCCTTTGAAAGGTTCTGAGCATATTCGGGCAGCAGCGGTATCCTCATGATTGGTGTGGAGGGGGTGCGTCTAGCATCAACAATCTCGATCAGACGTGGCAGACCCTTCAAAACGCTTTGCTCACCCACCCCAGCGAAGTGGAATGTTCTGAGAGTTAGCTGAGTGCCCGGCTCACCTATTGACTGAGCAGTTATTACGCCTACTGCGTCACCCGGCTCAGCCCTAGCAGCTATATATTTGGATACAGTGTCCTCAATCGTCTTGTCCACTACCTCTTTTGTGGGCTTCGACTCCGAGAGAGTCTTTTCCAGCTCAGCCAATATGCTAGGTGGGATCATGCCTCTCCTCTCAGCTAGCTTGCTGGAGATGTATGCTTGAGACGCGGGTGCTCCCCCCCTGGTCCTAGCCATGCTGGCCTCCAGTACTACGGATGGGGTTACCGCCTTCCCATGGTCACTCTTCGCGGGGTCAACACCATCCTCACCATATAGGAATTGGATGATCTTGCCATCATCAGCTGTTCTAACCGTCCCGTCATAGTCTATGTAGAGAGACTCAAGTGCATTGATGAGCCTCCGCTGCATATATCCACTCTGCTGTGTTCTCACGGCAGTGTCCACTAGACCATCCCTCCCACCCACTGCATGGAAGAAGAACTCCACGGGGTCAAGTCCCGAAATAAACGAGTTGTATACGAATCCCCTTGCCCTCGGTGAACGGTCATCTTTTTTGAAGAATGGGAGTACTCGGCCGTTGAATCCCCGGTGAATTCTCTCTCTACGAACAGATTGCTGTCCCACAACAGCTACCATCTGGTCTATGTTGAGCATAGTCCCCCGAGCTCCTGTCTTAGCCATTACGAAGGCGGTATTTTCTTTGGAAATATACTCCCTCACAGCCTTGCCCGCACTGTCCCTAGCCTCGCTGAGGAGCTTGAGCATATCATTCTCGAAGGCTTGCTCAGGGGACATCCCCGGCGGTATCTCCCTCTCACCACGATCATGCTCCTCCTTGACCTTAAGGTATTCAGCCTCGGCATGTCTAAATATCTGAAATACCTCCTGCCTAGCCCTCTCCGGTACCTGAAGATCGTCTATACCGAATGTCATGCCACGCATGTCCAGAAACGCTATAGAAAGCCTGACAATGTTATCGAGAAACTCCTTTGCCGTCTGACTTCCGTAGTCCCTCGCTATTCTGTGGAGTATGCTGTTGGCCTTTTCGATTCCAACAGCGTTCTTGTCTATAACGCCGTCCACTAATATGCCATCCTTGATAACCACAGGCTGATTATTAAATGACGATCTGAATTTGTGGTTAAAGTCTTTTGGTAGGAGGAGGCTGAAAACCTGCTTACCTGACCACATCTGGTCAGGTTCTTTCACCGCCGGCTCGGGTACCTCCCCATCATACTTTATCGAGCCCAAGAGGTGTGAAAGCTCTTTCTTGTTCAGGAGCGTGTCATCTTTGGTGAGCAGGTACATGGCTGAGAGGAAATCTCTTATGACTCCTATGATGGGGGCCCCGTACCGGGGTGAGATTATGTTCTTTTGTACTATGAGAAGTTCCCTGGCCTCCGTAACAGCTTCCTCACTCTGTGGTATGTGGAGGTTCATCTCGTCGCCGTCAAAGTCTGCATTGTACGGTGTGCATACGCTGGTGTTTAGTCTGAAGGTCCTGTAGGGGAGCACTCGTACGCGGTGGGCCATTATAGACATTCTGTGGAGTGATGGCTGTCGATTAAAGAGGACTATGTCACCGTCCTGTAGATGCCTCTCCACCAAGTAGCCGGGTTCAATCATCTCAGCAATCTCCTCAAGGTTGGAGACAAACTTGAGCCTAACCCTCTTTCCGTCGGGGCGTATGATGTACTTAGCTCCTGGATACCTGTCTGGTCCGTTTCTAACGAGCCCCTTCAATCGCTCCAGATTCCATGATGTAGCCCTCTCGGCAACGGTTAGCTGTGTGGCCACGTCCAAGGGAACACCTACTTCGCTTATCTCTAGGCTTGGGTCAGGTGATATGACTGTCCTAGCGGAGAAGTCAACCCTTTTGCCGGAGAGGTTGAGCCTAAACCTTCCCTCCTTCCCCTTGAGCCTCTGTGCCAATGTCTTGAGGGCTCGACCTGATCGGTGAGTTGCTGGAGCTGCACCCACTGCCTCATTATTGATGTATGTGGTTACATGATATTGGAGGAGGTCCGAGAGCTCAGCTATCACGGGTGAGGGTGATCCAGCCCTCATGTTCTCCCTTAGCCGTTGAGCAACCCTTAGAATGTCCACAAGTTTGTGGGTAAGGTCGTCCTCAGACCTGAAGCCCGATTCGAGGGTTATGGATGGCCGGACGTAAACTGGAGGCACGGGAAGAACTGTCAGGACCATCCACTCGGGCCTAGAGGTATGTGGGTTAATATCCAGCAGTACTAGGTCTGAGTCCGGTATCCTCTCAAGCCTAGACCTGACAGTTCCTGCTGAGAGTCTCGTCGGCCCGGTCTCGGTTATCTCCACCATCGTGGCAGGCTTTTCCAACTCCATCTTGAGTTGTTTCTCGCCACAGTGTGGACATATCTGCTCATTCATCGCCCTCTGCTTTATCTTGTAAACCAGATGTCTATATGGCCTGTTGGACTCCCTAAGGGATGCTATCTCAGCCGTGTAATGCTTTATCAGATCCTCCGAGAGCAAGAGCCTGCCACAGGACCTGCATGTGGATTTGAGAAGCTCATAGACTGTTTTGGCGAAGCCCACATGTATGACGGGTGTGGGCAGCTCGATATGTCCGAAGTGGCCTGGACAAGATAGGTAAGTGTTCCCGCATGTCTTACAGCGCTGGCCAGGCTCGAGGGTTCCCAACCTCGGGTCCATTACGCTAGTGGGTATAGGTAGTCCATCCTCATCATAAGTGTCCGGACTGATTATCTCTGCGACGCTCATCTTTCTTATGATATCTGGCGACAATATGCCGAAGCGTATGGAAGAGACTGATGCATAGGCGCTCATACCGTCAGCTCCTCCATGTTTACTCTGGGGTAGATTCCCATGCTAAGCATCTCGTTTAAGAGGAGGTAGAAAGCGTAGGAGAGCATAACAGGCCTAACCCTCGAATCCCTACCGTCCACAGGACAGAGGAACCTCTCCTGCTTAAGGTCGTAGTAGGCTGGAAGACCGCATTTCTCGCAGAAGTGGGCCACATACTTGTCGCTCTGTTCAAGTAGCCTGTCGAGGAGTAGGTATGAAGCTCCGTAAGCTATTAGGCAGTCTCTCTCCATTTCGCCGAACTTGAGACCTCCACCTCTAGACCTCCCCTCCGTGGGCTGCCGCGTAAGCATTTGAACCTGCCCCCGTGCCCGTGCATGAATCTTGTCTCTGACTAGGTGGTGTAGCCGCTGGTAATATACAACGCCTATGAAGACCTCCGCCTCAAGACGCTTCCCAGTAACCGGGTTGTATAGTATTTCTTTTCCACTTCCCTTAAACCCAAGGGCTTCCAACTCTGCCTTAATCTCGTCAAGGCGCTTCCCCAAGAAAGGCGTGCCATCCACCAGCTCGCCCTTCAAAGCTCCCAACTTACCTGCCACGCTTTCGATCAACTGGCCCACCGTCATCCTCGACGGGAATGCGTGTGGGTTGATTAGCAGATCCGGAACAACCCCATCCCTTGTGTAGGGCAGGTCCTCCTGCGGGAAAAGCATCCCGACAACACCCTTCTGCCCATGCCTAGATGAGAACTTATCACCTATTTCGGTGAAGCATGTGGTCCGCACCTTGGCCTTTATCAATCGGTTACCGTCAGCCCCCTGCGTTATGAATATCGTGTCCACTACACCGGTCTCGGACGGCTGAACGGCCTCTGAAGTGTCTCTCCATACCATGTCTCTAGTCGGAACTCTCTGATACTCTTCTATGAATCTCGGCGGGCTCATCATACCCACTATGACTGTACCGCCCGTAACATCGGCTTCCACATGTGCAAAACCATCGCTGTCAAGGACGCGGTAGTACTGTTCGCCCCTATATCCCCGGACCGTTGGGTCGGGTATACCAAACTTGTCCTTCTGACCGCCAAGAGAGGGTCTTGACTCCACAACATATGTCCGATAGCTTATCGAGAGTCCGAGACCACGCTCCACCGCCGAGCGGTTTAGCACTACTGCATCCTCCATATTGTATCCCTTTCCGGTGAGTACCGCCACCACCATGTTCTGCCCTGATGGCCTAGTGTTGAGCCCGATGTATTCGGCTGAACGTGTGGTCACTATGGGTTTCTGAGGATAGACGAGTAGGTGGCTTCTGGAGTCAGTTCTAAGGGCGAAGTTGCTGGCGAATATCCCCAGAGCCTGCTTACCCATGGCGCCCTCATAGACGTTGCGGGGAGACTGGTTGTGCTCTGAATACGGTATCATTGACACGGCGACACCCAGCATGGTATAAGGCGAGATCTCCAAATGTGTATGCTCGTTGGTCAGCTTATCAGGGGATACAGCCACATAGGCGTTCTCCTCCTCTTCCGCGTCCAAGAACTCTATGACTCCCAAACTGATTAGGTCTCTGAACCTCGATGTTCTGTTCCTTATCACCTCCACATGTCCCCGTGTGAGCCTAGGTTGTCCCTTCTCAACAACGATTAGGGGCCTTCTTATTCGTCCCTCATCCGTGTTGATCATAACCTCGGTGAGGTGCTCGTAGACATATACACCTACATTCACGTTGTGACTGACAAGTCCCTCACGCCTCTGCCTTCTCAGCTCATTGGCCAGCCACTGTCCATTCTGATGGTATCCAATCAACAGGCCGTCTACGAAGACCTTCCCACTTGGTGGGTGCCGCTTCTTCTGTATAATCTCCGCAAGCGGTATCACACCTAGTTGGAAAAGGCGGTCGAGGGCCTCCCTCTTATTGGCTGGAAATGAGAACTCCGCTGAGAGGGCTAGGTTTTTCACTAGACCGGCATTGCTTCCTTCAGGTGTCTCAGCAGGACACAGCCTACCCCAATGGGTCCCATGAAGGTCTCTAGCTTCAAAGTGCGGCTGTCCACGGCTCAGGGGTGACTGAACTCTCCTCAAATGGCTGAGGGTGGCCATGTAATTAGTACGGTTGAGAAGCTGCGTCACCCCAACTCTCCCACCAGGCCAGTTTCCTGTGGCAAATGCGTGTCTCACAAACTCCGTGACGATGCCTGGCCTAATGAAAGTGCCTATCCCCACAGGCTGGCGGGTGGTCACAATACGCTCCAGTTGATACTTTATGTCCCTGAGTAGTTTCATGAAGGCCATCCGGTATAGCTCCATGAGGAGAGATGACTCCAGCTTAACCCGCTTGTTGGCGTAATGGTCTCGGTCGTCGGGGTTCCTCAGACCCAGACTAGTCTCGAGAACCCTCCCAACCATCTCGCATAGGTAGGCTGCCTTGTTATATCTTGCCGCCTTGTTCGTCCCTATGTGGAGCAGGAACACATTGTCTATGGTCTGCTCGGCCTTCTCCCGTCTGAACTCCTCAGCATAACCAAATGCTATACGGTTGCCTATGTAATCTATGGCCTCCTCCTCGGTCTCCACCCCCTCGGCTTCTTTGAAAGAGGGCTCCAGAAGCTCCTGCACTTGCTTCAGCGGTGAGACAAGAGCCGCTATATCCCGGTCGTTAGTCATGCCTAGGGCTCTGAGCATGATTATCACCGGCACACCCTTGTAAATCCTTGAGAAGTAAACCCTAATAGGACTTCTCTCCTTATAGTTGACCTCGACCCTCACCTGTCTACCATGCGCCGAAGAGAGAACAACAGCCTGCACCTGCGACCTGCTATCACTCTCCTTCCTGGTGACTATGATCCGGTTAGGCGCCAAGTCCTCAACAGCCACCACAACCCTTTCGGACCCGTTTATGATGAAGTAGCCCCCTGGGTCTCGTGGGTCTTCACCAATCGCTAGAAGCTCGTCGGGAGTCATTTTAGAAAGTGGACAGATGTCGGACTTCACCATCACAGGTATGCTTCCCACCTCCACCTTGTCTTGGGTTATCAGTCTCCCCTCAAGGTATAGTCCTATCTTGACATATATGGGTGCCTCATATGTGAGGTCTCTAAGCCTAGTCTCTATGGGGTGCAGCTTGTTGAGGGTCGTGCTCCTGACAGTACCATCAACCTCCACCATCCTAGGACCACCCACCTCCACTTGCCCAAAACGCAGCACCACCGTTCCATGCTTCAGCCTGATCTCCTGATCTCCAAGCGAATTGACTAGGTTCTGCAACCCCTCCCTCACAAAATAGTTGTAAGACCTCAGATGGTGTTGGACGAGCCCCTCATCCTCGATCATAGATCTAGCCACTTCCCACAAGTCCTCACTAGTCAGCTGCTGCATCAACTCTCCCTCCAGACAACCCTGTAGTAGACAGCCTCTCCAGCCGTCTCGGATACACGTTTTATCCTGATGATATCACCCACCTTAGCCCCGAGCTTCTTAACCATCGGATCCGTTGACAGTATGTATGGGAGCTGTTGTCTCGTTACGTCTAGTCTCTTGAGAAGTTCTTCTGCCTCTTCGTTTGAGAGGAGCTCATGCTTGGGGACTAGGCTGTGCTCCGCTATGTCAAATGCTTGTGTCCCGGCTTTCGTCTTCTTGGACATTTTTCAGTCCTCCAAAAAATATGCCATATACCTGCACCAGTTTCTTAACACCTGTTAATAAGCCTATTTCAGTCCGTATACCGCAGTCCCGCCATGGTGATTGATTTATGAGGTGTTAAGCCTTAAATCTACCTAGCTGGAGCGGCCCATAGGTGAGAGCTGCTGGGCAAGGTGAGGACTAGGAAGGTCAAGGTATTGGCCAAGCAGATAAGAGAGACGTACGGTGACGCCGTTTCAGTAACGTTTGAGGAAAACAAGAAGCTTGTTAGGTCTGTTCTGCAGGGCCGCTTCTCGAAACGGTTCGCAAACAGGGTTGCCGGATACATAACAGCACTAGTCAAGGGAGAGCTCAAACCAGCCCAGCATGAGATTGTTGCGCCTGAGGTTGCGGAAGAAACGGCTAATCCCTAACTCACGTTTTTATATCACTGCTCAGGAAGACCTAACGTGATGACACTGACCTGTGCTGAGAGCCTCTCGGCTTGATGAGGAGCATACACCTCACTGAGTCAGGGTCTCACACCCAGAACCACTTTTATGTTGAGCAGCATGCCGCCCCTATGTACTGTGAGTAATATCTCCTGACCTGGGGCGGTTCGCTCTTCTAGGTATAGGAGAAACTCGTCAAGGGAGTTGATGGGCGTCCCGTCTATAGAGGTTATGATGTCTCCACCCACGGTGATTCTGCTACCATCAATGTTCATCGTGCTGCGTCCCCCCATTATCCCAGCCTTTTCAGCAGGGCTTCCCATCACAACCTCCACAACTAGGACGCCCCTGCGGACACTAACTCCAATAGCCTGCGCTATCTCAGGGTTCAGCGACAGCCCAGATACTCCTAGCCAGCTCCTTTGGTAGATACCTTTCTCTATCAAGGCGGGTACGACTCTCTTGATAATTGAGGAAGGCACGGCATATCCTATGCCCACACCAGTAGGCTCTATAGCTGTTGTGATTCCCACCACCTCACCCTGCATATTGAGTAGCGGCCCCCCAGAGTTTCCGGGGTTTATGGCTGCATCGGTCTGTATGACACCGGGGATTGAGAAGCCTCGTCCAGTCGGTAGGATACGGTCCTTCTGACTCACCACACCTACTGTGAGTGTACCCTCTAGACCAAGTGGGTTTCCCACAGCCGCAACAACGTCGCCTATCTTTAGCTGGTGGGAGTCTCCGAGCCTGAGAGGCTGTAGCACTCTGTCACGTGGGTCTATCTTTATCACCGCAATGTCGCTGTCCACATCCGACCCCTTAAGTGAAGCATCGTATACCTCACCGTCGAGAAAAACCACCTTTATTGAATCTGCGCCTTGAACTACGTGGTTATTGGTGATGATATGCCCTCTCTCGTCATATACGAATCCGGAGCCTATTCCACCTCCTGCTGAAGACCTAACCCTTATCATAACCACCGAATTCTTCACCGATTCATATAGGGAGCCGTATGAACTGGGCACCCCGCCACCGAGGATGACTGTTGTCACCTGTGTCACGGTGGATGTGGAAGTTACGCTGGTTGTCCTAGTGGCTTGGCTTGACAACAAATCTGAGAGGCTGTTCTTAAGTGCGGCCAGCTCGGACTGGAAAACGGCGACCTCATATATGGCAGCCACCACTAGGACTATGGACACTATGCTTATCGCGATGCTTACCCGAGACATCTTCCGAACTACATCTGAAACTCCTTTTTAAGTTATCTGACCATTCGTCTATGTTGGTATGGTGGCGGTCAAGACCATTGGACATGTGGAGACGGACATCCCGTATGAGAATGTAAGGAGAAGCAGGTGGAAAAGCTTGAGCAAGGTAGTGGTGGACAAGACCTACGTAAACGGGCTTAAGGGACTGGAGGATTACTCACACATCATAGTGATCTATTGGATGGACAGGGTGTCTCGTAGGCGGAAATCGCTACTTTTGGTCAGGCCTAGGGGGAAGAAGGACCTGCCCCGAGTCGGTATATTCGCCACTAGAAACCCGTCGCGTCCCAATCCCATAGCTATTACTGTGGTGGAGCTGGTGAAGATTTTGGGAAATACACTTCTGGTCAGAGGCTTGGATGCCTTGAACGGCTCCCCGGTGCTCGATATCAAGCCATACGACTATTACGACATCTTTCCCCGCATCAGGGTTCCCCACTGGTTCAAGAAAGTCTGGGCTGAGAAGGGTGTGCGCCGAAATTAAATACTGCTGTGAATAGGTGATTCCGCTGTTGTTCGAAACTCCTAGGGGAATGGATGATCTGCTGCCAGATGAGGTCCGCATCAAGCGGAGAGTAGAGGATGTGATAAGAGAGGTTTACAGGCTTTATGGCTACGAAGAGGTTGAGACACCCACGGTAGAGTATCTTAGCCTATTTGAAGCGAAGTCAGGTGAAGAGATCAGGCACCGTATGTTCAGGATGGTGGATGCTCATGGACGCACACTCGTACTCAGGCCAGAGGTGACGGCATCGATAGCGAGACTAGTAGCCACCAAGCTGGCAAGATCGCCTACACCAATAAGGCTGGGCTACATAGCCGACTGCTACAGGTACGATGAGCCCCAATGGGGTAGGAGGAGGAGATTCTGGCATGGTGGGTTGGAACTCTTCGGTAGTAGTGACCCGATGAGCGACTCTGAGATAACCTTGGCCAGCCTCGAAGTTTTCAGAAGGCTTGGGATAGACCGACCATGGGTCCGGTTTGGACATGTGGGCATAGTCCGGGGAATCCTAACGGAAGAGGGACTTGACGAAAAGACCCAAGATATTTTCCTTACGATGTTGGATAGGAAGATGCAGGAGGAGGCGTTCCAGTCAACCAAGTCCCTCATTGATGCTGATGCTGAGAAGACGCTTAGGCTTCTCATCCAGATGAGGGGGGGTGTTGAGATTTTCAGACGGTCTTGGGACCTTCTCTCACCGTGGAGCAGCGCCCTTAGGGCTAACGAGAACTTTGAAGAGATTGTGGGCATGATTAGGCATATCCAACCGGAACTTGTGTTCACGGTGGATTATGGCTTTGCTAGGGGGTTGGAGTATTATACAGGCTTCATATTCGAACAGGGTGTGGGCGGTGTGGATATTTCATTCAACGGGGGCGGAAGATATGACCGGCTTGTAAGCCTTTTTGGTGGCAGTGATACACCTGCTGTAGGATGTGCGATTGGGATAACCCGTCTAGTGACGTATTTGCATAGGGGGACGGTGGAGATGGAGGGTGGCCACCCAACTGTGCTGCTCTCCGTTCTGTCAGACGGAGCTAGGGCCTATGCATTATCAGCGGCCGAATCCCTCCGCCAAAGCGGGATAGCAACCATCGTAGATGTGACTAGGAAGAGAATTCCTGACGCCATAGAACTGGCCCTCAAGAAACACGTGAGATATCTCGCTGTGGTGGGCGAGAGAGAGCATGAACATGGGACAATAACCATTAGGGATTTGAGCGAAAGGAGACAGACTGAGCTGACACCCGCAGAGGCGGCATCGTACATCAAGGGAGGACATCCACCACATGAGAAATAACCCTTAAAGTGTCTAATGTACGTGATGTGGTGGATTTGGTGGAGCGGTAGAGTTTACCTTGCTGCTTTTCCTCGAGGCTACCATAGTCATAGGATTGGCTGGTGGGATAGCAGTTGCAGGTAGGTTTCTAGACTGGAAGGGTGCTATTGCCGGCGCTGCACTGGGCTATCTCTACTACATGTTTGGTGGTCGGCTATACTTCGCGCTTGTCCTCACCTTCCTAGTGGTGGGCGGGTTCTCCACACGATACAAATACAGGGTCAAGTATGGTGAGAAGGGCCGTGGAGTGAGGAGCTGGGCCAATGTATGTGCAAACGGCGGGCTTGCTGCGGCGCTCGCAGTCTTCTCACGGTTATATGCTATTGATAGCAACATCTCCCTCGCCATTTTTGTGGGCGCCATATCAGCAGGCTTCACCGACACCATGGCCACCGAAATAGGCATGCTCTCCAAGTCCAAGCCAGTTATGATAACTACGTTGAGGGGAGTGGAGAGGGGCACACCTGGAGCCGTAACAGCTCTAGGCCTAGCAGGTAGCCTGGTAGCTCCATTATCCCTTTTAGCTGTCTCAGTATTGCTCGACTCCGAGAGGCTACTGTCTTCTAGTCTATCCTCTTGGGCCGTCCTGTGCACTGTGACTGGCTTTACCGGCAGCCTCTTTGACAGCGTGGTGGGTGGTCTGGCCCAGTCTAGATATAGATGTGGGGAGTGTGGCCATGTGGTTGAGGTGAGGAGGCATTGTGGGAGGGAAACCCAGTACCTCTCAGGGTTTAGGTATATCAACAATGACGTGATTAATCTGCTGGCAACGACCTATGGAGCATTAACTGCATACGCCTTATCCCTCTATCTCTTCTAAAACATGGTGAGATGTGGATGCTTGACCAAAACCTCTGGACCCTTCTGTGACAAAACCACCACATCCTCGATCCTGACACCTCCCAGATCGGGCTCATACAACCCCGGCTCAACCGTGAACACCATCCCAGTCCTCAGCCTGCTGCGTTCGCGATACCTGAGATAGGGCTCCTCGCCAATGGTTAGGCCGACACCATGTCCCAGACTGTGGACGAATCCTCTCTCGGCCGCCTCCTTCACACCCCTCTCCAAGTCTAGGATTGTGAGATAACCCCTCCTGCCCAAGTATCTGCAGACACTTAGGAACGGTCGCTCACTCGATATCCCATCTCCTAAGTTATCTAGCGCCACAGCATGGGCGTGGCTGACCACATCCATCATACGGCGGACCTCCGCAGAGGGCTTGCCGATGACGTATGTTCTGGTGAAGTCATACATGTATCCAGACCTGTCAGTTGGAAAAAGATCTAGGATGACTGGCTGCCCCTCCACCATCCGGTCTTCATCAGAGCCCGAGTGATGTGGGTCAGAGGACTTGGGTCCAACCGAGAGTATAAGACCTTCATTCAGCGTCAGACCATTCTCAGCACACCACACCGCCACCTGCCTCTTGAGAAACCCGACAGTGATTGGACGCTGCCCATACATGGCTACTCCACCCCTCAACACTAACTCGGAGAGAAGCCGCTCAAACAACTTCACAACTTTCAGAGTCTTTACACCTGCCCGCCGGATAGTCTCGACCTCCCACTCGTCTTTGGTGCTTCTGGCGATATCTAAAATGGTGGGCCTCTGTTCTCCTAATACATGGAAGCCCAGCCGCCTCAGAGTGTCTGCCAGGTTGACTGACTCTAAGGCGCTTCTGTATCCGCATAAGGCGATTGAGCCTCTCACTTTCTCGGCCTTGAGGAGTTTGACCAGCAGCTCGGCCAGGGCCCTACGCCTCCCAACCCTAGCTACAATATCATCGTAACCCATGTCCGAGAATGTCCTCACATCTCTCACAACGCCCTGTCTCGCTAGGTTTACGTCGAGATGGCTGACCAATATCAACGGTTCGGAATCCATCGCCTTAAAGTAGACACCGCCCCTCGGAATTCTGGCCCTTGTCAAGTAGGCCAGCTCCGGGTTGCAGGAGGTGGAGTCGCCGATGCATATGAGGGCGCCAACACCCCTCCGTCTCATCAATTCATTCAACTCCAGCAACATGCACTCTCACCCCTACGTCCCAACCACTGAGACACTTTAATAAAACCCTCCACCCAACACGATAAGGGCCCGTGGCCTAGAATGGATAAGGCGGCAGCCTCCTAAGCTGCAGATCGTGGGTTCAAATCCCACCGGGCCCGTTCTCAGTATTTTATATGGTAAGTTGGTATCCTTCGTTAGTTGTTCACGTCTCTGAAAAAGTCTTTGCTGTCTTCTCTGTATTGTGAAACCTATGTTGTCTACCACCCGCCCCAGCATATATGTAGTATTTGTCTTTTTCCAATGCATGTCTGGGCTCTGTTAACTTAAGCCATCTTCATCACCCCTTTTATGCTGTTCATCAGGTGTAGCGTCTCTGGCTGGGTGGGTATGTGGATGAGGTTTAGCCATCTCCAGACATGCTCTAAAAT
>JAWAEB010000035.1:6388-16321 GCA_038891515.1 Nitrososphaerota archaeon | reverse complement strand
CTAACGGATTAGTGGTATCCAACCTGCTCCTCGAGGATGATTTGAAATATTTGAAGGGGGAGCTGGGCGGAATCAACATAGGAGTTCTTAAGACAAAGCTGACGGCTGTCGGCAACCTGATACTTTGCAACGACAGGGGCGCCGTTGTTAGTTATCTTCTCGGCAGGGAAAACTTGAGAGTTTTGCAGGACATTCTAGGGGTTGAGGCTGTTCCCATGAAGCTTGCCGAAAGAAGCTATGTAGGATCTCTGGCTGCCGCCACGAATGTGGGTGGGCTAGTGCACGTCGATGCCGACGAAGATGACCTAGCCACGCTTTCCAACATACTGAGGGTGTCGGTGATGACTGGGACGGTCAACGGCGGTCTCAGATACGTAAGGTCAAGCATAGTGGCCAACTCCAGTGGGGTGGTGGTCGGGGCTAGGACGACGGGTCCGGAGCTCATGACAGTCACCCGTATATTTGGCCAATAATGGTTATTAGACCGCAGTCTGGATTAAGATTGGTATGGCTTCAGATGAGAGGCTGGCGAGGGCTATTGCCGAGCTCCAGACCATAGAGCAAGTGGTGGCAGATCTTAATCTCCGCATCTTGAATATAGAGCGTTCAATTGAGGAGCATGAGAACGCTGTGAGATTTATCCAAGAGATCAAGAAGAATACTGGTCCCTATGACTTACTCGTACCTCTCGGTGCGGGTGTGTTCGCCCGTGTGGCGCTTTCTAACACCGATAGCCTGCACATCAATCTTGGAGCCCAGATATTCGCCCAGAAGAGCCTTGAGGAGAGTGAGCAAATACTGACCAAGCGAAGCCAGGGGCTACAGCAGGCCCGGGAGAGCCTCTCGAGGAGGGCGAGTGAGTATCTTGGAAGGGCTGAGGAGCTGAGACGTTTCATAAACATTTTTCTCTCACAGCAGAGGGAAGGTAGGTGAGGATGCTACAGGGGCTGAGGAGGGTTTTCGGAGAGTTTGCTGAAAAAATCACCATGACAGGAATGTCAGATGAAGAGATTGAGAAGACCCTCTCCATGTTTTTCACCCAGCTGGTTTCGAATGATGTGGCAGTGGAGACTGCCGAGTCTCTCGTGTCTAGACTTCGGGAGGCCCTGAAGACTGTAAGGCTGAAGAGGTTCTCAGATGATAGGTCGGTAGCGAGGCAGATCTTGAAAAAGACGGTGGAGGACATGCTATCCCAGGCTGAGCTGGGTGTAATCTTTGAACGGGCGGAGAGGAACGTCCGCTCTGGGAAAACTACCGTGATAATGTTCGTGGGTCCAAACGGCTCAGGTAAGACAACTACAATAGTCAAGGTGGCCACATATTTGAGGGCTAGAGGCTATTCTGTGATACTTGCTTCAGCCGATACATTTAGAGCCGGGGCGATTGAACAGCTGGAGACTCTTGGGTCAAGGGAGAGTTTTCTCGTCGTTAGTCAGGATTATGGAGCGGACGCCACTTCGGTGGCTGTGGATGCTGTGAACAGGGCTAGGTCTATGCGGGCCCACTTCGTCCTAGTGGATACGGCGGGTAGGACAGAGATAGATAGGGGCCTTCTTGAGGAGATGAGGAAGATGAAAAGGGTTCTCAACCCTGACTTCGTGATCTATGTAGGGGATGCTCTGACGGGCAATGCGGCCGTCGAGCAGGCTAGGCAGTTCAACCAAGTTGTGGGAATAGACTACATAATTCTCACCAAGCTGGACGCTGATGCAAGGGGCGGCTCGGCAATCTCAATAGCACACATCACTGGTAAACCGCTTCTCTTCACAGGTGTTGGGCAGAATATGGCTGACCTTGACGACTCGCCTAGACAGAGAGTTTTGGCGAGCCTTGACCTGCTATGAATGTGGCTATGTCTGATTTGGAGTCGATGCTTGAACAGATACTGAGCCTTGGAGATGTGCGAGGGCCTCTACCGGCTTTTTCGCCTGTCCACATGATATACGCCCTAATGCTCATCCAGGACTACGGGCGGATTGGGAGGAAGAGACTATCAGACCTATTGTCACTGGGTGAAGGATCTGTGAGGACGCTAATCAAGAAGCTAGATAGCTTAGGCTTGGTGACTGCTGGCAAGAGTGGTTACGCCCTCTCGGAGAAGGGTTCAGGATTACTGAGACTTCTCAGCTCAAAGATTACCAAGCTGACCGAGCTGAAGATACCCCTACCATGGAAGTCGCCTCACAACACTGGCATAGTGGTCCGTGGAGCGGCTTCCTCGGTAAAAAGCGGTATCGTTCAGAGAGATGCATCAATCAGGTTCGGCGCTGAGGAGGCTCTCATACTAACCTATTCGGAGGATGGACTACAAATGCCCATGATCTCTAACCTCTCAAGGGAGCGACCGGATTTTGCGGCCCAGATAGTAGACAGCTTACACCCCTCCAAAGGTGACGTCATTATCATAACAGGGGCGCGAGACTCTGTTGCATCAAGATATGCTGCTCTCGGGGCGGCTCTCACCCTTCTACGCCACTGATTCAGCATGGCGCGAAACTTTTATAGTATGGGCCGGGCGTGCCGAAAGTATGCCGGAGATTGGGGTGATCTAGTCTGGTAAGCTCATCACGAATTGAGGGGTTCTACAAGCTGGATATCGACTCAAGGCTGAAGCTGGTGGCTGAGAGGACCGGCCTCACTCATGAAGAGTCTGAGATGATAAGGTTAGGTAGGCTAGACCTCTCCACAGCTGCTAGGATGATAGAGAATGTTGTAGGTCTCTTTCCGATGCCCTTGGGAATAGCCGTCAACTTCCTCATAAATAGCTCGGACTACCTCATCCCAATGGTTGTTGAGGAGCCGTCGGTCGTCGCAGCAGCCTCCAACGCAGCTAAGATGGCTAGGGACGGCGGCGGAGTAATGGCCATCTCAGGGGAGCAGCTGATGATAGGTCAGGTTCAGCTGGTGGATGTGAAGAACCCCTCCTCCGCACGATTTGAGATTCTCAGGAATCGGGAGGAGATTCTCAGGCTAGCCAATGAGCGGGATCCCGTTCTTGTCCGACTCGGGGGTGGTGCGAAGGATGTGGAGGTGAGGGTGATAGATACGCCTGCCGGACAAATGGTTGTCACACATCTAATAGTGGATGTGAGGGATGCGATGGGTGCCAATGCAGTGAACACCATGTGTGAGGCTGTGGCACCTACGCTTGCGAGGCTGGCGGGGGGTAGGTTCAGGCTTAGGATTCTATCCAACTTGGCGGATAAGAGGATTGTGAGGGCTTGGGCTAGGATTCCAGCTCAGTCTGTGGGTGGTGAGGAAGTGGTCCGTGGAATCTACGAGGCCTACGCTTTAGCCAAAGCGGATCCCTACAGAGCTACGACGCATAACAAGGGTATCATGAATGGTGTGGATGCTGTAGCAATCGCGACGGGAAATGACTGGAGGGCAATAGAGGCTGGCGCCCACTCCTATGCATGTAGATCCGGCAGATACGAGCCTCTAACAACATGGGAGGTAGGGCCTGAGGGGGACCTGCACGGAACCCTAGAGATGCCGCTCGCGGTTGGGATTGTGGGCGGCGCCACGAGAACCAACCCCATCGCCAAGCTTGCTCTAAAGATATTGGGAGTTAAGTCGGCCAGAGAGTTGGCCGAGGTTATGGCTGCCGTTGGACTTGTTCAGAATCTGGCGGCTCTGAGGGCGTTGGCTGCGGAGGGTATCCAGGCGGGTCACATGTCCTTGCATGCCAAGAACATAGCTGTGATGGCGGGAGCTGAGGGAGATGAGATAGATCTAGTGGCAGAGGAGATGGTAAGGGAAAAGGTTGTTAGAGTCGATAAAGCTCAGGAGATACTTACACGGTTGAGGAATAAGAAGCCCTAATCGCTTCCCAGCGCCTGTCTCCATTTTTCGGCCGGAAAACGCTCCTCCATTCTGGCCATCTCTTTCTCGAGCGCCCTCTCCAAATCTACTTGGAACCTGTTGGCAAGCTGGGTTAGAAGGGTTAGTACATGTGCAAACTCTTTTCCGATATCTTCTTGAAAGCTTGAGTGTCCAAGCCCTGACCTCTTATATCCCTCCTTCTCCAGTATGAAGCGGCCAATCTCAGTGACCTCTTCCACTAGGTGGGCATATATAAGAGAGTCCTTGAATGAGCCCCATCCCCTACTCCTCTCAAATTCATACACCTTCCGCTGCATTTCCGAAAGCATCATGGCACAGCCCCTAGAGGAAGACCTGTATATGCGGCACACCGTCAACATCGATAACTGTCTCGGGTGAGGCTAGTCCAATTTTAAGCGCATAATTAACAGACCTCTCACCCAACAGATTAACTATCGTGGCCTGGGCCACGTATTTTTCCAAGTCCTGAACAGGTATCAGGACACCGCAGTAGAATGACTTATCCACCTCAACTGTGAACCCGCTTGAAAGCTTTAGCTTCCGCCCGACCAGCTCCTCATCACATACTGCCACCACTACCTCACCCGTTTTGGAAAAATGGACTTTCACCCAGCAACTATCCAATTCCACCATAATACAATTGACCACGTCATTAAAAACTATATGCGTCTTACAGGGTTCTTAGCACCACATGCATCGCAGACCAGAAATCTGAACCTCTTCTCGGCCAGGATCCTTGTATCGATCCCTCCGCAGGTGGGGCACCTGACGAACTCCTTGATATAGACCTCCAGGAGTTTCTTCAGCTCCTCCGTTGACATGGTGCCCTGTATAACAAGCCTATCACCCTCAAGGGAGCCAGCCCTACCTGTCTCTTTGAGAATGAACCTAGATACATGGGAGGGCTCACGGTTGAGGGTTTTGGCTATTTGACTCAAGTTCACTAAATAAGTGTTCTTAGCCGAGATCACCACCTGAGGCCTTAGGTCTAAAGCCCTGTCACCGGTCCTCACCACGGTCTTGGATACCTGCGCCAGCACAATGTCTAGCAGACGTGTGTAAGATTCTCTATCTGTGTATTCGTCCGGCAAACCGGATGGGCGTTACCCTAGTCACATTTAAAGTTGAGCGTTTGGTGGTGGGTCCATGCATGCACAGTGGATTAAGAACCCTTCACTTGCTGATGATGGGCGGCGGAGGATTGGAATGGCTGAATCGCTCATGCCTGTCTTACGAATTATAAGGCAGAGGTACGCTGATGAGAAGCCGCTGAAGGGTGTTACTGTGGCGGCGTGTCTCCATGTCACCAAGGAGACAGCTGTCCTACTCAGAACGTTGAAGGATGGTGGGGCTACGGTTGTGGTCTCAGCCTCAAACCCGTTAAGCACCCAAGACGAGGTGGCTGCCGCGCTGGCCTCCGAGGGCTTCCCGGTCTACGCTTATAGGGGCATGAGCAGCGACGACTACTATAGGGCCATAGGAGCCTCACTGAGCCACAGGCCTCAGATAACTGTAGACGATGGAGCAGACCTCGTAACATCTCTCCACAAGGTCTGCCTGAAACGACTTGATGATGCAGCCTCGACTGTGGCGCGGGTGCTGGGAGACTCGGCCTCTGAAATATTGCGGGGTGTATGGGGTGGGACCGAAGAAACTACGACGGGTGTGATAAGGATCAAATCCTTGGAGGCTGAGGGTCTTCTCGCCTACCCGATAATAGCCGTTAACGACGCTAGATGCAAAAGTCTCTTCGACAACCCACTGGGGACAGGCCAATCAACCATAGATGGAATGCTGAGGAGTACCAACATTCTTCTCGCGGGCAAGAACATAGTGGTGTGCGGCTATGGAAGAGTAGGGTCCGGTATAGCGGAGCGCGCGAGGGGAATGGGTGGACGCGTGACCATCGTTGAGCCAGACCCCATCAAGGCCCTCCAAGCATACATGAACGGCTACAATGTTACAACAATGCTAAAGGCAGCCGAATATGGTGAGATATTCATAACAGCAACGGGGAACATCAGGGTCATCAGGCGTGAGCATTTCGAGAGGATGAGGGACGGCGCCATACTCGCCAACGCCGGACACATGGATGTCGAGATAGATAAGGCTGGGCTAGCCAGACTAGCTACCTCTGTGGAGAGCCCAAGAGCTGGCGTCACTGTCTACAGGCTCTCAGATGGGAGGCGCATAATGCTGCTGGGTGAGGGTAGACTTGTAAACCTAGTCTGTGGCGAGGGCCACCCATCTGAAGTGATGGACCTCTCTTTCAGCATCCAAGCCGAGTCAATAAGATACATAGCAGAGAGGCACGCGGAGCTGGAGAAGAGGGTTTACCAAGTTCCGGCAGAGGTTGACATTAGAGTGGCGCATCTGAAGCTCAGAAGTATGGGTGTTGAGATTGAGGAGCTGACCGAAGAGCAGAAGGCATACGTTAGGTCATGGGCGTACGGGACCTAGGATATGCTATCCGAGGAAGAGCTGATCCAGGCCATAATGAAGAAAAGAAAAGACCTCACCCGTGAGCAGCTAGTCAAGATGGTAGATGAGAAGCTGGCTTGGAACCCCTTCCTAACAAGGTCTGGAGCACTTCTAATAATCTTGGAGGAGGAGAGACTAAGTGATGAGATACTGCCCAATCGACCCGACTACACAATAACGGAGATAGCCAACCTCACGCCGGGGCTCAGACGGCTCAAGTTATCAGTCCGTCTTCTGGGGATAAAGCACATACATCTGAAGAGTGGGAGACGTCTCTCAGTGATGAGGGTGGGAGACCGTACTGGCGTAGCATCCCTCCTTCTATGGGATGAATATAGCGACAGGGCTAAAGTTGAAAACTTTCAGCCTGGTGCGATACTCAGCCTCTCCAATTTTAGGGCCTATGAGAACAAGCTTACTGGATTCCTCGAGCTAGCGGTGGATGAGGGAGCCTACATTGTTAGGGAGAATAGTGATGTGGAGCTACCCCCCCTCGAGAGCTACTTCAATTCAGTAAGTGAAGCCCTAAGCCTGAGAAAAACAATAGCAGACATCAAATGTCTGCTGCTCTTCCACGGAGAGGAAGAGCACGCAAGCAGGCATGGGACAGAATTTCAATTGGTCCGACTTGTTGTAGGTGACAATGAAAAAACCTGTCCCGTGACCCTTTGGGGGGAAGTAGCCGAGTATGCTAAAAGCCTTAGACAGGGTGAGACACTATACCTGACTTGCCTAAGAAGAGATGGAGATGGATATTCGTCAACCCATCGGACAACAATACACAGGGGGGCAACTGACACCGAAGGCCTCCAGACCGCCCTGAGGAGGCTGGGAAGTGAACGGCGCATTAAGGTACTATACACCGATGGTGGCAGGGTTATCTGCACAGATGGGGGGGAATCATTCATAATCACAGGTCCGGCCCATGTCAAGACCGATGACTGCCTTAGAGTCACCGACTCGGTGGTGGTGAGCTGGAAGGGTAGGCACTACTTATACTACCAGAGGCTAGAGAGGATTAAGGAGGGTGAATGCACCGACATATCGCCGGTCACATCCCTAGAGGACGTCTCGCAGCCTATGAGAAACTTGGTCTTAGAATGTGTTCTATTGAGGCGGGGACAGCCTTCAACCATAAGAACAAGGTATGGCGTCCGACCGGTGATAAATCTTTGGCTCGGCATCTGCGGACGGGTTTACCCTGCAACCGCCTGGGGAGCTAAGTCTGAAGAGATGGCGAAGGTTCCGGAGGGAGCTAAGCTGAGAATATTGCTGGCCACTGTTAGGCGGAATAGGTTCGACGAGGTGGAGGTGATGTTAGAAGATGACACGGTTGTTCAGCAGTTGGAGAATGGGTTTAAGTAGAGAGGGGTTGGACGGGAAAAGGGACTTTAGATGCTGATAATTACGCTTGTTAAGGGCGTGCCGGCACGTACCACGCAGGTTATGACGGTAGCAGGGGTTTTGAAGAGGGAGGAGATGGAGCTGGTCCTAAACCCACATGACGCCAGAGCCCTCGAGGCTGCGTACTATGTCAAGCGGGTTGTGGGCGGTAAGATAATCTCCCTCAGCATGGGGCCCGAGCCCAAGATAGCCCCGATAATGAAAGAGCTATACGAGCCTAAGGAGGATAGCAAACTCGTTCCACGGATAGTCTTCGCTGGAGTAGACCAGAATATTCTCTTGAGTGATAGGAGGATGGCGGGGGCGGATACTTGGGCCACATCCTACACCTTGGCCAAGGGTATCCAGAAGATAATTGAGCTTCACCTAGAGGCTGTGGACAAGCTCGGGGAGGCCGTGGGTT
Organism: Nitrososphaerota archaeon; assembly: GCA_038891515.1. Classification (GTDB taxonomy): domain Archaea; phylum Thermoproteota; class Nitrososphaeria_A; order Caldarchaeales; family Caldarchaeaceae; genus HRBIN01. Next base: position 8,187 of record JAWAEB010000035.1, on the reverse strand, counting down.
CCGGCGACCTTGAGAGCTTAGCCAGGTCTATGCACCAGTCGGGCCTGCTACCGCACCGCATTTACTCAGAACTTCCTACCGTTAAACATTCGTTCGTGTCTAAATATCTTCGAGGTGAGATAAGCGAAGGCAAGCTGAGGGAGGGTCTGAGGAAATATCGTGACAGCCTCATGAATTTCATCATTTTGGCCGGGATGAAGACCACGGACGGTGAGACAGGAAACACAGGTCCACAGACAGCCGAAGCCTTGGGACAGATGATAGGTAGGCTCATACCAAGCGTGGCATTCGTGAGAGACTTCGAGATAAGCCCGGACAGCAACCGGGTGATAGCACTCAGGGCGATAGGCTCGGTAATCCAGAAGCTGAGAGTGCCAACACCTTGCCTACTCACACTCCACACCCAGTACGAGCCTAGGGTACCGCAAATCTCCCAAGCCAGGCAGACTAGGGACACCAACTATGTGTCACAGAGAAATAAGATTGAGGTTTGGAATGCTGACTATATTGGAGCAGACCCATCTAAGCTTGGTCTCATGGGCTCGCCCACGATAGTTGGGCCTGGATATGAGGTGGGCAGGCCTCCCACACAGAAGGTGGTGGATGAATCTCTAATCTTCACGAGGGACACCGAGAAGATCGAGTGGATGGGGAAGACGTACGGGCCCTTCAGGTCGGGAGATTTGGCAGCAGGCCTACCCCAAGACCTTACCGAACAACTCAAATCCAAGGGGTTCTTGAGGATCTTCACCCTTGAAGACATGGTGGAGGAGCTATTCGGGGGATTGAGGGTTGTCGCTAGAGCAGTATAGGGATGTCTGGGCATATTGCGTCAGGGAGGGGGACGGCTTAACAAGGCCCAGCTTGGAGATTCTGGCAGCCGCCCGCAAGGTGGCGGAAAAGATAGGACAGAGAGCTGTGGCGGTCATTCTGGGCCATGATCTTGACGGCGTGATTCAAGAGGCAATCGCAAGAGGTGCTGACATGGTAGTATATGCAGACGAGCCCTGGCTGGAAAAGTATCAGTGTCTCCCCTACACGCGCGTTATCTGTGAGATGGTTGAAAAGATGAAGCCCTATGCCTTTCTCTTCGTCGCTGATGAATTGGGGAGAGACCTTTCACCCAGAGTGGCTTACAGGGTCGGCACAGGGCTGGCTACAGACAACATAGACCTAGCCGTGGAAGATTATTACTTTGGACCAACTAACACAACATACAAAAATGTTCTCGCCCAAATTAGGCCTGACTTCGCCACAAGGGTTGCCAAAATATACACACCGCGACACAGGCCCCAGATTGCCAGCATAAGGCCTGGGAACTTCGAGCCTCTGAAGAAAGACCCGTCTAGGCGTGGCGAGCTCGTCAGGTTTAGGACTGACCGAGTACAGGATGACTTTCAGATTGAGGTTCTAGAAGAAATACCACTGCCGAAAAGCCCCGTCGACCTTGAAAACGCTAATGTTGTAATTAGTCTCGGGCTGGGAATACTAAGAGACGCAGAAGGTAATCCACGCAATCCCAGGGAAGCCTACCAGCTAGTCAGTGAGATTGTGGACCTTATCAAAAAGAACTACGGGCTAAAAGCCGAGATAGGAGCCACGAGGGCGCTAATCTACTCGGAGCTGAAGGATCTGGAGGGGCTGGTGACGTCCGATAGACAGGTGGGTCAGACTGGAAAGACCGTATCTCCCGACGTATACATCGCTGTGGGAATAAGCGGTGCCGTCCAACACAAGGTGGGTATGATAAAGTCGAAGAAGATAGTTGCCATAAACAATGATAGAAACGCCCCCATATT
>JAWAEB010000035.1:0-6378 GCA_038891515.1 Nitrososphaerota archaeon | reverse complement strand
ATGCAGTGAAGGAGGACCTATACAAGGTTCTTCCCCGGATACGGCAACTGTTGGGTGGTGGCTGAGATTGGCGGACAGATTTGATGTGATTGTGGTGGGCGCTGGCCCGGCCGGCTGTGCAGCGGCAGCAACCCTTGCGAGGGAGGGTGTGGACGTGATAATGATTGAGAAGACCCAGCTTCCAGGTCAGAGGAATGTGACCGGCGGTGTGCTCTTCGGCAAGTTCGTGGACGGACTCTCCATGATTGATCTCTTTCCAGACTTTGAAGGCGAGGCACCCCTTGAGAGGAAGGTGACAACGCATCAGCTCCTGGTTCTAGGTGAGCCGGCAAAGAACGACGGTAGCATGGTGTACAGGTATTTGAAGCTTGACAAGAATTCACTGGTCACCAAGCTTGGGCTCACCAAGCTGGACATCGATACAGGACACGACTACACAGTTCTAAGGGCACGTCTTGACAGGTGGATGGCTTTTAAGGCCGTGGAGGAGGGCGCCATGCTAGCCCTTTCCAAGACGGTTGAGGAGCTGGTGTGGCATGATGGGCGGGTTGTGGGTGTAAGGACACCAGATGAGGAGGTATACGCAGACCTCGTTATCGACTGCAGCGGCGTCACCAGCAACCTTCCGGCCCAGGCTGGGATTAGACGCAAACTCGAGCCTTTCCAAGTCTATCATGGGATTAAGCATGTGTATAAGCTGAGGAGTGAGAGGGTTGAGGAGCTTTTCAGTGATGCGGGTGGTTTCAGGGTTTACTATCTACTGGGCAGGTTCATGCATGACATGCTAGGAGGAGGCTTCATCTACCCCAACAAAGACACAGTCTCAGTCGGACTTGTTCTAGACTTGGCTAGCGCAGTTTCCCACTTCACTAAAATCCCCTTGGACATAGGGAAGCCGCTTGATATGCTCGAGGAGATGGAAAGACACCCGTTCGTGGCAGAGATACTTGAGGGCGCCACGAGGGTTGAGTACTCCGCCCACAATATACCCAAAGGCTACAAGTGTCTCCCCGACAGGCCATACGCCCCGGGGTTTCTGATGGCTGGGGACGCTCTGGGCGTGTTTGTCAAGATCGGCGCATTAATAGATGGTATGCGCCCAGCCATAGCCTCGGGGATATTGGCAGCTAGGGCATACCTCCAAGCTAAAAAGGCGGGAGACTTCTCAGCAGTCAAGCTCTCAATGTATAGGACGCTACTGGAGCCACTCTACAGATCAGTTAGCCTGTCCAAGCGCAGCAGCTACATACTTGAGAATAGGTTTTTCTACAAAACCGCACCCACGATAGGGTTTGGGCTTGGCCTAGGTGGGCGTAGGATATTCAGCGGAGGAATCCCAACGCCTGATGGACGCGATGCCATTCAACGAATCCAAGAAAGGACAGGACTTCTAGACTATAATGAGGATAAGACGCGAGCTCACATCCAAGTGGACTTCGAGAAAGCTTCACGGGACCGGTTAAAGGCATGGATTCCCCTATGCCCAGTCAACTGCTATACACTGATAACTTCCAAAGGCGTCTTTGCATCCTTTCGAGATCTCCTAAACTACAACATAGCGATAGTGAAGCGAGCTAGGGGCGGAGATGATGGTAAGATACTTGATGAGGCCATTAGGCTGACTCGTGAAGACATAGCCAGTGGCTCCCTCAAGTTTGATCATGTAGCATGCGTTGCATGTGGAACATGCGGTGTGATAGGTCCTGAGGAGATAGTGAGGTTTGGACATGAGTATTGGGGGCGGGGCGTACGCTTCTGGTATGGGTGAGCCGCTATTATATTGTAATAACGAAGGATTTATATTAGGCTAATAACCGTGGAGGTCCATGACGTATGCCAACCAGTCGGTATTGGCGGATGTGGAATGGCTGAAGAAGAACCTCAACACGCCGGGTTTGAGAGTTGTGGAAGTTGACTACGACCCTAAGCTGGCCTATGAGCAGGGACACATACCGGGCTCAGTCCTGATAGACTGGAGAAAGGATATGAACAGGCCCGAGGAGAGGGACTTTATAGACGCTGCAGCATTTGAGAAGCTGATGTCTAGGCTGGGCATAGCCAACGATACAAGAGTCATACTATACGGCGACTACAATAACTGGTTCGCCACCTTCGCCTTCTGGGTCTTCACGATGTACGACCACAAGAACTTACAGATACTAAATGGCGGTAGGAAGAAGTGGATTGACTCTGGTGGAGAACTCTCCAAGGAGATGCCACAGGTCACAGAGAGCAAGTACACCGTCAACAGGATAAATCTTGACTATAGAGTCTTCCTACAAGACCTTCTTAAGGTGAAGGCATCGAGTCAAAACCTGGCCTTGGTGGATGTGAGGTCTCCAGCCGAGTTTACGGGTGAGATCACGGCCCCTCCCGAATATCCTGACGAGCACGCACAGAGGGGTGGACATATACCGGGCGCCGTCAACATTCCATGGGGCCAAGCCGTGAGAGAAGACGGGACTTTCAAGTCAGTCGAAGAACTGAGGCAGCTCTACGTGCCAAAGGGCGTTACTCCCGATAGGCAGGTTGTGACCTACTGCCGGATTGGCGAGAGGGCTAGCCACACATGGTTCGTGCTTAAATATCTACTAGGGTATCCAGATGTGAAAGTCTATGACGGTAGCTGGACCGAGTGGGGTAATCTAGTGAGGTTCCCTATAGCTAAGGAGAAATAATACTTCACACATATCTAGGGACATGGCGGATGGCTGCAAGCTCCCAGATGATCGGCTATACAACGTGGACATGGATATTTGGTTCAAGATGCTCTCCAGCGATGAGTATAGGGTCGGTGTAACTCAGCCGCTATGCCTCATAACCGGATACTTCACATATGTACGACCTAGGCCCGAGAGAAGTCGAGTTGGGAGGGGCACCCCAATAGCCTTACTCGTATCCAGCAAGTATGAGGGCGCTCTGATAGCTCCAGCAGAGCTCACAATACTCAACCACAACCCATTAGTTCTGGAAAATCCGAGGAAGGTCTGTGAAGATCCTTATGATTCAGGATGGATATGTGACGTAATAACTAATGGATCCCTTCTAGAGGCTGGACTTAGAAATGCCTCGGAGGCTGAGAAGCTCTACGCCGAGAAGACCCGCAGACATGGAGTTGTATGTCTAAAAGACGTCCCAGACTATAGTATGAGGGTCTTCGCTGAGACCTGCACGACGATTTTAACAGAAATAGGCGATTTCATGAACGAGCATCTGATGGCGGGTGAGCTACTCCATGTGGTGACGAAAGACCCGGCCAGTGAGGTTGATATTATTGGCTGGGCCAGTGAGACAGGACACGAGCTTGTGGATATGCGGCGTGAGGGGGCGATTTTGCACGTCCTCCTTAGGAAACGGGTAGCAGCTAGGCCCTCCACCACTCAAAAAGTGCGTATGTAATCTTTCCATCGGTTTTTTCGGGGACCGCTATTGTGAAGTGCTTTCTAACAGATGTGGCAAGCCTTCCCGATCTAACTATCTCGAGAGCGGAAATCCTAGAATCTCTAGGCTTGACTTGAATAATGAATGGGGCATGGTCAATCCCAGGGCCATGTTTGTAGACGGCGAAGTCGCTTCCAAACTTGAGCCCAGGTGTCACAACAAACCCGCGTTTTCTAAGGTCCTTGTAGACACTGTATTTCTCTGAGAAGTTCTCCTCGATGGCTCTACCAAGGGATTGGAGTTTTTCAGCAGTCACCTTCTCCCCACCTCTCAGAACCTCCAGCACCCCCTCCTCCAGTAGGTAAAGCGCCTCTATGATGCTGAGTATTAGCGGTGACTCGAAGTTCATGTCTTTAGGTTTGGGGATACCTAGTGGCTTGCCGTAATAGCCCATCCTGTAGACTCTTCTGGATGACTCGCTATCCCATATCACCACGCTGTCCTGGAGAAGTTCAGCCACCTCAGGCAACCCCACAACCTCCTAAAGTATGACGAAGGAGAGAACCCTCAGCGTCTCAACTGTTTCCTCAGCCCTATCCGCAATATCCTCCAGCATGGCAACTATCTCTCTGGAGAGGAGCATCTGAGGTATTCTCATCTCGCTCTGGAGTATGGCGAAGTCCACCAGCCTGTATGCCTCGTCTACAGATCTCTCGGCCTCTTCTGTCTCCTTAACCTTCAGGGCGAAGGTCTCGCTGTTGAGTGTCACGGCTAATATGGCTTCTCTGAGGCGGTTTACTGTTACAAGGACACGTCCTCCAAGGTCTATTATGCTGGAGAGTATATCCTTGTTTATCTTGAGCTTCGCCCTAGCCAGCCCCAGTATCCGGTAGGCAACCCCCTCGGCTGTGTCAGCTATCCTGTCCACACTGTTGATGAGGCGGAGGAAGTCCTCCCTATTAGTGAGTATAGCGCCTATGTTAGATACCTCTGTCTCCACAAGTCTTTTGGACTCTCGAGCCGCCTCATCAGACTTCAATACACTCCCATACAATTCCTCAAACTTCTTAACATCGTTATCCTTCTGGAGATGCTCAAGCATTTGCAGAGTCTTCCTCAGAACCTCCAAGACATTCCTTATCTGGTCTTGGGCAAGGTTTAGAAGCCTACTCCTATATTCCTCTTCCCTCTCTCTAGCTGGAAACATTTGACACAGTAACCCCACCCGTTATATGTGGCGACACACTATAAACGTTTTGCCGTTAAAGAGTTACCCCCCTACGGATATACTCGGCTATCCTAGATGACTCTAGGCGCACCTGCCGGCTGGTGTCTCTGTCCCTGACAGTGACGCTGTCATCCTCGAGGGTCTGGTAGTCAATTGTAACGCAGTATGGCGTGCCTATCTCATCCTGTCGGCGGTATCTCCTACCGATGCTGCCGCTCTCGTCATAGTATGCGTCAAAGTCAAGCCTGAGGGATTCATAGATTTTCCTCGCCTTCACTGTGAGCTCCGGCTTGTCCAGCAGCGGGAGGACTGCAACCGAATATGGTGCTAGCGCCGGATGTATGCGGAGTATCCTACGTCCACCCTCCTCGGTCAGTCCGATGTCTATGAGGGCTAGGATGCTTCTGTCCACACCCATTGATAGCTCGAATATGTGGGGTAAGATTTTCTCACCATCCTCGGTAACCGTCATATCTGCGCCACTGACTCTAGCGTGTCCTGAAAGGTCGTAGTCTGTCCTGTTGTTGCATGCAACAAGCTCCACCCATCCCACGCTTGTCGCCACCTCTAGGTCCCATGCCTCACTCGCGTAGAACGCCCTCTCCGAGTCGCCCAGCCTCCTGAGCCTCAGCCTATCAGAGGGGACTCCTATCTTAAGGTAGAAATCTTGGATTAGGGAAAGGTAGTAGCCTACCAAAGGGCTGGAGACAACCCCCATAGTTATGGCCTCGATGCAGGGTGTCGGCTTCAGTTGGTCCTCCATCAGTATGTTGAGGGGGAAGTTTTCATAGTCTCTGAGAATCTCCGGGTTGTTGGCCTTGGCCGGGTTGAAGAATACCTCCACCTCGGCTTGGGTAAACTCTCTCATTCTTAAGAGTGTCTGGCGGGGCGAAATCTCATTCCTGAAGCTCTTTCCCAGCTGGGCGAGGGCTATAGGTAGCCTCCGTCTGGAGATTTTGTAGAGGCGTGGAAAGTCTATGAAGATGTTCTGGCACGTCTCAGGCCTGAGATAAGCCTCTTCACCCCCACCACCGACACGCACGCCGAACATCATGTTGAAGAGGGTCACCCTACCCAGCTCTCCGCCACAGCTGGGACACCTAAACCCTTTTTCTCCTATTATCCGCTCAATATCATCTGGCGGGGTCCTCTCAGGCACCTTAACACCCAGTTTCTCCTCCAAGAGTCTGTCAATCCTATATAGTGTGTTGCATTTTGTGCATGTGGAGACCGGGTCTGCGAATGTGATGAGATGCCCCGATGCGATGAAGACATCTCTAGGCAGTATCTGCGACCCATCTATTAGAATCATATCATCTTTTCTCACTATCTCCCGCATCCACGCATCCACATACTTCTTCTTCATCAGCACACCGAGTGGCCCGTAGTCCCAGAACCCAGCTGGTGCACTTGAGTATATCTCGGCGGAAGGGAAGAAATAGCCCCTCTCAAGAGCTAGCCTAGTGACATCATCGAGTGTCAAATCAGTCAGTCCTCTGCTAGACCACGGTTTTCTGACAATTGGGACACGTTTTGTTCAGCTCAACCCAGGTGTCCACACATCCCGAATGATATATAACACCACATGAGGAGCACCTGACCGCACCCTCAGCCTCAACCTCAAGGTAGCATATGGGACATTTAATACCCTCCTCCACCGATTCCACCGCCACAAAAGAGGTCTCGCCCCGGTATGTGATGCCCATGTCAGAGGGTGAGGGGATGGGTGTGTAGCCGTAGGGGTAGGCGCGGTGAAGCCTAACCCGTGT
>JAWAEB010000034.1:0-17267 GCA_038891515.1 Nitrososphaerota archaeon | reverse complement strand
ACCCCTACCCCTAGATACCTGGACTGCTATGACCTCCCCCGTCCCCACCTCCCTAGCAGCCCATAGATAGGCCCTCCTGACGAGATTACAGATCACTGTCCCGTCTACGGCTATCGGTCCACGCCTACTATAGATGAGAAGACCTCACCAGCCCTATGGAACCAATCCCTGACAGACTCATGGCTGACATGAAATCCTAGCTCTCCCAGCATCCCAGCCACCCCCCTCAGGCTTAGCCCCTCGACATAAAGCCTGACGCCTAGAGCCCTCACCCACGGAGGGGTCCTAACACGGGGAAAGACATCTCTATCACCGAAGAAACCTATAAGACGGCCTAGGCCGACCCTGATCTCAATCACCTCCAACGAATGGGAAGGCCCAGGCCATAGACCTTAAGTTGACAGTCCCCTACTCTGTGGAAATAAGTTTTTGCATGCTTTCCAGCGGGTAAATGCCACGTGCTAACACGAAGGTACTATCAACCAGGTATTACGCCCCCTTCTATCTTGGTTTTGAGTAGTGTGTTGAGGGCCATGGCTGTGGCTATCCCCTCAATACTCTTGACTGTCTTTATGTTGTTGTAGAATCTTCTGGTCCTGTCTTTAAGCTTCCTAAACCATCTCTCTATCTTATTCCTCTCTCCAGATGTTTCATGGAAGTATTCTATCCCCAGCCTGTTTAAAGCCCATGGATACCATGGGCCTCCGTCAACCGCTATTACTGCTCCTCCTCTGAATGCTTTTTTGAAGAGGATTAATGCGTTGCGTATAGACCTACCACTAGAGGCTTATACGGCTGTTATCCCACCTGAATCCACATCCATTGCTGACCATAGATAGACCTTGCAGCCAAGCCGCTTCCCAACACTGCTACCCGCCTTCCTAGGTTTACGCTCGGGGATGAATGAGTTCTTAAGCCTATGAGCCCATTCCCTAGAAGCATATGTGAAGCCAAACCTCTAATACTAAACCCAGCAATAAAGAGTAGCGTAGATCTTCTCAACCGGACTATGAAGAGCCTGGACATACGATTCATGAGAAAGACATGCATAACCTGTCGAAAATAACACAAACCATAGGCCTATCCAAAAAGGCCTAAATAAAAGTTGACAATACTCATGATGGCGGAGTTGCCTTTCAAGTTCCTGATTTTGAGAAAAGAGTATCGATGGCATGGTGATCACAATGCATAATGGCAAGTGATACATAATGAATAAACGAGTAACTCTCCATCTTCAATAAATCGTTACCCGCTTTGATCTTTTGTTGTGCATGGCCGCAGGTCTTACCTTGAGCAAGGTAGCTCCAAACCTAGGACAGAGGTTTGAACCCCTTATCCCGTTAGGTCTTTTCTTTCTGATTTACCCCACAGTAACCAGAGTTCCTTTCCACACCCTACGGCACTCTGCGTTAGAATGGCGCCCGGCAATCTTGTCCATCCTCCTCAATTACCTAGTCAACCCTCTGCTGCTCTTTGTCTTTGGATGGCTCTTCTTACGCAACCAACTCGACCTTTGGGTAGGTCTCACCCTTCTGGGAATAGCACCTTGTATAGGCATGGTTCTTGTGTGGGCGGATTTGGATGGCGCTGACAATCCGCTCTCCGTAAGTCTTATTGCTTGGAATAGCCTGATCTAATTCTTGTCCATCCCCCTTTGGATTTACTTGCCAGTTGGAACAAGGATCCCACTTCCTGCTGAGCTATTCTTGGAAAGCGCCTTCTTGTATCTCGGCCCACCGCTTATCGCGGCTTATCTCACCCAGCGAGCTGCTTTGGAAAAGAAGGGAGAGCAGTATTTCAGGAGCGGTTTAAGCCTGTGCTGGGGAAGATACAACTTACCGCCCTGCTGGCGACCCTAGTTGTGATGTTTGGCCTGAAAGGGGAAGCAATCTTCAATACCCCAATACTGATTGGTTATATGGTTTTACTTTAGAACAATCCTCAGCGTATATTTATCGACGACTTCAACTAGATATTCAAAAACATGTATAACAAGACCGATAGATAGCATGCCATAGACCTATCAGAAAAGTAAAAGTTGACAGTGCCGCAGCCCTAACAAGAAAGGTTTAGACTCTGTACTTCTTTTAGCTGAATCTTCTTTTTAACGTAGTTCTGTCGAAGTCCTTGTCGTTAGAAATTATTTCTTTCGCCTTACTCCTTAATGCAGTAGCCAAGTGTATCGCATCCTCGTAGTCAAGGCTATATTCTTTCATCAGTTTAGCTGCCCGCGTTACATCTTCCACCGTCAGAGGTATTATTCTTAAACCGGATAAGCTTTCTAGCGGGTTCAATACCTCTTCAACTAACTCTTGATCCTTTAGGTTTTTTCCTGTTAAGCCAGCTATTATTACTATTGTTTGGTACAGCGTCAACGCTGAGGTTACATATTTTCCTCGTGGGGCTTCCTCAATTTTCTTTATCCATTCGTAGGATGCTTTGCCGAAGGTAGGATGGCTGCCAAGCCAGTAAACGAAAATGTTTATGTCTATGTAGCCTTCCGGCTCCACCATTTCCTCATAACCTCGTTTAAAAATTCGTCGAGGTCTTCTGGCCATTTCGTTATCTTGAAGGCTCCAAAGTATTTGTCGGCTATAGGCTCAAGAGGCTCTATCATAATGCCCTTCTCGTCTGCCTTTATTTTGACGTAGCCCCCCTCCTTCACTCCAGCCTTTTCCCTAATGTTTTTAGGAATAATAATTCTGCCTTTTTCATCCACTTTCACGGTTTCCATAGAACTTCATCCCACCAAACATCTCAATTCCCACATATTTAAATATTCCCACTGCTATGTAGAGTGGAAAGTTCCAAGCAGTTATTCACGAAAGTGACAGGGATGATGGTGCTGTCAACTATGTTTCCTTCTTTTATCTTGAGGTATACATTGTACTACTGATAATATCTAATTTCCATAGAAGACCATACATATATCCTATAACCATATCATCTACAGCTATGCTTACCTTCATGGGTGGATAGGGAACAATCCTATGAACCCAAATCCTAACATTCTCCCTAGAAGCATAAACCTTCTCAAAAACACTATATCTAAAGAGACTACACATACGAGCCATCAGATATTCAAAAACATGCATAACAAAACCAGAAGATAGCATGCCATAGGCCGATACTGTCCGGATAAGCATGGCTAGCCACCTCCTGTTATCATCGTTTGCTAGTATATTGTGGATAGGGTTGGTTTTTTCCTTCCACATAGTTTCTGGTGCTTAGCTTATGGTGGGATACTATTGTTCTCTCCTTGAGGTATCTGAGAAATCTATCTCTCTCTGATATTCTGGGCCTAGCCTCTCTAATGGATACTATTCCTAGCCAGATCATATACAGTAGACTTGCCTATAGGTTCTAGAGCAATACTTAGAACCCTAGAAACATAGCTAAGACCTCAGTATCACGTCTTTCCTATTAGGCTGGAAATAACCCGACACCAAGATCATAACATAACAGAGATAACTCCAGGCCTATAAATATACCCCCTTATCCGGATACTACCAAGATTTCTATGAAGAGGCTTTATCCACAGGTTACATCAGGCGAAACGGTCGAGGTTGTGGAGAATGTATGCCGATAGGCCTACTAGGAAGCTGGAGAGGGTAATGGAGAGGTGTTCGAGGAGGGGGAGAAATCGAAAGAGAGACTTCTGTCACAAGCTAACTACTGGGATTGTTAGAGAATTAATAGATACCTCCATGCCTTAGGCAAGCAAGATATGTTCAATAATTAGAAAGACCATAACAAGATGCTGAGTAGAACTATCTGGAGAACGATTGTATAAGGCAACTGTTAAGGAGGTTAATCCTAAAAACACAAGTAGAGGGTTCTCCAGATGTGAAAAGATGTGGATTAGTGATGGATAGACAAAGCAGTAAACATAAAGGCTGTAGGCCTTCCTCTAAGAGCCATAAATTTAACAAACCTACCCACAAAACCAACAATAGTATTGGATGAAGCCTGGCTCTACAGCTACAACCACTAGATAAACACCCTAACCAACTTTTCCCCGCGGTCACCCCTCATGGAATGGGCTTGGTTCTATCCTCCCATCAAGGGCGGGGTCCGATGAATGGCCCGATGAACTCAAGAGGGCCATGAAGGAAGGGGCCTCTCCTAGAGACCCTGCGATGAAGCCAAAAGAGCCAACATAAAACCCCCTCACAGTCCTCTAACGTCCCCCGGCTTTATTGGTAGTTTCTTAGGTCTCCTGCTTGTTGCATCGTATATGGCGTTGGCTATTGCTGCTGGAAGGGGTATGCAGCCTGTCTCGCCTATTCCTTTGGCCCCGAACGGCCCGTAGCCGTCCTCTGTCTCGACGAATATTGTCTTTATGGGAGGTGTATCTAGGCTGGTGGGTAGCAGGTAATCCGCTAGGCTGGCGTTGAGAACTCGCCCCCTCTCGAGGGCTAGCTCCTCCGAGAGGGTGTAGCCTAAGCCCATGACTACGCCTCCGTGGACTTGGCCTTCAGCAGCCATGGGGTTTATCACTCTGCCGCAGTCGTGGACTGAGACCACGTTGAGGATTTTCACCACTCCCGTCTCCTCATCCACCTCCACTAGAACTGCTTGTGCGCCGAAGGCGTAGGTTGCTGAGAGGTTTCCCACCCACCTTTCATCCTGCATCTCGGTGGGTGGGTCGTAGTAGGCCGACGCCATGAGGGTCTCACCTCCCTGCCTAAAGTGGGCCCGCCTCACCAGCTTGTCCAGCTCAATCTTCTTGGCAGAGTCTTCAAGGGAGTATATTACACCATCACGTATGGCGAGTCTGTTGGGGCTTGTGCCGAGAATCTCGGATGCTATGTTGATGATTTTTCTCTTTATCTCCCGCGCTGCCATGAGGGCTGAGTTACCTGCTATGAAGGTGGCCCTGCTTGCATGTGTTCCTACATCCCACGGCCTGGGGGTCTCGCCACTATTCACAACCCTCACCTTAGAAACTGGTATACCTAGCTCCTCGGCAATTATCTGGGCTAGGGCGGTGTCAGAGCCTGTCCCCAAGTCTGTGGAGCCGGTTATGAGTGTCACCACACCGTAGTCATCCACCGTGATTATGCTGCCACATCCATCGCTCCTATACACCCTAGCACCGCCGCCCACATGGAAGTATGATGCGAGACCGATTCCTCTGTCCGGCCCTGCTCCACCCCTACCTCTCCAACCAATAGCCTCTGCAGCCTTTTTGATGCATTCTCTGAGGGCGCATGAGCTTATCCTCATGCCTTGAGGTGTGGTGGTGTTGGGCTGGTTGGCGTTGATTAGTCTGAACTCAACCGGATCCATCCCGAGCTCCTCAGCGAGGCTGTCCATCTGCTGCTCAATTGCAAACGTTATCTGTGGGTTTCCCGCACCCCGCTGCGTCCCACAGTAAGGGTTGTTGGTGTATACGACTTCCGCCCTGAAGCGGACGTGGGGGACAATGTACAAGCCGGTGGTGGTGGCCATCATCACTCTGCCGTCGAAAGGCCCCCACGAGACGTATGAACCGGCGTCAAGTATTACATGGGCGTCTCTAGCCAGAAGCCTTCCATCCCTGTCCGCAGCTGTCCTCATCCTGATGATGGCTGGCTGACGGGGCGGAGCGTACTGGAGCTCCTCCTCCCTAGTGAATATGATTTTGACAGGTTTCCTTGTCTTGATGGATAGACTGGCGGTGATCGGGTCGAGCGGGTATATATCCATCCCCCTACCAAAAGCCCCGCCTATCTCCGGCTGTATGACCCTCACCCTAGCCGGGTCCATGCCCAGAACTTGGGATAGCTCATGCCTATAGAGGAACGGTGCCTGAGTATTGGTGTAGACCGTGAGAACGCCCAGCTCGTTGTAGTATGCGATGCAGCCCATGGTTCCTAGGGGTGAAGCGTTAACATGATGCACCCGATATTCATCCTCTACAAATGGGTGGGCTCCTCCAAAGAACCGTTCTATCTCGTCGTCGTTAGAGAAGGTGAATTTGAGGTCTACGATGTTTGTCCCCAGCTCTTCGTGGACAAGGGGGGCGCCGGGACGTTTTGCCTCCTCAGGGTCGAAGACGCCTTCCAGCTCCTCATACTCCACCTCAATCGCCTCTACAGCCCTCTCCGCAGCCTCCTCGCTTACGGCTGCTACGGCGGCTACCTCATCCCTCACAGACCTCACTTTCCCATCCTTGAGGGGTGGCTGGTCCTTAAGAATGCCCATCTTATTGAGTGGCACATCTTTAGCCGTTATCACGGCCGCCACACCCCCAACCTGCAGGGCCTTGCTTGTGTCAATCCTGATAATACGGGCATGTGGATAGCGGCTCCTCAATATTTTCCCATAGAGCATGTTGGGTAGCTCCAAATCATCCAAGTACTTAGCCGCGCCCGTCACCTTCTCACCACCGTCTATCTTGGGGAATGGATGTCCTATGACGGAGTACCTTGGTAGAACCTGCTGCTCCAGCATTACATCCAACCGCTTAAGGGCTTGGGTTTAACCCTTTACATTCGACCTGCCATCTTTTTAAGAGAGGAGAGTATCGTGGACCACATGGAGACATACAGCACCATATTGTATGAGCTTTCAGGGGATGTAGCCCGAATAACCCTTAACAGACCTGAGAAGAGGAATGCTCTGAACCGGCAGATGAGAGCAGAGCTCATGGAAGCCCTTAGACGGGTTGATGCCGACAGAAACACCCGTATGCTCGTCATCTCGGGGGCTGGGGGTAACTTTTGCAGCGGCGCAGACCTTGAGGAGATGCTCCAGCTCACGGCGTTGGAAATACGTGAATACCATAAAACCCTTGGAACCCAGCGGATAACAGCATACATACAGGAGATGAGTAAGGTGGTTGTGGCCGCCGTTGATGGATACTGCTTGGGAGGTGGTTGCGAGCTGATGCTGGGCTGCGACCTGGCCGTGGCGTCTTCCAGGGCTGTCTTCGGCCAGCCTGAGGTGAGGGTTGGCCTTACACCGGGAGGAGGTGGTACTCAGAGGCTCTCAAGACTTGTGGGCTTCAGACGCGCCAAGGAGATTATGATGATGGGGAGGCTGATTAGTGCTGAGGAGGCTGAGAGGCTTGGTATGGTCAACTATGTGGTGGAGGCTGAGAAGCTGGATGAGAAGGTCTCCGAACTGCTGTCCGAGCTGAGGAGTAAAAGTGATGTAATCCTCTCACTCATCAAACGGGCTGTGAACATGAGCCTTGAGACAACACTCTCGGCAGGCCTTGAGATGGAGAAGGAGCTCCACTACTATACATGGCACACCGAGGACAGGCAGGAAGGCATCACAGCCTTCCTTGAGAGGAGGAAACCCAGCTTCCATGGCAGGTGAGTGTTCAACTTTAAGACCAGCCGACACAGATACACGGTGAGGAAATATGCTGCTCATGATACCGGGCCCCACAGACCTCGACGAACGTGTTATAAAGGCTATGAGCCGGCAGATGATAGACCATAGGAGCCAGGATTTCAGGGATGTCATGCGGAGCATCGAGGAGAACGCCAAGAAAGTCTATGGTACATCCTCCAACATCTATGTTCTCACGGCCTCGGGGACCGGCGGTGTGGAAGCAGCTGCATCTAACCTGACCGAGGTGGGTGACGGCGTACTTATACCTGTCTCAGGGCTTTTCGGCGAGAGGATGGCTGAGGCTTTCGAGGCCTATGGAGCGAGGGTGTTTAGAGAAAAGCTTCCAGATGGTGATGGGCCAACGCCTGAATTTGTGGCAACTAAGCTGGATGAGCATCGGGACGTATCCATGGTGGGCTTTCCATACAATGACACATCCACAGGAATAATTGGACACGACCTAGAGGGTATCGTCAGGATATGCCACAGTAGGGGTAAGCTAGTCGTGGTTGACGCCGTATCCATACTTGGGGGTGCTAAGATGCCGGTGGACCAGCTCGGTATAGATGTATGCGTCACGGGAAGCCAGAAATGTCTAGCCGCACCACCAGGACTAGCCCTAGTCTCAGTATCGCAGCGGGCATGGGAGAAGATTGAGCAGAAAAAAACAAGACCACCATACTTCGACCTCGTCAAGTATAGGCACTTCCTCGATGAGAGGATGGAGACACCGTTCACACCAGCCGTCCCACTCTTCTGGGGTCTCGATGAAGCATTGAAGATTATTGTGGAGATCGGTGTAGAGAGGTGGATTGGGAGGCATCAGAGCACATCCGCAGCACTCTACGCCGGGCTTGACACTTTCGGACTAAACTTCTACTCCGGAGCACGCTTCCGCTCACCAACCGTGGCCGCTATGCATATCCCGCAGGGTTTGACCGATGCAGCGATAAGGGAGAAGATGGCCAGGGATTTCGGAATCCTAATAGCGGGTGGTCTAGGCCCGTATAAGGGGAAGATGTTCAGGGTGGCCAACATAGGTAACGTGAGAAGAGAGAAGATACTGCGGACGATAGAGGCTCTGGGTAAGACGCTTACCGCTTTAGGATTGAATGTGGATGCCGCAGAGGCTGTGGAAGTGGCTAGGTCCACTCTTGACAAGACATGGCCGGGTTGACTGATGTTCTTCGAGGATTTCACCGAGGGTCAGAAGTTCACAACCCGCAGCCGCATAGTCACATCCACCGACATAGAGGTCTTCACATCACTGACATGGGCCGCCAACCCACTCTTCCTAAGCGACGCCGAGGCTAGGAAGAAGGGGCTGCCATCCCGTGTTGTGCCAGGCGCCCTCACACTATCCATAGCCATAGGTCTACTCTACCAGCTGGGGCTATTCGACCACATCACGGCGCTAGCTGGTTTAGATAAGCTTTCATTCAAGTCTCCGACACATGCAGGTGATGAAGTGGCTGTCAGGGCTGAGGTTTTGGAGAGGAGAGAGACGAAGAACATTGACAGGGGCTTGGTGAGACTTTCCGTTAAATGTGAAAATAGGAGCAGGAATACTGTGGCTTTCGAGTCTGAGATGGTCTTCGTCATCTTGAAGCGGCAGACGCTGCCCTAATCTTTTTCAGAATATACTCAGGCTTGAGGGGTGTGTCGGTGATAGTGACTCCGAGATGGGCTAGAGCATCCTGTACGGCGTTAGCCAGTGCGGCAGGCGCTCCTATAGCCCCACCCTCTCCCATACCCTTAAAGCCGCCGGGCTGGGGTGAAGGGCTCTCCATATGCTCAATATCAATGTTGAACATCTCAACAGCTGACGGTATTAGGTAGTCCATGAAGGTGGATGTGAGCAGCTGCCCATTCTCGTCATACACCAGTTCCTCGTAAACTGCTCCACCAACCCCATGAGCGACCGCCCCATGTATCTGTCCGTACAAGGTTATTGGGTTAACCACCACACCGCTATCGTCGAAGACATGGTACTCCAGCACCTTGAAGCTGCCGGTCCTAGGGTCAACCTCCACCACTGGAATGTGGATGGCGTAGCTGCATGTGGTGAATGCCTTAGGCTCGTAGTGGGCTGTAAACTCTAGTCCTGGCTCCATGTCCGGCGGCATCCTAGTCGGCTGTCTCCAAGCTACAGTGGCTATCTCGGCGAATGAGACCGCCTTCTCCTTGGAGCCCTTCACAAAAACTTGGCTGTCAGACATATCTAGGTCGTCCGGGTTGGCTTCCAGTAAATGGGCTGCGATGGATTTCATCTTCCTGACCAGCTGCTCTCCAGCTCTGATTATGGCGCCGCCCACAGCTACCGTGCTCCGGCTGGCCCATGCTCCAAAGCCGTATGGATGGTTCTTACTGTCGCCCTCATAAACCACCACATCCTCCAGCCTCGCCCCCAGTATTTCTGCGGCTATCTGGGCGTAGACGGTGTAGTGTCCTTGTCCTTGGCTTGCTGTACCGGTGAGGACCACCACCTTACCCTCAGGCTCAACCCTTACGGTGGCCGAGTCATACCCACCCACCTCCCAGCCTAGACCCTTGGCAAGCCTCTCACTGCTGGGTGTGGTATACTCCACATACATAGCAACTCCAACACCGATAAGCCTATCCCTCCGCCTCTCCTCAGCCTGCATCCTCCTCAGCTCATGATATCTGGACTGCTTGAGAGCCAGTTCTAGGGCCTTGGGATAGTCTCCGCTGTCATATATTATTCCGTGGACATTCTTGTAGGGCATGGACTCGGGCCCCACTAGGTTGCGTCTCCTAATCTCCACAGGGTCTAACCCCAGCTCCCTAGCAGCATCGTCCATGAGCCTCTCCATAACGAATGCAGCTACAGGCCGTCCGAAGCCACGGTGGGGTGAGTAGGGCGCCTTGTTGGTGGCCACGCAGTATATCTCATACTCGTAGTTGGTGAAGTGGTAGGGTCCTGGTATGGCGGCCATAGTAACCATTACCGGCTGCGTCTCGGTCCAGAAGGCTCCGTAGACACCTATATCGGCTATCACCTTATCCCTTATAGCGATGAGTTTGCCGTCTCTCCTGAAGCCCGCCTCCACATAGTGGACCTGCTGCCTCTCATGACCGCATACCAGCATATGCTCCGACCTAGTCTCAATCCACTTGACAGGCATTCCCAGCTTGAGGGAGAGCTGGATAGTGGAGACCTCCTCAGGCCAGACGCTGGACTTGGGGCCGAACCCGCCTCCCACGTCAGGGGCTATAACCCTGATCTTGTTTTCTGGGAACTCCAGCGTCTCGGCCAGATATGTCTGTAGAACGTGGGGGAACTGGGTGGAGTCCCATACTGTCAGCTCATCCCTAGCCCTGTCATAATGGCTCAGTACTGCCCTACCCTCTATCGGCGTGGGAGCATATCTATGATTCGTATAACGTCTCCTTATGACAAGGTCGGCCGACTTTAGCGCCTCTGCGGCATCGCCTGCCCTGAAGCTGGAGTGCATTATTATGTTGTCACCCCACTCCTCGTAAAGTAGGGGCGAGCCTGGTTGTAATCCTTTCTCAGCGTCGACGACGGCTGGGAGAGGCTCCATCTCCACATCAACTAGTTCCAGAATATCGTTGAGGCTGTAGCGGCTCTTGGACGCTATGGCTACTATGGGCTCTCCCACAAACCTAGCCTTGCCCCGGGCCAGTGAGAACCTCGGCACCTCCCTCAGCCCCTTATACCGCATCCATGTAGGTAGTGGTGCAGCTTCCTCCGGTAGCAGGGCTCCAAGATAGTCTGGGTGGCGTGAGGCTTTAGAGAGGTCTATACTTAGTATCCTTGCATGGGCATAGGGCGATCTATAGAAGCCAGCGTAAACCATTCCCGACAGCTTGATGTCGTCTACATACCTGCCCCTACCGGTTAGAAGTATTGGGTCCTCCCTTCTTTTCACAGCAGCACCGATGTACCGTCCCACTCTACTCACCCATACCTAACCGTAAACTCCCTCCTCACACTCTTCCTATCTTGGCTGCATATATCCAAGGCTGCCAGCGCATACACCTTCGTGCAGGCTATTAGGTTAGGTATGTATAGGGTTCCCCGTGTCTCCTTACCCGGCCCGCCTGAAGGCCCGTAGTTGACGGCCACAACCCCGTTCCGTGTGAGGACGTTGGCGTCTGATGACCATGAGAAAACAACACGTTCGAGAGGCTGTCCTAGGACACGCTGATGGCCCCGGTCCAAGGCCTTGACTACGTATGCGTCCTCCGAGACCTCAGCCCACGCATCGCTCACGTATATGTCTAGATCAGGCTTAATTCCAAAGCGCTGATCCACTATGGTGAGAGCCTGTCTCAGCTCCTCCTTCACATCTGCGGCGGACTTGCTTGGAGGATATCGCAGGTCTATATAGAGGTTGCAGAACCATGGTGTGCGGGAGCATCTCCATGGCCAGCCCCCTTCTATGGCGCCTATGTTTACAGTGGGCTTTACACCATTATAGGTGTATTTCTCCTGATACTTTGGTATCCACTCCTCTAGAACCTGTATCACCCTATTCATCTGTAGTATGAGGTTGGTTGTGCCTGCGGAGTGGGCTGTGTGGACCATCTGGCCACGAAGAGATATCTTGGCCCAGACTGAGCCGAAGTGGGTGAGCATGAGTCTCAGACCCGTGGGCTCGCCCAATATTGCGAAGTCTGTTATGCCGCCATGGGTGACTAGGTAGGCTGTTCCATGACCATATCCACGTAGGTGGGCCCCCCTATACTGGTCTACCTGGGTCTTCTCAATCTCACCCACCACACCAGCCACCATAAGGTCCCCCTTCAGCTCCGCACCAGCATCATGCAAAGCCTCAACAGCTGATATATACGCAGCTAGAGCCCCCTTCATATTGAAAACACCCATCCCATAAAGCCATTCACCACTCCTATATGCCCAAGGAGGCTCAGTCCTATACACGGGCGATATAGCCCTCAGTATCTCAGGGTCCTCTCTCGGTGAGAATGATGTGTCTAGGTGGCCGTTAAACATGAGTGATGCACCACCACCCCTACCATCCAAAATTCCCACAGCGTTCATCCGTCCGCTCTCCACCTCCTGTAGCTTGGCTCTCAGCCCCACCTCCTCCATCATACGCTTGTAAAGCTCTGCGCACTCTCCCTCAAAACCTGTCGGGCTCTCCACATTTGCCAAGTCCAGCACCCGCTTCACAGTCTTCTCCACATCAATCCTAGATAACACATCCTCGGTTGCGACAGTCACGCCATCAGGCACCTCATATGATGCTGGAGTAGTAAAGTAATAAAGATGTTTTTGGCATACCTGCCAAACTATGTTTATTTAAACCATTGAATATTGGGAGAGTAAGGGAATAGCTGGAGACCAATACCCAGCGAATCATACAACAGCTAGGCATTGTAGTGGATTAGGTCATGGCCGGTGAGCTCCTCAGCAATTCCATGTATTTTTTGCGAAATCTTGCGACTTTCGGTGTAATCACAAGACGGCAATAGGCTTTGTCCGGATTCCTTTTGAAGTAGTTATGATGGTATTGCTCGGCTGGGTAAAAGACTTTAAAGGGCTCCACCACAGTGACTATGGAACTATCTCCCCAGATCTTCCCCCTTTTCAGCTCTTCTATGACCTCCAGCGCCACGGACCTCTGCTCCTCACTATGATACAAGATGATCGAGCGGTACTGGCTACCCACATCATCTCCCTGCCGGTTCGGGGTAGTTGGGTCGTGTACAGAGAAGAATATGTTCAAGAGCTGCCTATATGTTATTATCTCGGGATCGAAGGTTATCTGTACCACCTCGGCGTGACCCGTGGCCCCAGTGCACACCTGCTCATATGTAGGATTCTCAACGCTTCCTCCGGCATATCCGGGCTCCACCTTCTCCACCCCCTTTACCTCGGAGAAGATCGCCTCTAGGCACCAGAAGCATCCCCCACCTAGGGTGGCCACATCCCTGGCTTGCTGGAACATGTTTGGGGTCACCCCACAGAGGCGTATAAAGCTTTTTAGTTAACCATCGTCTTTAGCGTAGACAAATACAGCAGCTCCTAAAGCCTCTATTGGAAAACACGAAAGCCCGGAGGGAGGTCTTTTCCTACTGGCCGTTTAGAAGCCCAAGAACACGGTGGATGTCTCTCAGTCAGTAGGAGCCTCGCAGCGGTCTTTGAAGCCGAGACGACTATGGAATCTCACTAGTAATAGGAAGGGCAGAATAACTGGGTCTTGGGCTGACCTCAAATACCAGACATTTTTGAGGCTAAACCCACCATGTTTGGTTGGTGTCTTTCCGAGAATGAACATTGTGGAGAGGGTCTGTAAACGGCTGGTCATGAAGTATAACTCATGGTATCATGCTGAAACCGCCGTCACATATCACGACGTTCCCAGTCATATGTATCGAATCATCCGACGCTAGAAATAGGATGACTGGCACGATATCCTCAGGCTTGCCTATCCTTCTAAGTGGTGTGTGGTCCACCACCCATTTCCTTCTTTCAGGCGTCCAATCGGGGCGGGTCAGCAGTGACTCGGTCTCCATGTAGCCCGGTGCGGCGGCGTTGACTCGGACCCATGGTGCGAAAGCGTGTGCGTATGACTTGGTGAGGCCTAGAACGCCGAATTTGGATGCTGCATATTGTGGCGCCCTCGGACTGCCTGTTGAGATGACGTTGGAGCAGACATTCACTATCACGCCTGACTTCCTTTCCAGCATCCGGCTGCCCACCTCATGGGTCATGAAGAGGGTGCCCTTGATATCCACTGCCAGCACCCTATCAATCCTCTCCTCAGTGATCTCACGCCATGACATCTGGCCGGGAGCCGTATCACCCACATTGTTTATCAGAACATCTATCGGTCCGAAATCAGCCCATGTCTTGGCCACAGCTTGCTTCACCTCATCCCATTTGGTGACATCGGCCTTGACCGTATATGCATTGCACCTCATCCTCCTTATCTCCTCAGCTGTCCTCTCGGCAGACTCCTTTGAAGTATTGTAGTGGACAACTATGTTGCCGCCCTCACGGGCCAAAGCCAGTGCGATGAGCTGTCCAAAACCACGGCCTGCGCCTGTTACGAAGCAGTTTAGTCCTTCAAATCTTCTTCCAGGAGGCGTTTTCCTTTTGATGGGAGCGACCTCGCCCTCCACCTCAGGCTCTGTGGGAAGCCTACCCCAGCTCAAAACCTACACCTCATGGGGGCAAACAGCAACTCGGGGCTATTAAAGCTAGTGTCTCCATTTCCCAACCAAGTGTGATTAATAGGATTGGGCATCAGAATAGTCTGGGGCCTCTTAGAAGCTCATATGAAAAATGGGGAGAGCCTGTCCGGATGAGCCTGCCGGACAGCATCTAGGTGGGAGGACTGCATGTTAGACAACCACGACATGCATCACCATAGAGTGGCTATGCATGTTTAAACATACGTGATACAGCCAGTGTTTTCTCCGCTGTCGTATTCCAACGAGTGAAGCCACAATATACAGGGTGTTCAGGAATATGGATGGACTCCCAGAATGGGAAACAACATTAATAGTTAAATCCTTCTCGCCAATGTCAGGTTCGCATACTGGTGAATGGTGCTGTCTGCTAGGCTGAGCCTTAACCCCTTTCGTCTTTATGGCCCATTGAATAAGATGTCAGGATTGGGCTTCAGGCAACAGCAAAATATAGGCATTCCCATCTTCCCGCATGGTCGGCTTCACTGAGGTGATAGCCAGCTCATTACTAGCTGGGTTCATAGGCTCCATCACAGGTTTGGGCGGTGCGAGTATCACCACACCGTTGCTTACTCTGATGGGTGTCCCGATAAAAAACGCTATCGCGGCTGGTATTGTCTCCATCATAGCCACTTCCAGCGGCTCAGCCGCCTCATATGTTAGGGGTGGGATGTCCAATGTGAGGGCCGCCATGTTCCTAGAGATGTTCACCATAGTGGGTGCGATTATTGGCGCCACAATCACACTCTATATTATGCCACGGCTCCTCTACTTCCTCTTCTCAATATTCCTACTCACATCCTTCATCGGTCTCAGAAGGCATCTGGGCGAGGAGCTACCTGCCAACGTGGTCCAGGACAGAGTTGCCCGATGGCTGGGCCTATCAGGCTCCTATCACGACCATGTGCTAGGTAGGGAGGTGAGATACAACCTCACTAGGCCCTTGGCCGCCGGAGGCGGTATGTTTGTCGCAGGTATTGCGGCTGGGATGCTGGGCATAGGTGCTGGGGCCTTCAAAGTGGCTGTCCACGAACTGATCCTCAAAATGCCCTCCAAAGTCTCCTCAACCACCAGCACGTTCATAATTGGCGTGACAGCACTAGCAGGAGCCAGTGTATACTTCGGCTCCGGCCTACTCTATCTAACCCTTGCTGCGCCCATGGTCCTAGGTACATCCATAGGGGCGATGTTGGGCTCCCGTGTTCTCAGCAGGCTCAGCAACAGGGCTGCACGGATAATCTTCCTAGCCGTGGTCCTGTTCTTCATAGTGCAGATGCTCATGCGGGGGTTACTGGAGTGAGCCAAAACGAGAGGCTGGAGACGATTGTGGGCACGGTCCTCATAGTGGGTGTTGTGGCGAGTCTCGCAGTAACCACCATAGCCGTAGCAAGATACCTCCTCAGCTCCGGCCCAGAGATAGTCTTGAGCGATGAATATAGAGTGAGTGCGGAGAACTTCTTCACCTATGTAGCCCAGCTACCTAGGGATTGGGTGGCGGGACTCATGGCTGCAGGGCTCGTCACGCTGATGCTGACACCCTATGTGAGGGTGGCCGCCTCGCTCTTCTACTTCCTAGCCATCCGTGACCTCAAGTATGTGCTGATAACTGCCCTCGTCCTAGCCGTCCTAACGGCTAGTCTCCTGACCGGCTAGTCATCTCTTGGGAGCTAGGGCTATGGGCCTGATGAGTGAGCCTGTCCCACCAACTATCTTGAGGGGTGTCACCACTAGTATGGAGATGTACTGCTTATCCTTAGCCAGCTCTTCAAGGTAGAGGCTCTTCATGACATGGGTTCCAGCGTCCACGAGGAACATGAGGTGGACTTGGAATGGTTTGGGCACGGCCATAGCTAGGTTGTCTATCCCGAAGAGTGAGATGCCTCTGCCTATCAGCCATGATGCGCTCTCCTCCGTTATCCCCGCAAAGCCATGCAGATACTTCTCCTTATCGGTTGTGAAGTATCTGGAGTAGCCTGTCCTCACTAGAACTGCGTCACCCCTCTCTATCTCCACACCCTCCCAGCGCATACATCCATCGAGGTCTCCAGCGGTAATCCCATACCTCTCAGGGAGAATATCCAAACCCTTGTAACTTGGGATGTCCAAGAGTATGGCCCTCGTGAAGTAGATGGGTATCTCCTCAGTCCCGTATTTGGTGTAGCCTGTGTGCCTCACTATCTCAGAAGCTTTAACACCGTTGTGGAGTGAGCCGTTCCTGGCCATGTGGCACTTGGAGTCTATATGCGTTCCAGAATGCATGCTTGTGATAACCAGTTCCATGGAATCGGAGAAGCCTGGCGCCACCTTCTCAAAGATATGTCGCGTATAGTCATGATATCTGTAGATGACCATGCTGAACGGCGGATCCTCAGGATGGACAGGCATACCGTTGAAGTAGGGCTGCCCAAGGTCGTAGACATGCATACCAGCCAAAACACTAGATATAAGCTCGCTCATATTTTGACAGAGAGGGCACAGCCTATATAAGCTTGTGGTCTTCCCCTTAGGGCTCTGTTAACTTAGGTATTTCGTTGTAGGGATTATTCCTTCCTAAGGCTTAGAGCGATGAAATCTCGCCTACCATAATACCTAAGTTAACAGAGCCTCCCCTTAGTGCTGTCAACCAGGTATTACGCCTCCTTCTGTCTTGGTCTTTTGGAGTAGGTTGTGTATGATGGCTATGGCTGTGGCTATTTCTTCTATGTTCTTGACTGTCTTTATGTTGTTGTAGAATC
>JAWAEB010000033.1:0-17298 GCA_038891515.1 Nitrososphaerota archaeon | reverse complement strand
TGCTCCTGTCCTTAAGCCTTTCGCGGATAGGAGCGTGTCTAAAATTTCTTTATATATGGTTTTTGAGTTGTTTATTTAGGTTTTTGGCCTGGTTGTTTGTTTCGTCTTCTGGTGTTGATCGGCTGGATGGCTTCCGCGCCTTATTCAGCGGCGTCGTGTCCAGCGCCGTCTCCAGGCTTATCGATGGGCTGCCGCGTAGCAGGGGTAGGAAGCCTAAGAGGCCTGTCGAGATGGTCGTCGTCAAGGGAGTTCTGCAAGCTTAGGGGTGCTGAGGACAACATATCCTACGAGGTCTTCGGCGAGGGGGTTGACCATAGCGTAGTACACTACTGGGAGAAGAGGGTTTCTATACCCCGTCAGCGCATCCGTACCGGGCGTGGACACCCCATCCCAGGCCGTCAGGGAGACGGCAGCGCCTGGAAGAGGGCTGCTGCTATGCGATGGATGGTATGATGGGAATGAAGCGATAGGCATGATCTATGATAATGGCTACGTACCAGTCGTAAGACCCAGCAGCGGCAGGTAGAGAGGGTACTGGAGGAGGAGGTCTAGGGCTCTATTCGAGATACTGGGGGACAACTATAGGTATAGGTGGAGGGGGGAGCCGCCTTTTGGATCTATAATAAACAAATACGGAGACAGGCTGAAGACAATAAGAAAGGACACGACAGCTGTGAGGGCAACCTCAAGGCTAATAGTCCACATAACCAGAACCTACCTAAGAATAACCAAGGCCATAAAGGAATTCTTAGACACGCTCGGTTTACAATAACAAGAAAACAACAGAGGCTTGAAGAATACCTGACCAGACGGGGACTGCTGAGGCCTCCAGCCAAACACTCCCCTATTTTTCCTAACAATGATTATTCTCATACTATCCAGTTTGTATAGGTCGTACGGGCCCGGCGGGATTCGAACCCGCGACCCCCGGGTCTCTTTCTTAATGGTTAAAAGCCCGGTGCTCTCATCCTGGCTGAGCTACGGGCCCTATGTTTTGCGGGGTAAGCCTTAATTTAAGTGGCACGATTATATCCTAGCTCATCGTGGTGTATGTGTGCGGCTTTCTCCCCCTCCTCGGATAAAGTTTCTGGAGGCGCTGGGTACTGTGGCCGATGGCCGTGTTAAGGTTGTCTCGGATATGGAGGCTGAGGTCATGGCATCGGAGGGTGACAGGGTTTATAGGGTTTTTCTTGATGTTGAGAACGGCTTGGCTGACAGCGACGACAACGGCACTAGATTTAGGAATTATATAGGCTATCCGATCATCGCATTCCTCATGGTCAAGGGGCTCCTAATGTATGAGGAGAAGCTGGGCGAGGGGTTGAAGGGGCTGAAGTGGCGAAGCCTCAACGAGAAGTACAAGAGCTATAGGATGGTGGAGGCCTATGTGAAGGAGTTACTGGTAGGAAAAGGTGTTAAGCCTGCCGAGGTTGACAGATACATTAGTGAGGCATATAGAAGGTTGTCAGCCATGAATCTGAGGAGGCCCTAGACTATAACCGACTTATCATAATCCTAATTAGCCATACACCAGCTTAGGTCATGATGATCGCCATAGTGGGAGGGGGGATTATCGGCCTCTCAATAGGGTGGTATTTGGCGAGTAGAGGGGAGAAGGCTGTAGTATATGAGAGGGGTTTGGTGGGGAGGGGGGCCACCTGGGCATCTGCAGGCATGCTGGCACCCAACCTAGAGGCAGAGCCTAGTGAGGAGAAGCTCTTACCACTCCTAGTGGAAGGCCGTCGGATGTGGGAGAGTTATGCGATTGAGTTGGAGGAAGCATCCCAAGTCAAGGTGAATTATAGAAGGGAGGGGACACTGGCCCTCGCATTCACTAGAGACGACTTGGCTAGGCTCCACTTCCAGTATGAGTTCCAGCGAAGCCTAGGCTTGGACGTGGAGCTGGTGGATGGTGGAAAGGTCCAGGAGATGGAGCCTCTTGTCAATAGGAGTGTCTTAGCAGCGTTATATAGCCGGAGTGACCACCAAGTGGACAACAGGCTGGTTGCCGCAGCACTCAAGGCGGCATTTACAGGGTGTGGAGGCGTTCTCAGGGAGGGCTGTGAGGTGAGTAAGGTTGTGGTTGAGGGGGGAAGGGCCGTAGGGGTCTCACTTTCTGGTGGGTTTGAGAGGGCCGAGCATGTGGTGTTGGCGGCCGGCGCATGGTCTAGGAATGTGGGTGGAATACCAGAGTATCTGAGGCCCCCGGTAAGGCCTGTAAAGGGTCAGATGATCTCCCTCAAGATGCCGGCAGGTGAGCCTATCCTACGCCATACTGTCTGGGGGCCCATGAGGAACTGGGGCCCGGCATACATCGTTCCCCGCCTTGATGGTAGGCTCTTGCTCGGCACGACTGTGGAGGAGGCGGGCTTCGACACTTCTGTGACTGCGGGTGGACTTGTGAATATATTGAGAAGCTGCTGGGAGATTCTACCCACTATCACAGAGCTGCCAGTAGATGAGGTGTGGGCTGGTCTCAGACCCGGCAGTAGAGATGATGCACCCATAATCGGCCCGACCCCCCTCGATGGACTCATTATGGCTACTGGGCATTTCAGGAACGGGATACTTCTAGCCCCAATCACAGCCGAGGCTGTGGGCCGATATATTCTCTCTGGAGAGATGCCTGAGGTGGCACTGCCCTTTACGATTGAGAGGTTTATAGGCGGTGGCTGAAGTGTCCACAATACTTGTGAACGGTAGTCCAAGACCATACCTTGACCAGACGATCTATGAGCTGTTGAAGTCGCTGGGGCTCGACCCAGAGAGGGCTGGCATTGCTGTGGCCATAAACGGTGAGGTGGTGGCACGTAATATGTGGCGGGACACTCGTCTCAGACCCTCTGACCGGGTTGAGGTGGTGACTGCCATCGCAGGTGGCTAATGATGGGTGATGAACTGGTTATAGCTGGTAGGGCCTTCAAGTCAAGGCTCTTTGTAGGGACTGCCCGCTATCCCAATCTACAAATCATGTTGAAGGCTATAGAGGCAAGCGGGGCTGAAGCGGTGACTGTAGCCATAAGACGTGTGAACCTTCATGAGAGGGGTGAGAGTCTACTGGACCTTCTCGGAGGAAAATATTTCATACTGCCTAATACTGCAGGCTGCTACACGGTCCGTGAGGCAGTGACCATAGCTAGGCTGGCTAGGGAGGCGCTGGGAACCAACTGGATAAAGCTGGAGGTCATAGGTGATGATGAGACTCTCTATCCCAATATGCCCCAGCTCATCGAGGCGGCGAAGCAGCTGGTGGATGAGGGCTTCATAGTCCTCCCGTACTGTAGCGATGATCCCGTGGCATGCAGCATGTTGGAGAGGGTGGGCTGCCAAGCAGTCATGCCATTGGGGGCTCCTATAGGCTCGGGGATGGGAATACTCAACCAATACAATATACGGCTGGTCAGGGAGAAGGTTAGTGTGCCTGTGGTAGTTGATGCAGGTGTTGGGACAGCATCTGATGTGGCTGTGGCAATGGAGCTGGGCTGTGATGGGGTCCTCGTCAATACTGCAATAGCTCAGGCTAGGGACCCTGTGAGTATGGCTAGGGCCATTGGTCTAGCTGTTGAGGCGGGCCGGCTTGCCTACAAGGCTGGGAGAATTCCCCGCAAATATTACGCCCAGCCCTCCTCACCGATGGAGGGGAGGATAGATGTGGGAGATCCCTAAGCCTCCTGTTATGCTGGTCGCCGACTTGGATCTTGCGGGTGATAGGCTACTAAGTGTTGTAGGTGAGTCGTTGAGGGCTGGTTGTAAGTGGGTGCTTGTGAGGGTAAAGTCGTCTCCGCCTAACATTTTGGCGCAGGTGACATCGAGGATTATGCAGCTCTCCAAAATCTGGGATGCACTGGTCTTTGTAAGCCGTCACCCCGAGGTTGCGGCTGAGAACAACGCCCACGGAGTCCATCTGCCTTGGGGTAGCAATCCAGGTGAATGTCGCAGGGTCTTGGGTTATGATGTGGTTGTGGGGATGTCCACGCACTCCCTTGATGAGGCTCTACATGCCGAGAAGCTGGATGCAGACTACATTACCCTCAGCCCCATCTATCCATCCATAAGCAAGCCTAGCTACAACAAATCACTCGGTCTACAACAGCTTAAGGAAGTGGCAGAGAGGGTTAGAATACCTGTGATAGCGTTGGGCGGCATAACCCTCGGTAGGGCTGGGCCGTGCCTAGCTAGCGGTGCGAGAGGCGTTGCTGTCTCGGGAGCAGTTATCTACGCTCAAAACCCATACGAGGTGATGGCTGATCTCATCAGCGAGGTCTTGACTAAACGCCCCCCAACCTTTCAAAAAACAGCCTAACAAAACCTTTCGAATCCCCATGATATCAGATCTCGGTGTTGACTCTCCACAACCATCTGACTACTACCGAATGACTTGAAATACTACTACTCTCGAACCCATACAGATGCAGCGCTTCTCACCCAAGCTGGAACAAAGCCCCCAGACAGTTTAATTACTCCATACTGAGGAGCCATGGATATAGGTTGAGTACGTTGACGGTCTCCGAACGCTCTGATGAGCTAGGAAGAGGTTCTGAACTACGTAGACATACCTAGCTCTTGGGATTCGCTCATCGCAGCCTAGCTTCAATTAGAGACGCTATCTCAGGAGCAGTGGGGAACCGCCTCGCCTCATGCCGGGAGAAAACTCTTTCACCATCAAGATAGACCTCGAAGACGCCACCATCAGTTGTATCAAGCGTCACCGAGAAGTTCTTGTTGAGTCTCTGACCATAACGGCCCAGCAGATCCTTAGCCAGCTCAAGAGCCTGAGGCAGATGCCTGCATGGAACACAGTAGACAATCCGCACATTCACGGAAAAGTGGGATATCTCTAGAAAATTTATAGGTTGTGCAGCCACTTGGGAGCGGGCAGCCTCCGAGAGTCAGGCCGCTATACCTTATCAGCATTTTGGACTTACCAGCCTGTAGCTGCCTATGGGGCTGAGGCTGACAAGGGAGAGAACTGTACCATCATGGATGTCTATCATGGCATTGTACCCCAACGCCGGGCTTTTGACCCAGCGTACAGCCACATTGTAGGTGAGCCATCCGCCGCAAAAGCCAAGAGAAGTCACGTATGGCTCGTGATACTCCACCCCGTCACCTGATATCATTGCTGACAGCTTCCCGTAGTCGGGGTTAGGGAGTTTGCCCCCATCTGGGAAGATGTAAAAATTGTAGAGGGTTACCGTCTTCAAGAGCCCTTTCGTAGGATCCCTCAACATCTGGAAACCCGACCAGCTTATTGGTAGCTTACCGATCGTCTGTACGGCCCTCACAGCCTCAAACCCTTCCGGCCTAGGCTCGACAGAGATGGAAAACGCAAGTTCTACATCTTGTATGCCGGTCATAATCTCCACCACCCTTACGATTATTTCCTCAGCTGGCTGCGGCGGGGCTGCCAAGCCATGAATGCTGGAATATGTGAGATACCTTAGGTCATGGCCACAGTACCCCACTTCCACAATATTGCCTAACGCTGTATCGAAGCCGTGGACCGTACAATATTCTGTATAGGTGCTGTTGCTGATGCCTATTATGCCGTCTCCCAACGCTTCAGCATAGATGGAGGCAAGCTCCGCCGCGTTTGAAGTAGAATAGTGGATTAGTGGTGTGGCCTGCACTCTCTTGGGTGTATTCTCGGTGTAGAACGTCATATAGACCGAGAGGATGAGGGCCATCGTAAGGGATGCGAGCAGTATCTTCCAACTTGCCAATGGGAGCAGGTGTTTAGGGGGGCTAATAATCGTTTACGGTGTAGGTGTTTTATTTCTTGAATATTTATCGTGGCTAATCCCTGGTCAAACATGCTGAGAAGAATCTACGTCTTGCCTGTTGTGGTCATAGCCTCCGCATTATTTGCTATCTTGGTGTTTAGCATCACCATACCGTCCGGCGGGTACTTCGTGGTGGACGTGCATGGAGAGCGGTTTATCATCCATATTCTTGACAGGGAGACCATTAGGCTGGCTGAGGAGAACCTAAGGGGTGGCAACATTCTCTTCCCCATGGGTGAGCTGGCCCGAGGAGATGGTGGTTTCAACAGGCCATGGAACTGGCACCTCAAGCCCGAGACGGTGAGGATGGTGGAGTTTAGCATAGAGCTGTGCGATGGGCTGCCGAGCCACATCGAGAATGACTTGGACTACTGGGTTGAGACTGTCAAATCATACTGCCCTTGGGGAGCTCGGATAGTCGGCAAGCTATAATGGCCGAGTAAGATATATTATTTGGCCGTTACAGGTGACCACAAGTTGAAGCTGGCAACGTTCATACACCCATACCTCAAGACACCTAGGGTGGGTCTTCTGGTGGACAGCAAGCTGATAGATGCCAACGCAGCATACACAGCCATCTTGGAGTCTCAGGGGGAGGAGGATCCCCAGATTTTGGCCGACGGACTTCTTCCCTCCAATATGCTGGGGTTGCTGAGAAGGGGGAGGAGGGCATGGGAGTCGCTTAAAGAAGTTCTGTCCAAGGCTGAGACCATACTCTCGGGCGATTTGGATGGGGGGAGGCTGGTTTTTAATCTCACAGATGTGCGTCTCATGGCACCCATACCTAGGCCTGGCAAGATATTACACACGGCCGGCAACTTCAGGGAACATGCTCAGGAGGCTGATAAGGCTAAGTGGGAGTTCCCCATTCCCCAGTGGATATCCTTCCTCAAAAGCCCATCAGCCATAATAGGGCCTTACGACCCAATAATATACCCCAGCTACACGAAGGAGCTGGACTACGAGCTGGAGATGGCAATAGTGATTGGCCGGCGGTGCAAATATGTCTCGAGGAGGGATGCCTTGGACTACGTGGCTGGCTATATGGTCTTCAACGACATAACCGCCAGAGATATACAGCGGACTGAGATGAAGAACGGGCTCCTCAACTTCGGCAAGAACCTAGATACGTTTGCGCCTATGGGCCCATACCTGACTCTGAAGGATGATGTGCCGGACCCGCATAACCTCAAGATGGAGCTGAGGGTGAACGGTGAGGTGCGGCAGTCAGGCAGCACCAGTAGACTCTCCGTGACCTTGGGCGAGATAATAGAGCATTACTCATGGGTTATGCTTGAGCCCGGAGACATCATAACCACTGGGACGATATCGGGTGTGGCAGCTTTCAGGGAGAACCCTGAAAGATACTATCTCAAGCCTGGTGATGTTATGGAGTCTGAGATTGAGAGGCTGGGTTTGATGCGTAACCCCATCGTTGCTGAGGGGAGGTGACCGTGTATTGTCAGAACCTTGGAAGAGCGAAAGCCACTGGGTCAGCCCATTCAACTACATCTTAGTGAAGGGCCTTAGGTTCCCAGAGAAAATTGAGATACATGATGTAACGCTGAGGGATGGTGAGCAGACCCCGGGCGTAGTTCTGAGAGCTGAAGAGAAGCTTGAGATAGCTAGAGCCTTGGACGAGCTTGGCGTCCATCGAATAGAGGCGGGTATGCCCGTTGTCTCGCCTGAAGATGCTCAGGCCGTGAAGCTGATAGCTACCGAAGGTCTCAGGGCCAAGGTATTCGCCTTCGCAAGGCTGGTCAAAGAAGACATAGACGCAGCCCTCAAGGCTGATGTCTCCGGCATAGTCACCGAAGGACCTGTAGGAATACCTAAGCTCACCCAATTTGGGTGGAGTCCTGAAAATGTGGTGGAGAAAGCTTCGGAGCATGTGGAGTATGCCAAGAGCCACGGTCTCTACACAGTTTTCTTCGGCGTGGACGGTACACGGGCAGACCTTAACTTCCTCAAGCATATCTACTCAACCGTGGTGAGGGAGGCAGGGGCTGACGCCATCGTAGTTGTGGACACCTTCGGCTGCTCAACACCAGAAGCCTTCCGGATCCTGGTTGAAGAGATAAGGAAGGTGGTGACAGTTCCGATAGAGGTTCACTGCCACAACGACTTCGGCTTTGGGACTGCCTGCAGTGTGGCTGGGCTAGCGGGGGGCGCAAGTGTGGTGCATGTATCTGTCAATGGGATTGGTGAGAGGGCGGGTAACGCATCGCTTGAGGAGGTGGCGCTTAGCCTAGAGCTCCTATATGGCAGGAGGCTGGGACTCAATTATAGGTCCTTAGTAAGGGTTTCGAAGCTGGTGGAAAGGCTTACCGGCTTTACCCTACCGCCCAACAAGCCCATAGTGGGTGACAGAGTCTTCACTAGGGAGTCAGGCATAGCGGTTGCGGGTTGGATGAAATACCATCTGGGCTCTGAGGCCTTCCTCCCGGAGATTGTGGGTAACAAGCATGACGTATTGGTTGGGAAGAAAAGTGGTAAGCACTCACTTGAGTGGAAGCTTAAGAGTCTTGGTGTGGAAGCAACCCCAGAGGAGGTGCAGTCCCTTCTAGAGATTGTGAAGGAGAGGTCAATATCTAGGAAGGGCCCAGTAGGCGACAGGGAACTTCTGGAGCTGCTTCAAACTATCAAGTCAGCCCAACAGTGAAGAATTTGATAAGAATACTCAGCCCCGAAGGGGTGCTGGAAGCCGAGCCAGACCCAACCCTCACCGAGGGTAAGCTGATTCAGCTGATGAGAGATATGGTGGTCTCAAGAGTGTTCGACGAGTGGATGCTACATATACATCCCATGGGACGCGTCTCCAGATACGCCCCTGCAGAGGGTCAGGAGGCGTCTATGGTTGGGTCTGCCCACGCCCTCACCGAACTTGATTGGATATTCCCCACCTACCGTGAGTTTCCAGTCTTAATTGCAAGGGGGGTGCCGCTGGTTGAGCTGGAGCATAGGATGTTCGCTAACGAGCGGGACATCCTCAAGGGGCATGAGATCACGCTCTATGGTGACCGGAATAGACGTGTGGTGGTGGGTGCAGGAGGTGTCTCGCTTATGGCTCCAGTGGCTGTTGGGTTGGCGATGGCCTCTCAGGCCAAGGGTGAAAAGAGCGTATCATTGGTTTACATGGGCGATGGAGCCACATCTAAGGGTGACTTCCATGAGGCGATAAACTTCGCCGGAGTGTTCAAGCCTCCTGTGATTTTCTTCTGCCAGAACAACCAGTGGGCCATCTCCGTCCCAGTTAAGCTCCAGACCAAGGCTGAGACGCTGGCAGATAAGGCTAAGGCCTATGGAATGCCAGGGGTGCGGGTTGACGGTAACGATGTCATGGCCGTATACACCGTGGTCCGGAGGTTTGTGGAGGAGGCGAGAGCGGGTGGAGGCCCAGCATTCATCGAGGCCTTCACCTACAGAATAGGGCCCCATACCACCGCTGACGACCCCAAGAGATATCGGAGCGAGGAGGAGGTGAGATACTGGAGAAGTCTAGACCCCCTTGATCGGATGCGGAGGTATCTCTTGAAAAAGGGTTTGTGGAGCGAGGAGCTGGAGAGGGAGGTAATCGAATCATTCCGCGATGAGCTGAGAAGAGCGACGGAGGAGGCCGAGTCAACGGAGGCCGCCCGTCCAAGAGTTGTCTTGGAGGATGTTTATAGCACCCTACAATGGCACATAGCTGAGGAGATACGGGAGCTGGAAGAATATGCAGCTGGTCTAAGATGAGTTTAGGGCTAGACCCCATCCACCGACTCACGCCACATGAAAGATCGATACCAAGCCTCTCCCAGAAGCTGGCATCCGATATAAAGAGCCTAGGATATGTCATCCACCCAGTCATAGTGGATGCCAAGACACATGTGATTGTGGACGGTACGCATAGGGCTGAGGCCCTCAGCATCCTGGGAGCTAAATTTGTACCTGCATACATGGTTGACTACCTAGGCGGAGATGTGATACTGGAGACATGGGCTAGGCTCCTCCATACACGTGTGAGTACTGATGAAGTGGAGGCCCTTACACGAAAACATGGCCTAGCCATAGCTAGCTTGGGAAGCCTAGACATCTTGGTGGGAGGCAGGCCGGCGGATTATCCTCTCCTCATCTTAACGGGTGACGAGGTTCTGGGAGTAAGCGGTGAGGGGGGGCGTCTATTCAGCCTAGTGGAGGTATTGGATGAGAGGTTTAAGATGTCGGGACTTGAGTATGTGATGGAGGGTGAGCTTCTTAGACGTGCCCGGGGTGAGAGACCGATAGCCGGCTACCTGATCCCGTTTCTCGAGAAAAGGAGGGTGGTGGAGATGGCTGTCCAAGGTATTCGTCTACCACCCAAATCAACCCGCCACGTGGTGGTGAATAGACCCATGTTTATCTTCTGCCCGCTGGATCTTTTGACACATCCGGCCGTGGAGGCAGAGGATAGCCTGAGGGCTTGGGTGGATAAGAGTAGGAAGTTTCACCTACCACCGGGCATGGTGATAGACAGGTTCTACGAAGAACCCATCACCGTATACTACTTCGAGGGGCTGAGACACCTTTATCCCGCTGAGCTTCTCAGCCGGCTGCTGCTAGGACCTTAGCCCCAGTTCCCTCAGGATCTTTTCAGCCAGCATAGTGGCCGCCGCCTCCTGAGCCTCCCTAGTCTGGGCACCAATATGGGGTGTTAGAACCACGTTTTCCAAACCAAGCAGCTTACTCCCTGCAGGCGGCTCTTTCTCAAAAACATCCAGCCCGGCACCAGCTATCCACCCGCTTGTCAAAGCCTCATAGAGGGCTTCCTCATCCACTACAGCTCCACGAGACACATTGATGAGATAGGATGTGGGCTTCATCATCCTCAGCATCACGCCGTCTATCATGTGATAGGTTTCTTGGGTGAGCGGCACGTGTAGAGTGACAAAGTCTGAAGACCTGAGGAGAGTCTCAAGATCTGTGATCGTTGTCTGGGTTCTCGCTAAGACCTCCAGAGGGATTTCTATGACATCGTAGGCCAGTATGCTCATGCTGAAGGCTCGGGCCAGCTCCGCCACCCTCCTACCTATCCTGCCGAACCCCACCACTCCCAATGTCTTTCCCGCCAGTTCCATCCCCATCCGAGCATGCTTGGGCCAGCCACCACCCCGCACAACCCTGTCATCCCTTGGAATGTCACGGGCCAGACAAATCATCAGTCCTATCACCAGCTCTGCCACAGCATTTGTAGGCGCTTCTGGAGTGTTGACCACCTTAACGCCATACTTAGCCGCAGCCTCGAGATCTATGTTGTCCAACCCAACACCAGCACGGCCCACTATCTTTAAGTGGGGGAGGCCGTTCTCAATCACCTTGGAAGTCACCTTGGTCCTCCCCCTAACCACAAGTATGTTGTAGGACTTGACAGCTTCCAATAACTCCTCAGCGGTTATCGTCGGTCTGGAATCCACCTGAACACCTGCAGACGAAAGGATATCCACCGCACTCTTCTCAATAGGGTCGCACACTAATGCCTTTAACATGGGCTTGGTATCTTGGTGGACCTCTTAAGCGTTAGCCGAGCGCCTACAACGCTTATATAACTCTCAGGGACGAAACAGCCATGCGCCTCAAGATAATCAACCCCAACACAACAGACAGTATGACGGAGGCCATAAGGAAAAAAGCTCTAGAATATGCAAGGCCCGGGACGGAGATAGTTGCTGTCAACCCATCCATAGGACCCGCGTCAATAGAAAGCTACTATGACGAGGCGCTGGCCACCATAGGAGTTCTGGAGGAGATTAGGATAGGTGAGGTGGAGAAGTTTGACGGATATGCCATAGCCTGCTACGGCGACCCAGGGCTTTATGCGGCCCGGGAGTTGGCTCGGGCGCCCGTCGTGGGTATTGGCGAGACATCCATGCTTATGGCGTGCACACTCGGCTACAAGTTCTCCATAATAACCATACTGGACAGGTTTATAGGCCCGGTGGATGAGATGGTGAAGAGGTATGGACTGTCCGAAAGATGCGCATCCATCCGAGTCATAAACACACCTGTCCTAGACATTGAGAGGGGCGGCGAGACCGTTACCAAGCTCATGGTAGAGGAGGGTAGGAGAGCGGTCACAGAAGATAGGGCTGAGGTTCTGCTCCTCGGATGCGCTGGGATGGCAGGACTTGAGGAGGCGATGGAGGAGGCCTTAGGCGTACCCGTGATAGATGGGATTGTAGCTGCGGTCAAGATGCTGGAAGGTCTCGTGGACTATGGTAAGAAGACCAGTAAAATCCTCACCTTCAGGTATCCTGAGAGGAAGGAGGTGCGTGGCTTCCCGATACATTTGGCCGGCCGGACAAACACTTATTAAATGTTGGGTAGCTGATGTAAATAATGCCATTCAAAAGGAGGAGCCGGGGAAGAGCGAAAGGCGCCAAGGGTAAAGAGTCCACCATCCAATGTGACAACTGTGGAGCGCAGGTGCCCAGAAGCAAGGTTCAGCGTGTCACAAGGCGTGTCTCGCTGGTGAGGGGCGATCTAGCCCGTGAGCTGAAGCAGGCGGGCGCCTACTTGGCGGAGAATGTGGTTGTCA
This sequence comes from Nitrososphaerota archaeon, assembly GCA_038891515.1. Taxonomy (GTDB): domain Archaea; phylum Thermoproteota; class Nitrososphaeria_A; order Caldarchaeales; family Caldarchaeaceae; genus HRBIN01. Next base: position 4,962 of record JAWAEB010000033.1, on the reverse strand, counting down.
AGAACCTCTGCATAAGCTGTGCAATCCACTACGGTGTTCTGAAGGTTAGGGCTAGGGAGGAGAGAAGGCCGGAGCAGTTCTTCTAAAAGTTGTTTATGGAATTGGTTTATAAGAAAGTCCGTAGACACATCAACGGGGATGCAAAATGGCTACCAAGGAAGTGAGGCTGTCCCTGATAAAGCTCAGGCTGGCCATGATAGGGACATGGGCTCTAGTCACCGCTGTAGCCTCTCTCATATTCGTAGCCGTTCTATCATATGTGGGAGCCCCCTTCCTCAGCATCTACAGCATACTAGGCTTCGTCGTCTTCTTCCACGTTTTCCAGTGGCTCATAGGCCCCTACATCGTGGGAGCCATATACCGTGTCAGACCCGCTGAGGGCGAACTAGCATGGCTTCAGGAGTCGGTGCATAGGATAGCCCAGGCCAGCGGACTCTCAAGACAGCCCAAGACGATGGTGGCCGAGATAAGCATACCCAATGCCTTCGCCTACGGCAGCCCACTCACAGGGCCAATCGTAGCGGTCACGAGACCACTCGTCAACAACTTCCCACGTGAGGAGGTTGAGGCCATAATAGGTCATGAGATCGGTCATATCAGGCACAGAGACGTGGCTGTCATGCTAATGATAAGCATCATACCAGCCATCATATACTACCTAGGCTACTCCCTACTCCTCTCCGGGATGTATGGTGGGAGAGACCGTGGGGGCGGTGGAGGAGCAGCCCTAATCGGCGGAGCACTGATTGCAGCCAGTTTCATCTTCAATCTATTCGTGTTCTATATGAGCAGACTCAGAGAGTACTACGCTGACTACCACGCCGCCACAGTCGTGAGAGATGGTGCTAGAAACCTACAGCGTGGGCTGGTGAGGATAATGACTTTGACGGGTAGGCTGGGAAAGAGCCAGGTAGCCCACTACGACCAGTTCAAGGCATTCTTCATAGCCGACCCGGACCAGTCGCTCAAAGCCTATGGCGACATAGACAGACTGGTGGAAGAGGTTAAGAACTCTAGGCCCAGCCTAGCGATGGAGCTTTTCAGCACCCACCCACATCCCGCCAAGAGGCTGAAACACCTAGACAAGTTCATCTCCATAAATGTGGGCTAGTATGCCCTAGCCACATAAACAACCTCCCGGGCCTGCTGATTGCAGATTATACAACCACCCCTCGGAATTTCCGTGACATCAAACCGTGTGCCCCTCACCTCGCCGCCAACACTATTTTTAAGCTGTTCGGCACACTCAATCCTCCCACACCACTCAACCCTCAGAATCTTCCTATCCGAGATGGCCTCTCTACCCTCACTCACATCATGGATATCCACAATCATCTGCTCCATCATACGCTTCGCTCGTGTTGCTAGGCTGGCGTCAATCTTCTTCAGCAGATCGGATATGTGCTCGGGTAGGTCGTCAAAATCCACCATCTCCCTCTCAAGAGTGTCCCTCCGGCAGACAGTGGCCTTGCTCTCAGTAACCTCACGTGGACCAACCTCCACTCTAACCGGAACACCCAATCGCTCCCAGTAGTAAAACTTCTCACCCGGCGTAACATCTGGCCTCTCATCCACCATCACCCGCAGAGGCTTCAGAGACTCTCCAACCCGCCTAGCATAGGCAATAATCGTCTCCTCCTGACCCTTGAAATAGATAGGGACAACAACCACCTGCTTGGAAGCCACCTCTGGTGGCAGAACACATCCCCGATCGTCGCCGTGCTGGGCTATTATTGCGGCCATAACCCTGCTGTATCCGAAACCATAGCAGAGCTGATATGGGTTCTCCCGCCTTCCATTCTTGGTCTCAAACTCTATCTCGAAAACCCTTGAGAAGTTCCTTCCCAGATTATGCACCGTACCCACTTGGTTCACTCTACCATCGGGCGTCCATGCGTCGAAAGCTATCGAGTACTTCGCTCCTGCGAATTTGTCGAAGTCGGGCCTCCTGAGGATCAAATATCCAATGCCAACCCTGTCCAAAACCCTCCCATAAATCTCCACAGCCTTCAGCACCTGCTCCTCAGCCTCTGAGGCCGAGGCGTGGACTGTATGCGCCTCGTTCCACGGTATCTCCCTAACCCTCAGCAGCGGTCTCGTAGCCTTCGTCTCATGCCTGTATACATTGTTGCTCTGATATACTAGGAGGGGCAGGTCTGCGTGACTACGTATCCAGAGCTTGAACATGGGATACATTATCGTCTCGGACGTGGGCCTAATGATGAGTCTCTTCTCGAGCTGGCCACCGCCAGCGCTCTCAATCACGAAGACCTCGCCGGAGAAGCCCTTGATGTGCTGGGCCTCCCTCGAGAACAGTTCCTCGGTCGTAACTAGGGGAAACTGCATCTCCACATGACCGGTTAGGTTGAGCTCACTCTCCAGAAGCTCCCTAAGCCTCCTCAACATGAATGTACCATTTTCGAGGTAGACCGAGAACCCTTTCACAGGGAACCTGTCATCCACTATCCTAGCCTCAAGAAGGAGACTGTCAAACCACTCGCTGAAGTTGGTGAACTTATTCAGGGCTGTGACCGCAGCCATCTCATCTTGGCTCATCCACCTCTACTATAAAATCTTGCCCAGAACAGTCCTGCCGGATATTATCCTGAGTTATAGAGGCAGCATATGGTTTATCACATGGGCTTCTGAGGTGACACCTATGGGCCTGAGCCGGGTTGTGCTACCCCGCCATGAGTTGGAGCTCCTTCTCCACATGGCCCGTGAGCTCCACCCCCGGGAGGTTATAGTCTTATTGCATGGTGAAAGCAGGAAAGACACAGTCCAGGTGAGGGAGATATATCTGGCGCCTCAGTCCATATATGGTGAAAGCTTCTCTTCCTTCAATCCCTACCAGCTGCCAATAGATCTCTCCTTCCTAGGTGTGGCCCACTCCCACCCATCTGGTGTAGGCTCGCCATCTGTGGAAGACCTCAACCACTCTATGGGCAGGATTATGATGATACTGGCCGCGCCCTACAGGGATGAGGGGGATGTATATGTATACACGTCAGATGGCCAGCCCATACAACTGGAGATAGTTTAGAGGGCTCCAGCCATCTCCCTCAAAAGCTTCTCAGGATCATGACTCTTAACGAAGGAACTTGAAAGAAGTACCCCCTCAGCCCCCAGCCTAATGGCTGCCACTACATCCTCCGGGCCAGAGATTCCCGCACCACATAGAATGTGGACTTTATCGTTCACACGACGTACATTCTCCACAGTCTCACTAATCACTTCAGGCCTAGCCCTGGACACTGCTACGCCTGTCCCGATGAGCTCAGGGGGCTCTACCGCTATGATGTCAGGATTGAGGGCGGCTCCAGCCATACTCACAAATTGGTCGCCAGTACAGAGCAGGGACTGGAGTCCATTCATCCGAAGCCTGCTGATACAGGTGGCTATGTCAGCCAAGTTGACCCTCTTCTCCGAGTGGTTGAGAAGAGAGCCAACCACACCCTTAACCTTCAGTGCTTCAGCTGTAACGGAGCCTGTGTGGGGGCCTGGCGGATAAGGGTCCACATGCTGGGCGAATACAGGAATCCTAACCCTTGATGCGACAAGTTCCACATCCAGATACTGGGGGCAGACAGCTATCTCCACCCCCGCCTCAGAGGCAACACCCTCAGCCACCAAGGCTAGTTTCAGACTACGCTCTCCTAAAGCTTCGGCATAGGCCTTGAAGTTGAGGACAATCAGTGGATACTTCATCCCAACATTGTACAGCACATCCAGGTACTTAAAGACCATTTAAGACACCATGGAGGCCTATGAGCTCAGACCATCCCCAGCTATCCACCCACCTGCCAAGGCCTCATAGAGACGGTTGTATATAAAACGACTGAAAGAGGGAGAACTATGTTCAAAGAGTTTATAGAGCTGATGAGGAGGTTGCTGAGGCTAGACCGAGTAAGTAACACCTAAGCTAACAGAGCTTGACAAGCTTATTAAGGGATGATAACCATTCGTAGATACCGTATACACATCCGCCGAAGACCTATGCCTCACCCCATCTCAGAGCCAACCGATGGTGTGCAGAGAATTCTTAGATAATTTTAAATCCCAAGAAGATAGCCACCATCAACTACTAGAGCAATACCTGTTACCCATTGAGCGTCGTCGGATGCTAGATAAAGAGCTGCCTTCGCAATATCTTCTGGAGTCCCAATCCTCTTAAGAAGATGTCTGTCAACCATTTCCCTCAGTGCTTTAGCTGGGTCAGGCTGACTGTCTAGGTAGGTCCGGAGCATGGGGGTATCTACGGCTCCAGGCAGTATGGCATTCACCCTGATATTCATTGGGGCAACATCTTTGGCCATAGCTATTGTCATCGCTAGAACTCCTCCCTTTGTAGCCGAATAGGCCACCAAGTCAGCGAGGCCATTGACAGCATTGACTGAGGATATGTTGATTATTGAGCCGCCTCCAGCCTTTGAAATTTCAGGGATTGCCGCCTTGGAGGAAAAGAAGACTCCTTTGAGATTGACCGCGTTCACCTTGTCCCATTCTTCTTCGCTCGTCTCCAGAGTATGTCGGACCAGCTCTATTCCAGCGTCATTGACTAGTATGTTTAGCTTTCCAAACTTACTAACGACTTCTCTTATCATTCGTTGGGTGTCGGCAACCTTGGAGACGTCGGCTTCAACAAAGATGGCTTCACCGAACTCCTTATTTATCCCATCTACTACCCTCTCGCCCCCCTCCCTAAAACAGTCAATCACGGCCACCTTAGCACCATCTTTGGCGAATTGGATGGCTATAGCCCTACCTATTCCCGAGGCTGCACCAGTGATTGCTGCCACTTTTCCTTCAAGCTTCATATCGAGAATTTTAGTGTGAAGGATAAATATTTTGTTGACCCCAAATGGCTTGGCTCCACATAGCCTATTTTCCATCAATCCCCTCAAGTTCGTGATTAGGTCTTTACCCATGCACACATCATCCTCAAACCACTCAAGAAACCCA